>DHJG01000135.1:0-7752 GCA_002404215.1 Desulfosporosinus sp. UBA4726
AGTGAGACTCTTCTTGCTTGCTTAGTTTAGTTTTCTGAGGGCAGTTAGAGCTTACCTAAGGCACTCAGATGGCCAGCTCTGGCCCGTTCGGAGATATTAGCATCCAAGTTCGGACCCTGGAGAACGGTCCAATAGTATTTTACTGCCGTCGCGTACGAAGACTCTTTATCCTCAAGGACTAAGGAATCCGCTTCCTCTAAGAGTTTGTTATAGGAACTAAGAATTTTCTGAGAGGAAATTGTCTTATCCTTGACCAACGGGCTGTTGTAGGCGGTCACATAAAAGCCCAAGGCATAATACGAACCCCAACGAGCATAGTTGGTCCAGTAATCTCCGTTAGCAGCATCCATACCGGAACCCCCACCCGAAGAAATTAAGGAATTTGAATTGATCACCAGATCGGACACATGCACTGGTGTCGGTGTACTCCAGCAACTGGTAAGTCTGGGGGGATTCACAAGAGGTAATAGTGATTTAGGGAGTTTAGTCGCACCTGGTGCGAAGGTAATTGCGCTGTTATATTTCTGCCCCATAAGATCAAATACTTCATCTTGATAAGCGGGCTTACCTGTCATGAAATTGGGGTTATTCAAGGAGCACCAACCATTATAGGCCCACACAGCAAAATACCAGTTTTCTAAAACGTCACGATCCCCATCTCCGATCTTGGGATTAACTCTCAATTTGTAATTGAGGATTTGACAACCTACCTCAAGGTTATAATCAAGATCGGTTTTTAGCTTATCCATGGTTACTTTATCATTGCAATCATACGAGGAAATTTGCATAATCCCGATGCCTATACCGTCATTACCTATTAAAGGTTGATCAGTTAAAGGCTGTCCAGTTGTTGGATCCACTTTATATTGTTGCCACCCACTCTCCATCCAAATAACGGCTTTGAGAAGTACGGGAGGGATGTTATATTTATTTGCCTTATCCTCAATTTTTTTACCAATATCATTGTAGTAGGTCTGTTGGTCAAATGCAGCCATGGCCGGTTTAGCGGGGCTTAACTGCATAATAAAGAACCCGATGATAAGTACTGCTATGATCTTCATGTAGTGATGTGTCCTCATATTTCCTCCCTTTCTGTGTCCTAAGTTATAGGCTACTTTCGTTCTTATTCGACATAAAATTATAATACACCTGCTAAATACCAATAATTCGACCTTTGGGCAGCTGAAAAAGCCTCCAAGTTACCCCATTAGCGCACCCAGAAAAGCTATTCGTAGCCTGACTACTAATGTAGTAATAAAGGGGACGGCTCTGATCGTCGCGGTGAGATTTGACATGTTTAACTTTTTAAGTTATAATCCTATTAACTCGTTAAAACTAGTGGATTTACGCAAACCTTCTTTATTGCCTAAGGCTTCAGGAAGTTGTGATCTTGCCATGTAGCACGGGTAATAAACTTAGTGGAGGTTTTTTTATAANNAAGAGTTCTATGCTGAAAAAGGGTTCACTAACGAGCCTGGACGTTGCCCTGAGTGTCGTGCAGCTAAGAAAGCACAAAACAGAAACGATGGTGGCGGCTATTCTCGTCAAGAACGCGAAATGTTCCCAGCTGTTTGCGCTACTTGCGGAAAAGAAACTACTGTTCCTTTTCAACCATCTGGCGACAAACCAGTATATTGCCGCGAGTGCTTTCAACCCCGCGCACGCAACAATTACTAAATCGTTAATAGTAGAAACCTTCCTTGGCTTTAGAGCCGGGGGAAGGTTTTTTCTTTTATAGGCATGAGAACTTAGAAGCCCATGCACAGGAGTAAACCTTGAAACGTCAACAGCTTGAGATTATTCTCAAGCTGTTTTTATCCTATATTAGACTTAATCTATTGTCTTTTTGTCTTATTGAGAGCTACTGTTCCATTATTCGAAAGAAAATTGTAAGAATCGACGGTGCTGATATTGAAAGAAAGAGGACATCGGTACTAGTGGTAAGTGGAGTCTATTGCAAGCTCCGCAGCATGGAGTAATTTGCTACATTCTAGAAGGGCAAGACAAAAATGAGTTCAGAAAAGATATTCCACCCGCTATAATCAATGAGATGTTTTCTGGTATTCTTAAGTCCACAATGAATAGCAATTTGGAACTTCCCTTTATGGATAATATTAATTTTAAACTTTCTTTGCTATTAGAAGGTATCCTTAAGAAGAAAGATGGTAAGATGGGTTCATAACATTACTCAGACACGGGACAAGAAAACTTCACATAAAGCATTCCCAATAGTTAATAGAGATGCGTCGTGGTTGATTTGTTCACTAACAGTAATATCATAGAAAGCAAAGAGCCTCTATTTCTAAACTACCAGTATCGGAAGCCACCTCGTACTAAGCGGAGCGAGGTGGCTTGTTGATTTATGTAGTAATCGCCCACTTCTAATTAGCGCAATCGAAAAGATTGATCAGCGCAAAGCATATTGATACACAAAAAACTAATCCCAAATTCATTCAAACCCATACATAATTAATGATTTACACACAAGAATCGTGGTATTATTATGAATGGATTAATTCTACAAGCTTTGTACATACGCACAAGCCGTTAAAAGGAGAATAAGCAATGATGAAACAAGTTCAGTTTGATTCAATTAAAAAAACATTGATAAATCTAAAAAAATACGATGGATTTTATCAGAAAAAATTTGAAGGAATTGATCTAGATTCGATCCAATGTCAAGAGGATTTTGAGAAGTTACCATTTACAAATAAAAGTGATTTGAGAGAGGCTTATCCCTTAGGCTTACAGGCAGTTCCTGATCATGAAATTGTCCGTATTCACTCATCTTCCGGTACTACAGGTACACCCATCATCATTCCCTATACCGCACAGGATGTAGCAGATTGGGCAATAATGTTTAAACGTTGCTATGAAACAGCGGGAGTGACTAACCTGGATCGTGTTCATATTACCCCTGGATATGGCCTGTGGACGGCTGGAATAGGCTTTCAAACAGGTGCTGAATTATTAGGGGCAATGGTTATTCCAATGGGACCAGGTAATACAGATAAACAAATTCAAATGATGATAGATTTAAAAAGCACTGTATTATGTGCTACTTCCTCCTATGCACTTCTTTTAGCTGAAGAAATTTCCAAGCGGGGGATCAATGGTAAAATTCATCTGACTAAGGGGGTTATCGGTTCGGAACGCTGGGGAGAAAAAATGCGTCATCGAATAGCCAACGAACTAGGAGTTCAACTTTACGATATTTATGGGCTAACCGAGATCTATGGGCCTGGTATTGCGATGAGTTGTGAAAAGGAATGTGGTATGCATTACTGGGACGATTATTTATACTTCGAAATTATAGATCCCAATACTGGTGCACTGGTACCGGAAGGAGAAATCGGGGAGTTGGTTATTACCACTCTTAAGAAAACGGGTGCACCACTCATTCGTTATCGTACGCATGATTTAACTCGTTTCATGCCGGGTGATTGTGCGTGTGGTTTAGAGTATCCTAGAATTGATACCCTGATTGGTCGCACTGACGACATGATCAAGGTAAAGGGTGTTAATATTTTCCCCGCCCAAATTGAGGAAATGTTACGAGGCGTAGATGGAACGAGTAGCGAATATCAGGTCATGATTGATCATTTAAATGGTAAAGACATTATGACATTGTTTTTTGAAACCGAACATGAAACAGATAAGAGAATCATAGAACGAAATATTAAACAACATTGTAAAGCGAGAATTGGTATTACCATAGTGCCAAAGGCGGTTTCAATGGGTGAACTTCCTCGAAGTGAGAAAAAGTCCACGCGTATATTTGATAATCGTTATTAAATTTGTAAATTCAAAGCATTAATCATTAAGAGGTTATATTTTAATCATTTATAGGAGGTTCTAATGAAAAAAGTATCTTTTATGCTAATTACCCTATTAATACTATCAATCGCAGGTTGTACATCCAAGGCCCCAATTCCATCCCAGCCGGCAGTTCAGGGCAAGACTTGGACCTCACCACCAGCCATGCAAATTGACCCCAAAAAACCGTATCACGCAGTGATCCACACCAACCTTGGCGATATCAGTATTAAATTATTTCCAGAAGATGCACCTAAAACAGTTAATAACTTTGTCTTCTTGGCGAGTAATCACTTTTACGACGAGGTCAAATTTCACAGAGTAATGAAAACCTTTATGATTCAGACTGGTGATCCCAAGGGAGACGGCACAGGTGGTCCAGGTTATAAATTTGCGGATGAATTATCGTCCAAACATTCATATGTGTCTGGAGTTGTAGCAATGGCGAATGCCGGTAAAAATACGAATGGCAGTCAATTCTTTATCGGCTCAGGACCAGACGTCGCAAATTTAGATCAAAATCCGGATTATACCATTTTCGGTCAGGTAGACGGAGGTATGGATATTGTAGAGAAGATTGCTAGCGTCAAAGTTGGCCCCAATGCATCAGGCGAACAGAGTTCACCCCTTGAGCCAGTTTATATGAAGGCGGTCGAAATACAAGAAAAATAGAGCTAGCTAGGTAGCGATACAGAGAAAAGGGAAGGCAGATACCCACGATAAGTAGGTATTCGCCTTCTCTTTTTTGCTATTTTTTCCTAGACTTAGGTTTTTAAGAAATATATTTAAGGTGCATTAATTAGTAGTTAAGGTTTTACGAACATCTGATGTGTTAGAATGAAACTATTGACAAGTAGCAAAAAACTAAAAATCTCAACCTTGTTGATGATTAAGCAAAAAAAGATCAGACCTAGACCATAAAGGTATTTAAGTGGAGGAGAAAAAATGAACGTATTAGTTACCGGCGGCACAGGTTTCATTGGTGGAGAGATATGTAATAAACTTCTTCGCAAGGGTCATACTATCGTGTTGCTAACTCGGACTAATGATAAGATCCGAGCGGATTTTCAAAAGCCGGGCATATCAATAGTTCCCTACGAATACGCAGAGGATAGTAAAATACCCCTTGAATTAATGGAGAAAATCGATGGTATAATCAATATGGCTGGAGAACCGATTTTTACTGGACGTTGGACTGAAGAGAAGAAAAAAAGAATTTTAGACAGTAGAATTAATATTACTCGACAATTGGTGGAGTGCCTTGCTAAGCTTAAAGGTAAGAGGCCACGTGTGCTTGTAAGTGCCTCAGCAGTAGGTTATTATGGATCAAGAATTGACGAAGCACTCAAGGAAAATGATAAGCCGGGCAGTGATTTTCTGGCACAGGTATGTGTCAAATGGGAAGCAGTGGCTTTAAAAGCGCTCGCTTTAGGGGTTAGAACAGTTACATTACGCACAGGAATCGTCTTAGACAAAGGTGGGGGCGCTTTAGCCCAAATGGTGCCACCGTTTAAATATTTTGTTGGAGGAACCATAGGAAGTGGAAAACAATGGTTTTCCTGGATACATAGAGAAGATATGACCAACTTGTATCTTTTCGCTTTGGAAGATGATCGACTTTCCGGTCCAGTAAATGCTACATCACCTAATCCAGTGAAAATGTCTGAGGTTAGTGCTACTATGGGAAAGGTTTTACACAGACCATCATGGTTTCCCATCCCACCATTTTTAGCTAAAGTCATTATGGGAGAGAGCGCCCAAGTCGTTGTTACAGGTCAAAAAGCTATGCCCAGAAAGCTTTTAAAGCTTAAATTCCCCTATAAATATCCGACTATTTTGAAAGCGTTACAGGACAGCTTGAATTAATAGTCATTTACAATCAGCGTTCTCTTCAACTATGATAGCGATATACATCCCGGAAATACAAAATGCAGAAGAAGTGAGGAATGATGAACATGGATTCTATTAAAGTTAATCAAGAGAAATGTATCCTCTGTGGCCTCTGTGCCGATGCCTGCCCTACGGAATTTATCACAATGGGGAATTTGGGACCACAAGCTACAGGAGTGAGTTGTATCGCTTGCGGCCACTGTGTTGCGGTTTGTCCCGTGGAGGCGTTAGATAACGTGAAAGCGCCTCTCGGCCAGCAGTTGCCACTAGAAAAAGTACCTGTCCTTGACGCGGAAACTGCGGCCCGCTTTCTCCGTGCCCGACGCTCTATTCGCCGTTACAAGGAAGATGCCGTACCACGGGAAAAAATTCTACAGCTGCTCGATATCGCCCGATTTGCGCCGACCGGTAGCAACACGCAGGGAGTGGCTTATCACGTCATCGATAATGCTGATACGCTACGCAAAATTACGTCCGCAGTAATTGACTGGATGGAAGAGCAAGTAGAAAAAGGTTCTCCTTGGGCGCCTTATTTCGCCGCGTCAATTAACAAATATCGTAAAACTGGTCAGGATGTTATCTTACGAGGTGCGCCATGTCTGATTGTGGCCATATCGGCGAAGAAATTTCTGCCTCGCGGTCGGGATAATACGCATTTTTCACTGGCTTATGCCGAGCTGTATGCGCCTGCTATCCTCTTGGGAACGTGTTGGGCAGGGTTCTTTGAAGCCTGTGCCGCATCAAATTATCAGCCGCTAATTAACCTTTTGAGTCTGCCAGAGGAAATGGCAGTTACCGGCGGATTGATGGTGGGTTATCCTCAATTTAATTATAAACGGCTAGTAGACAGAAATCCGTTGCAAGTGACGTGGCAATAAATTAACATAAGAGGCTTTTTCTAAGAGCCTCAGAACATCCAAAGATAAAAAGTAGGGATATCGCTCTAAACGGTACTTATAAACTTGACACTTCAAAAAAGAGTGTTTAGCTTGTAGGTGCTTTTTTTATTGATCGTATCAGGGACTCAGACTGTGATTTGAGTTACAATTACTATGATGTGACTATGTTATATTTATAATATAAATTAGAACTCTATCCTTGTAGAAAGATGAAGGAGGTAAACATAATGTTTTTACCAGGAAAAGCATTAACGACCGCCATGGGTATTTTACCGCACACAAATCTACCAGAGGCTCAGAAATTGGCGCTTGGTTTGGATATTCCCTTTTGGCCTCAATTACCTCATTTTCGATTCAGGGAAGATATGTACGCTCAATTTTCTGAACATTTCCCCGGGATAATTATTGATGAAGAAAAAGCGGTTCTCCGTTTCTCTCACGAACGTTTTGCTCAAGAGTTTGATGAATATCTTGAGGCCAGTAGTATACCAGACCACTTTGCCTTATCTGAAGAATCTTCTACAGCTTTTAATTCGTTTTTGGCACAGGATCTATCTTCTTACCCAATGATTCACGGACAGACTATTGGTCCTATCAGTTTTGGCCTTAAAATAACGGATGAAGAGCGAAAACCAATCATTTATAATGATTTTGTCCGTGAAATTCTATATGACTTTCTTGTTCATAAGATAGCTTGGCAATATGAAGCATTGAAACGAGTTCATCCTAATCCTTTTGTCTGGCTGGATGAACCGGGATTAGAAATGATCTTTAAATCATTTAGTGCCTATACTTCTGAAGTGGCACAAGTCGAATTCAAGGCTTTCATTTCTAAACTGCCGGGACCTAAGGGAGTTCATTTATGTGGTAACCCTGATTGGTCCTTTCTTTTGAACTCTGGCATTGATATTCTCTCCGTCGATGCCTTCACTTATGGACACATTCTTGTTCATTATGTTGATGAAGTCAAAGAATTTCTGCGAGCCGGGAAAATAATATCCTGGGGAATTACACCCACCTTAACCAGCGAATTGAGCTTGGAAACTGCGAAAACACTTACGGACCGTCTGCTTGAATTATGGAAGTTCCTTAATAAACATGGAATTGAGGACTCTCTAATATATGACCGTTCCTGGTTAGCACCGTC
>DHJG01000135.1:7967-8334 GCA_002404215.1 Desulfosporosinus sp. UBA4726
CAAAATCTTCGTGAGCGTTAAATTTAGGTATAATTTTAGAACGTACAATGGAGTCGAAAGCACCCAACCCTACTAGCCTATGAGTATTTAAAAGTCTGAGTCAGCGAAGTGATATTATTACAATCCTTTGGGGTATTATAAAAACGAATATTTCTAACGGACTTTAAGATTATGTTATCATGCTAGACAGGTAAGAGGCTATGACTACTGGAGATTTTGCTCGCATAGGGAGGGTTCTAATGCTTTTTGCAGATTTGCATATACATATAGGGCAAAGTTTAGATGGAAAATACGTCAAAATTACCGGGGCAAAAACATTAACATTGCCTAATATCCTCAAAGTTGCCGGGAATGTGAAAGGTCTTTC
>DHJG01000135.1:8562-14613 GCA_002404215.1 Desulfosporosinus sp. UBA4726
TGTCGTCGTTTAAGTGACGTATTAGCTGTAGCGCCCAAAGGTATAGAAATTGGGCTCAGTGCCGATCGAGGAATGGCTGAGAGTATAAGTGAACTGGAGACTTGTGTGATGTTCAGTAATTCAGATGCCCACTCTTTGCCTAATATCGCCCGAGAGTATAATACCTTTGAAAAAGTAGATCCCTCGTTCGGAGGGTTATTGGATTTATTGAAACTGAAAAACAAGCAAGTTGTTCGTAATTATGGCTTGCCCCCCAAGCTAGGAAAGTATCATCGTACATATTGCCTAAGTTGTGAGCAAATCATAAAGGGCTCCGCTCCACAACTGACATGCCCGGATTGCGGGAGTAAGCATGTTGTAATGGGTGTCTTGGACCGTCTGGTTAGTATTGCGGATCGTCCAATGGGTAAACAAAATGATTTAACATATGTCCATCAGGTTCCACTACGACATCTCCCCGGGATTGGACCTAAAACGTATGAAAGATTATTGAGAGAATTTGGCACGGAAATGGACGTGCTTCATCACGTTCCCGTAGAAGACTTACAGCGTATTGCCGGAGAAAAGGTGGCAGTTTGGATTATCAAAGACCGACTTGGTGAATTAGATGTGGAAGCTGGTGGAGGGGGCATATTTGGTAGAGTTGTTTTATTAGAAAGTCAAAAGCATAAAGAATAAAAGCGTTGACAGATTATGTGTTTTAATATAGAGTTTAGTTTCTTAAGACATTTATTTAAATTATTAGCTAAGTTGCATTTTTGTATAGGGTACTGACAAAGGCAAACTCGGTGAAAGCCGGGGACGCAAAGCTACTGGGCTTCCACGATAGGGTGATGCTTGCCGGGCTACCAATTAAGGACTCTGTCGCCACGCCTTGTTTGCGTGGCGATTTTGTTTTTTAAGTTTAATTTAGGGAATTTATGACGCTAGTCGAGATATTACAGGACAAACACAGACAGTATCTGCTGCGACGGAGGAACAATCGGCATCAATTGAGGAAATTGCTGCTTTAAGCCAACTTTTATTAAAAATGGCCGATGAATTGCAAGCATCCTTAAAGCAATTTAATATATAACGCGATTCTGCTTACCGCCTTGTTTTTTCTCCACAACGCCATTATTTCTATCTTTGAGTGGCCCGCATTACCATGGTCCATTACCTTAAATAGTTTCCCACCATAGTATTTCTTTTTAGAGTTCAAGAGTACTTCGAGAATGTAGGCTTAAGGAATTGGGCGCAATACTCAAAGATATCGAATATCTATTGAATATTTCCCAGCCAAGAAGGTATATTGCCAAATTTCTGGAATTATGGATATAGAGAATGAAAGATGTAGTTAGACATTCTGAACAAAACAGTGATGAGGTGATCAAGATGGATGAACGGGTTGAGGAAGTAAGTGCAATAAGTCGTATTAGACCGGTACGAAAGCTTTCATTTACTGGACACAGAAGGGAACGCCGCGAACTTAAATATCAACTAAGTCAGTATCAGACAGCTCGAAAACCCAAAGGTAATAATTTAATTTCTAAAAAGATAGCTAATGGTTTAGACACCGCTGACACAGACTCTGTTCTCGACTCACTCGATTTAATCGGGGATGTAAAGAAGCGTATAGCATTTGATCGAGCTATAATCATGGGCGATTAGCAAAGTTTGAATTAAATTCTTCCCAGAAACAAAGGTTTCCTAAAGGGCTTTCCTAAACCAAGGCAATATGCAATATAATGTAAGAAAAAATCTAGAATCAAAATACAATAATAACTATAAATATATTGAAGTCAGCATTTAATGTTATCCTATAACTCTAGGTTAGTTTTGCGAGTGTTCGAAATTACTCACTATGGCAACTAAATGAATAATATGTGATAAGATAATAAGAACTGAAGATTTTGTTTTCAGTTCTTTTGAACTGCAATTTATAATGAAAGGGAGTTTTTAAATGAGCCAAGTTCTTTTAGAAGACGTAGCGAAATTACCCAAATCGTTTCAAGCCTTTTGGGAACGAGTAGCTCATTATATCCCGAAGGAACGTCTTTTTTGTGACCCTTTGCATACCTTGGCCTATGGGATCGATGCAAGCTTTTATCGCTTGATCCCAAAAATAATTATCAAGGCCCGTACCCCAGAGGAAATAACTCAAATTTTAAAAGCCTCACAAGAATATAGTATTCCTGTGACGTTTCGAACTGCTGGGACAAGTCTTTCAGGACAAGCCGTGACGGACTCTGTCCTGGTAGTATTACAAGGAGCGTGGCGAAGTTATTCGATTCTAGATAACGGAGAGAAGATAACTTTAGAACCAGGCGTAATTGGTGCTGAGGCCAATCGCTTTTTGCTGGGATATGCTCGAAAAATTGGACCAGACCCAGCTTCTATCGATCATGCAATGATCGGGGGAATAGCCGCCAATAATGCCGGTGGAATGTGTTGCGGCGTCGCCGATAATAGTTACCAAACTGTGGCTGAAATGAAAGTCATCTTTGGTGATGGAGCAGTGCTAGATACTGGGAATCCAGCGTCTTGCTTGGCGTTTATTGACACCCATGCTGAGTGGGTTAAACAGACTCAGAAAATCAGAGATGAGATCATGTCTGATCCAGAGTTGGCAGCAATGATACGCCATAAATATAAAATCAAGAATACGACTGGCTATAGTCTGAATGCTTTTGTGGATTTTGAAGACCCTATCAATATTATTAAACACCTTATGATTGGGTCAGAGGGAACTTTAGGCTTTATATCAGAGATTACCTATCATACGGTGGTCGAGCATGCGTATAAGGCTTCAGCGTTGATTATCTATCCAGATATGGAGCAGGCTTGCTTAGCTGTGCAGGAATTAGATAGAGAAACAGTTTCGGCCGCTGAATTAATGGACAGAATCTCGTTGAAAACTATGGAAGAAAAACCAGGTATGCCTGGGTATTTGAAAGCCCTTTCCCCAACCGCCACGGCACTGCTTGTCGAGGTTAGGGGGGTGAATCCCGAAGCGCTGGCACAAAGAATCGCGCGAGTGGTCGAGCTTTTGAAAGAAATCCCTACCGTACTGCCCATAAGGTTTACCGCGGTGAAAGCAGAGTATGATAACCTTTGGAACATTCGCAAAGGAATTTTTCCAGCCGTGGGGGCGCTTAGAGCCTTGGGAACGGGAGTGGTCATCGAAGATGTGGCCTTTCCTAAAGTGAATTTAGCCGAAGCAACTTTAGCGCTTCGAGAAATCCTGAACAAATATGCCTATGACGATGCCATCATATATGGTCATGCCTTAGACGGTAATCTACATTTTATTTTTTCCCAAGACTTTGGCCGTCCAGAGAATCTGCAGAGATACGAAGGGCTAATGCGGGAAGTAAATGATCTAGTAGTGAAACGCTTTGCTGGGTCTTTGAAAGCAGAGCATGGAACGGGCCGCAATATGGCTCCGTTCGTGGAACTGGAATGGGGAAAAAAGGCTTACATTTTAATGAAACGTCTTAAGGCCACCTTCGATCCACAAAACCTCCTAAATCCAGGAGTCATCATCAACGACAATCCGCATGTTTATTTAGAAAATTTAAAAAACATGCCTCAAGCTCATGCAATTGTTGACCCTTGTACAAACTGCGGTTTCTGCCAAAGTATTTGCACATCCAAAAATCTCACTTTGACTCCACGGCAACGGATTGTAGTTCAACGAGAAATCCAAGAATTGAAACGAACGAAGCAGGATCCAGAACGCTTAGCTCGTCTAGAAAAGGATTTTGATTATCCAGGAAATACAACGTGTGCTGTTGATGGATTATGCGCTACTACCTGTCCTTTAAGGATAAACACAGGAGATTATATAAAATTCTTGCGTTCCCAATCAGTTACGCCCACTACCCGTTGGATTGCAGAAAGTTTAGCAAGTCATATGACAGGTGTTACTGGAATTATGCGCTTTGGATTAGGCGCGGTCAATGGGGTCCATCGTATTCTAGGAACAACGGTGATGGAAGGCCTAACCCAAAGGGCCAGAAAACTTTCTGGAAACACTATTCCTCTCTGGAACCAGTGGATGCCAAACGGCAAAAGCGTTAAAATGACTCATTTGGCTAATAGTGCATCTGCGTTGAAAGTCGTCTATTTCCCAAGCTGTATCAGTCGTTCGATGGGACCCGCAAAAGACGATTTAGACCAGAGGGCCTTAAGTGAGGCCATGCTTTCTGTTTTGGCAAAGGCAGGCTATGAGGTGATAATGCCGCCAAATATGAATGGACTTTGTTGCGGTATGCCTTGGGAAAGTAAGGGTTTTTTCGAAACAGCCAATAAAAAGAGTTCTGAGCTAGAGCAGGTTTTACTCACGGCAAGTGAAGGGGGTAAGTACCCAATTTTGTGTGATATAAGTCCATGTTTATACCGCATGAAGCGGGTGATGCCCTCCTTAAAACTGTATGAACCCGTTGAATTCATACACGACTTTCTACTGAAACGTCTCACATTCAATCAACTTCCTCAAACAATTGCAGTCCATGTAACTTGCAGTTCTGTTAAAATGAATATAACAGATAAGTTCCACACTGTGGCTCAAGCGTGCGCGGAAAATGTCGTTATGCCAAAGGATGTCCATTGTTGTGGTTTTGCAGGGGACCGTGGATTTACAGTCCCTGAATTAAACAGCTCGGCTTTAGCAACGCTCAAGGACTCTTTACCAAAAGATTGCCACGCAGGGTACTCAAACAGTCGAACGTGTGAAATTGGACTTTCTCTTCATAGCGGTATAAGCTATCAGTCCATTGTTTACTTGGTAGATAAATGNNGCAATGTCACTTAGCATTAAGACTGACTTTTTGTCTACCAGACCAAGGAAATCGTCATTAGATAGCTCGTCCCAATCCTTAGATAGTATCGTCGCTGTTTCATTGAATAAGCGTAACTCTAATTCAATCTGCGAAATTTCTTCCGCCAAGAGAAGCTGTGTTTTACTAATAATTAAGGAAGATGCACTGCAAATCTGACTCTTAAAGAAGCCGGAGTAACTTTGGATGTGGTTTGAAAAATTCTGGGCATCGACAACGGTTGTCACGGAGTTAATATAACATGCGGAGGAAATCTGGGGATCCTTAAATAGATCAAAGATTTCACCTATGATGAATATGCCAGACGGTTCGAAGATGATTCTGTCGACCTTTTGAGTTAAGATTTGTTTCAACGTGAAAATAAAATCGCCCTTGAGTTTACAACAAACACATCCGTTCGATAGGTCATAAATCTCAAAGCCCTCAATTTCTAGGACTTCACGATCAACACTCACATCACCAAATTCATTTTCTATCAAGACAACTTTTTCATTAAAGTCAAGAGAGTTAAGAATCCTCTTAATTAAGGTGGTTTTGCCAGCTCCTAAAAAGCCGGAAATTATATCGAATTTTACCATAAGTTCTATCCCCCTATAATTATAGGATTATCTGCCGTATTTTCACCCTATAAGTAAGCTTAATGAAAATTGACTAGGGTTGACATGGATTATTATGTCATTACTTGGATTTTTTGAATTACTTATTCCAAAACAACCCTCTAAATATGCTTGGCGGCGAAGTAGTATAGGCTGCAATGAGATAGAGAATCACACTTTAAAAATTTAATTACATATAAAGGATGACCTTTTGCTTGTCTCAATCCAGTTCAATAGGTAATAATTTATCAATTTAAAACAAGATCGTCCATAGCAAAGGACGCTCCAAAAACACTATAATATTATTAACAGATTAATCAATTAACTTTCCAAAAGGTCAGTAACTGGAGTGCAAAATGTCTAATCAAAAAACTGTAGGGAGGGTACAAGATGTTTGATTTTTCAGGAATAAGTAATGCCGTTATTGAGGGAGACGAGGAAGCAGTTGTTGATCTAACCCAAAAAGCTATTAGCGCAAAGGTTGATCCACTTTCCATTATTAATGATGGACTTATTGCAGGGATGAATGTTGTGGGTGCTCGTTTTAAAGTCAATGATATGTATGTACCAGAAGTATTGATGTCAGCAGCTGCTATGAAAACCGGGGTGGCTCTCGTAAAGCCGTTGTTAAAGAG
>DHJG01000083.1:0-1240 GCA_002404215.1 Desulfosporosinus sp. UBA4726
GCACTACACCAGCAAACTCTATTTATCCTTATCTACCTCTGTGAATTCAGCATCCACGACATCCTCATCTTTTTTAGGCTCTTCAGCTCCAGGTTGTGCTCCTGCATTCTGCTCTTGAGCTGCCTTTTCTTTGTACATCTTTTCCACGAATGGATGCACTACTTTATTTAAGGCTTCAATTTTTTCATTAATTTCTTCTAGTTTCTCAGAAACAGCAGCAGTTTTCAGATCTTCAATCGCTTTTTTGATGCTTTCAACTTCAGCCGCATCGCCCTTACCTTCGAAATCTTTCAAAGTTTTTTCAGTCTGATAAGCCAGCGAATCCGCTTGATTCTTAGCATCAATCAGTTCTCTAAGTTTCTTATCTTCATCCGCATGAGCTTCGGCGTCTTGCTTCATTTTTTCAATCTCATCTTTAGAAAGACCTGTAGAAGAAGTAATAGTTACTTTTTGTTCATTCCCAGTGGCCACATCTTTTGCCGAAACATGAACAATACCATTGGCATCAATATCGAATTTAACTTCAATTTGTGGAATGCCTCGTGGTGCAGAAGGAATGCCTGTGAGTTGGAAACGTCCCAAAGTTTTGTTGTAACTTGCCATTTCCCGTTCCCCTTGCAGCACATGGATATCAACAGAAGTTTGACTGTCTGCAGCCGTTGAGAACGTCTGGGATTTGGTGGTTGGGATCGTTGCATTACGATCTATGATCCGGGTAAATACTCCGCCGAGGGTTTCAATCCCTAAGGAAAGCGGGGTAACATCCAGCAAGATCATATCTTTCACTTCACCGCTGAGAACGCCACCTTGAATAGCTGCCCCCATAGCGACCACTTCATCCGGGTTAACCCCTTTGTGTGGTTCTTTGCCACTTAATTTCTTGATAGCTTCTACGACAGATGGAATACGAGTAGATCCACCTACTAAGATGATCTGATCAATTTTATCCCAAGAAAGTTTAGCATCCTCAATGGCTTGACGTGTGGGTCCAAGAGTCGATTCCACGAGGTCCGAGATAATGTCTTCAAATTTGGCACGCGAGATATTCATATCCAAATGTTGCGGTCCTTGTTCTGTCATGGTGATAAATGGCAGATTAACATTGGAATTCGTAACACCAGAAAGTTCAATCTTAGCTTTCTCCGCTGCTTCTTTTAAACGTTGAAGGGCAACACGGTCTTTTGAGAGATCAGCGCCATTACTTTTCTTGTATTCAGCCACCATATAGTCGATCAAACGT
>DHJG01000083.1:1418-1594 GCA_002404215.1 Desulfosporosinus sp. UBA4726
GTAATAACCGCTTGTGTAACGGGTTGTCCGAGATAAGCTTCAGCATCGGTTTTAAGTTTTTGGAGAACCATCGCAGAAATTTCTTGTGGACTATAAGTCTTATCTTCAATTCTAACTTTAAAGTCAGTACCCATGTGACGTTTGATAGAACTGACAGTTTTATCTGGATTAGAAAC
>DHJG01000083.1:1813-3895 GCA_002404215.1 Desulfosporosinus sp. UBA4726
TTTCCCTCTGCATTTGGGATAACGACGGCTTCCCCGCCCTCCATAACTGCTACGCAAGAGTTTGTTGTACCTAAGTCAATACCAATAATTTTTCCCATTATAATCTTCCTCCTTAAATTAAATAAATTAACTAGTTCGAAACCTTAACCATACAAGGACGTAAAACTTTTTCTTTCAGATAATACCCTTTTTGGATTTCTTCGACGACAGTATTTTCAGGATGTTCTTCAGAATCTACCCTGAGCACTGCCTCATGAAGGTTAGGATCAAAAGGTTGGCCAATAGCCTCCATCACCTTTAGTCCCTCCTTGCTGAGCGCAGTTTGTAGTTGACGAAAAATCATGTCCACTCCCTGTGAAAAGGCAGTAAAATCAGGATTAACTTTGGCCGAACTGGCAGCCCGTTCAAAATTGTCTAAGACAGGAAGCAGCTCACCTACAACACGTTCCGACGCATATTTAATAAGTTCAACCTTTTCTTTTTGCGTACGTTTTCGATAATTATCGAAATCCGCTTGTAAGCGTAGTAAATGGTCATAATTCTCGGCTGCCTTAGCCTTCGCCTGAGCAAGCTCCGCTTCGAGCGTTAGAATCTTCTCTAGTGAGCTTTTATTCTTGTCATTCAGGCTTTCATCTTCCATGGTCGATTTTTCTGATTCAAGCGTATCCTCGTCAATACCTTGCTTTCGGCCTCTGAGAGTTTCTTCTCTCATTCGCGCCATTCATAATCACCTCTCACACTTAATAATCAATTAAATTTATATAAATGAACCTATTAGGCTCAGTCACCGCATTAGCTTTCGGAGCAACATCGCACCGTCTTCTATCACCGGCGTTTCGTGAGAATCTCTGTTAAACTTCGAGTCATAAAATCAACAATAGCAATCGCTTTGCCATAGTCCATACGCGTCGGCCCCAGTACGCCTACCGCTCCTATGGTTAGTCCGTTCACTTTATAAGTTGCCGAAATCACGCTACATCCCTTAAATTCCTTCAAAGTATTTTCCCCACCAATAGTGACATTTAGTCCTTCCTGGTAAGGTTGCAGTAGCTTTTTCAACGACTCATTTTCTTCAAACACTTTGAATAAGGTTTTAACCTTCCCTAAGTCTTTAAATTCTGGTTGATTTAGCATGTTGAGAGTTCCGCCAAGATATATGCGTTCCTCTTGCTCGTTATCATCCAAAATCTCCCTTAGCATATCCAAAGTATTATCAATCAGAAGCCTTTGCCTGGACAACTCATCGTAGATTTCATGCAACAGGCTACGTTTAACTTGACTTAATGAATATCCACGCATCTTTTGATTGAAAACTGCGGCCACTTGTTGAAGCTCATCGGTCGTAAGATTCTCACCAATATCAACAATGTGGTTTTCCACCGTGCCGTTTTCCTTCACAATCACCAAGATAACCTGGCCCGGCTGATAAGGTAGAAAATGCATCTTTCCAAACGTGCTTTTCCCCTTTTGGGGTCCGAGCACAATACTCGTCAAGTTCGTAAGTTCAGACAACAACCTGCTGGTGTGAGAAATCACTTCCTGAATCTCATGGATTCTCTTCGAGCTTTCCCGCTCAATGATCTCCTTTTGTTCGTCACTAACCGTTTGGGGATCCATCAGACAATCCACAAAATACCGATACCCAGCATCCGAAGGAACTCGCCCCGAAGAAGTATGGGGTTGCTCAATCAATCCTAAATCTTCTAAATCAGCCATCTCATTACGAATCGTCGCAGGGGACACGCCTAGATCGAATTTGCGCGCAATCGTTCGGGAACCAATCGGTTCAGCGGTAGCAATATAATCCTGAACAATCGCTCTTAGTATTTTCCGTTTGCGTTCATCCATTTGCATACCTGCTTTCCCGCCTTTCCTACGATTTCCCCTCTTCTCTACAAGAGTATCTCCACATTCGTTCATAACTTGTTGAGCTTCGGTTGTTAGCACTCTCTCTTAATGAGTGCTAACAATCTTATGTGTTCACATTACCACTCTATTATCGCTTTGTCAAGAATCATTTCAGATAAAAAATTTCCCAAGTTTAAACAAACCCATTCATGGCAAACAAAACGTCCCCTTGGC
>DHJG01000112.1:0-13115 GCA_002404215.1 Desulfosporosinus sp. UBA4726
CCAGGGATTACTCCCTAGCCTTAAACATTTCCGTTCTAAAATTCTATAGCTTGGTATTCATACCATTCCGCCGCCTACCTCTGACACCTCGCACAATATACCGTCGTTCGCCCAGCAAGACGTATTCGATCTAACGTCTGCCCACAGCTTTTGCAGGGTTCCCCGCCTCGTCCGTACACGTGTAATTCCCGCTCAAACGATCCCTTTTCCCCATTGGCATCCCGGTAATCCCTAAAAGATGTGCCCTGGGCATCAATTCCTGCCTGTAGAACATTTTGAATTGCTTGGTGCAGTTTTAAAATTTCTTCCTCGGTTAAAGTGTCTACTCCACGTACAGGAGATATTCCTGCCTGAAAAAGGGACTCATCCACATAGATGTTCCCCAGACCTGCTAGAACATGCTGATCGAGTAAAGCCGCTTTAATAGAGAGTTTTTTCTTTCCAAACCGCTCCTTCAAGACTCCGGGAGTGAATTCACTTTCCAATGGCTCAGGACCTAATTTCCCTAAAGAGGAGCCGCTGAAACACAGAGGGGTGGGTATAGCTTGAATACGCCCAAATTTACGCACATCTGAAAAATGCACTTCTCCATGTTCCAAGCGAAAGACCACATGAGTATGTTTCTCGGGTTCCTGATGATCCGGATAATAATTCAAGCGTCCTGTCATGCGCATATGCGCAATTAACGTTAAATCTTCATCCAGTCGAATTAAAAGATATTTGCCACGTCTGTCGATCGTTCTGATTCGTCGACCAGTGACTAACTCTTCAAAAGCCTTATCTTCCCATCCGCAAACTGCAGCCGGCCAGATAAGCTTAATTTCTTCAATTTTTACATCTCTAACGTGTTCGACTAATGTCCGTCGAATCGTTTCGACCTCAGGGAGTTCTGGCATGTCTTCTCCTCATTCCGTTAGCTTAAACGACTGCATGTCATACCAATTCGGACCAACCTTGCAGTCCACCGTCATAGGCACTGAGAGCGGGAAAGCGTTTTCCATATTTTCGATCAGCACACGTGCTACACTCTGTAAATCTTCAGGAGCAACTTGGAGCAGGAGCTCATCATGCACTTGAAGTAGCATCGCTGCTCTGTACGGTTTCAGTCCTTCTGCCACCTTGATCATGGCTAACTTCATAATATCGGCTGCTGTGCCCTGTACTGGCGTATTCATGGCAATGCGTTCTCCAAATTGACGTTGCACTCGGTTAGAACTCAACAACTCTGGAATACGTCTGAGACGCTTTAATAAGGTATGGACTTGTCCCTCTTGTTTAGCCTTAGCTACAACGTTTTCCAGATATAGTTTGACCCCACTATAGCGCTTGAAGTATTGTTCAATGTAAAATTTCGATTCTTTACGAGGAATCCCTAAATCTCTCGAAAGACCAAACTCTGTTAGTCCATAGACCAAGCCAAAATTGACGGCCTTGGCGCTCCGACGCATGTCTGAGGTGACTGCCTCGAGTGAGATTCCGAAGACTTCCGCTGCCGTTCGAGTATGAACATCCTGTCCCAGCGCAAACGATTCACACAGCAGAGGATCTTGAGAATAGTGAGCTAGAATTCGTAGTTCGATTTGCGAATAATCCGCTGATAGGAGTAGCCAGCCCGGTTCCGTTGGATGAAAGACCTTTCTTAACTGTCGTCCCTGCTCAAGCCGCATCGGGATATTCTGCAAGTTTGGCTCTGTACTAGACAAACGACCAGTTGTAGCCACCGTTTGTTGAAATGTAGTATGAATCCGACCGTCCTTCACTTGAGCGAGCAAACCGTTCACATAGGTAGACATCAGTTTATTAAGCTGCCGATAGTCAAGAATCTTTTCTATGATTGGGTGAGCTAAACGTAGTTCCTCTAGCGTCTCTGCATTAGTGGAATAGCCCGTTTTAGTCTTTTTGGCCGTTGGCAAACCTAGCTTCTCAAAAAGTATCGTTCCCATCTGCTTCGGCGAATTTATATTAAAGGTTTCCTCCGCCAGTGCATAAATATCTTGTTCTAGTTGTTTTAAGGTTATACTGATCCCTTCACCAAAGCTCGTCAATTGTGCTACGTCTACCCCGATCCCCTGACGTTCAATTTCTGCCAGTACCAGGCTGAGCGGTTCTTCGATGTCATGCAGTAATCCCGTCAGTCCCAGCGATTCAAGTTCTTCCTTGAACATCGGGGCAACTTGGGCTAACGCAGAGGCTTCTTTGGCAATGCTCACGAAGATGTCTTGATTCTGAACATATTCCTTGACTAAATCCAACGGAGCAAATTTAGTTCGAGCGGATTGAATAAGATAGGAAGCTAAGCTCATATCGAGCGCAACGCCCTTTAAGGATGTTCCTTCATTAGCCAGCAACAAGGCTACTGTTTTACTATCTGCCAGGATTTTGGGGACCTGATCATTACCCATTAATTCTGACCAAGCTTTGAGAACAGTGATGGATACATTCGTACGTTTCAGCGTAAAAGACTCACCTAGAGTAGCGATTCCCCATTCCAGCCAGCGACCGCCTTGTAGACCTGTTCCCTCATAACGACAGGCCAACGTGAGTGAATCTTTCTCTGCTTGCCACTGTTCAATCTGTGCAAGCCAGCCCTCTTCCGTCAACGTGCGTTCCGGCCACTCTTCCACCAAAACATCTGGGCTTTCTCCAATCGTTTCTCCATCGTCTTTATGGCGTTCCTGCCATAAACGAGTCACACTCTTTAGATCATACTTTTGAAAAACTGGAAGCACTTTGCTCGCCTGTGAACGGCGGTAGACAAGATCGTCTAATGAAAATGTTAACGGAACCTCGGTCAGCATCGTCGCTAATTTTTTGCTAAGTAACGCCTGATCAGCAAATTCTATTAAATTACTTTTTAATTTTTTCCCAGAGACTTTATCAGTATTTGCCAAAACACCCTCGACTGTTTCAAATTCTAAGAGTAATTTAAGCGCGGTCTTTTCGCCGATACCAGGAACCCCAGGGATATTGTCTGAGGAGTCTCCCATGAGACCCTTTAAATCAATAATTTGGTAAGGTCGGAGCTGATAACGTTCCCATAGAGCGTGTTCGTCATAGCATTCCACCTCACTGATTCCTTTTTTAGTCAAAAAGATATTCGTTTTGGGAGAGATAAGTTGAAGTGCATCTCTGTCTCCTGTATAAACCTGGACTTCCATCCCCTGTGCTTCTGCCTGTTTGGCTACCACGGCAATAAGGTCATCCGCTTCATACCCTGCCAACTCAAGCATAGGTACTTCTAATTCCGTTAAGACTTCTCTAAGGTAATCAAATTGTGGGCGCAATCCCTCTGGAGTTTCTTTCCGTTGCGCTTTATACCCTGCATACTGTTCAATCCGTACCGTTGCCTTAGTTTTATCGAAAGCCACTACCCAGTAATCTGGCTGTTGTTCTTGTTCTAACCTAAAAAGCATGGTAAGGAAACCATGTAATACATTCGTCGGACGCCCATCGGCCGTGGTCAACGGCGGAAGTGCATAAAAGGCGCGATACACAAGACTGTTTCCGTCTAAAATCACCATTCTCGGCATCCTAAAAACCCCCATTCTTTCGAATTTCACTATATCATACCCACTGCTTCCTCACAAACAATCTACTTTCTGAACCACTTTTCGGAACAATAGTGTTCTATTCAGACGCACTATTATATCCTTGGGCGAATTCTAACACTCCAACTAGTATTCAGTGAAGTATTTCAGTACCTCCCATAAGAGTTATTTTGCTAATGATCCGAAACCATCAAGTGGCCAATATCGAATGAATACCTTACCAACGATGTTCTGATTGGATAATACACCCCAGTAATGGCTATCCTTGCTGTGGTTTCGATTATCTCCCAAGACAAAATATGACCCTTCCGGAACTATAATAGGATCGTATGTATAATTAGGTTTCTCCAATTCATACGGTTCAGTGAGTTCTTGTTCATTGATAAAGACTTTACCATCCCTAATCTCAACTTTTTCGCCCGGAAGTCCAATAACACGCTTGACCCAATCCGTTCCACTCTGGTCAACGTTCGATGGGGGACGAAATACAACAACGTCCCCTCTATTAACCTCCGAGAACTTGTATGATATCTTGTCAACAACTAATCTATCCTGTAGTTGAATTGTAGGAAGCATCGAACCGGTTGGTACAACTCTGGCATCTGCCACTGTCGCCCGTATTCCCCATGAAAAAATAAAGGCAAAAATCACGACCTGTAAGACGTCAAAAATCTGCCTACCTGTTTTCTTTATATCAATCATTTCCTTTTCCTCCCACATTCCATCCTCTAATTTTTTCTCTATACTTGAACATTAAAATTGTACGTTATGACACTAGCGCTCTGATTGTGGTCATTATTTTTGTAGTAGAACCTATAGAGGCTAGATCTAAATTTTCATGATCTACTAAATATTTAGGTTTTCTTACGATACATTCCGGAAAACAGAAATGTGTGGGTATTTTTCTAAAATAGAAAGTCATTTTGTTTCAGTTATCGTATAAGTCAAATGATGTCTTCGTTGTTGTTTTATCCCAATACGCAAAGAATAAATGCGTATAACCAGGAATACCTGATATATGCATTTATTCTTACTATAACTCAATCATTCATTAACTTCAAAGCACCCTCATCCTGATCATACTTGGCGCCTATAATTTTTACTTGTTTCGATTCCACACCCTCTTTCATAATTGAACTTCCCGAGATGTCCTTCATCGCGTTTTGAATATTAATATCTGCACTCTTTTCAATCAAATCTTTGCCAGTTAAGCCCATTGCTTTGGCCGCATCTACAGCAGGTTTTATTTTATCAGTAATAGCAGCAATATTGCCGTGTGCTACGCTTCCTTGCACCGCAGCAGTGACAGCACCGCATTCCTCATGACCGAGAACTACGACTAAGGGAGCTTTCAAGTGTTCAACGGCATACTCTACACTTCCCAGTTCAACTGGGGTAATTACATTCCCTGCCACACGGATAACGAATAAGTCACCAAGGGCTTGATCAAACAGAAGTTCGGGAGGAACTCTCGAATCTGAACAACTCACGATTACCGCAAACGGGTGCTGTCCGTTCTTCATCAAATCGGTTCGTCTTGTGGCGCTGAGATCCTTACTCAAAGGCTTACCAGCAACGAAACGACTGTTTCCATCAATTAGAAGTTGCTTTGCTACATCTGGAGATGAAATTATTTCGGCTCGTTTATAGACAGGAGCTATAACCTGCTGAACGGCTGGATTCGCCACGTCTGAAGATTGATCATTATTCTTGGGCGAGGTCTGACTTCCGCAACCACTGAGGATTATTGTTAGACTCAGTAAAGCGGCACCACTATAGGATAATACTTTTCTCACAGAATCTCTCTCCTTATCCTTACTAATTTCAAGGCGAATTTGGTTCTTCACGTGAATTGCGTATTACTTACTTGTATACTTTAGCACTCCATTAAATCCGTTAACCCTTTTGACCGCTAATTATCATTTAGGGTAGCCCACCACTCTATCATCATTCAACATTTTCCCTAAGTATTCCTTCTAAATGGAAATATTACTCAAGGTCTGTTTATTGAACCAAGTCTTTGTGATTGACTACTTGGCTAATAATTGGTACAATTTAGTTGATACTACTGCAGTAGTTACATATTGGAGAAACAAAATGTTGTATAGAAAGGAGCTCAGCAATGGCTCGAGACTTAAGCGAAATCCTTCAACGATTCGGGTTTACTCAATACGAATCCAAAGCGTATCAAGCACTTGTTAGAAGTGAACCCTCCAATGCCTCCTCCATAAGTAAATTATCAGGTATTCCCAGAGCTAGGATATATGATACTTTAGAATCTTTAGTTGAGCAGGGAATTGTGATGACTGAAGAAAATGCAGAAGGGTTAAAAACTTACACCTGTTTGCCGGTAAGCGTCTTTCTCGAAAAAATACGTAATAGCTGGGCAATTGATTTCTCTTTTGCCGAAAAAGAGTTAAAGGCGATTGAGAACCAAGGAGAAAAACAAGATACTTACATTTCTACTCTGCGAGGAAAAGATAACATTTTGGCATTTTGCCGGATTCTGATTCGCCGGGCACAAAATCAAGTAATCCTTTCAATCTGGGATACGATGTATAATGAACTGCTACCGGACCTACAGCAGGCAGTACAAAATGGTCGGCGGGTACGTGGTGTAACCTTTGAAGTTTCTCAGCCACTTGAGGGTCTTTATAGTCATCGCCTTAACGATTATATGTCTTCTTTACGATCAGAAAATTGGTTTATTCTTTCCATTGATGGTCAAGAACTACTTTACGGTCATTCTGCTGAACGCGACAGTAATGCATTTTACACTGATGATGCTGTCCATATTTATTTGCTTGAGGATTATGTTTGGCATGACGTACTTGTTAACCGTCTTATTAAAGAACAGGGAAAACAACTTGATAATTGGATTTTGCCAGAGCAAGAAGCATTTTTCAATCGAAAAGTGTGAAAGGAGTGCTATAGATGTCTGATAAACAGATTCGCTTGTTAATGATACTCACTACTATTTTTTGGTCTGGCGCATTTATTACTGGTAAAATTGCTGTAGGACAATTTCCTCCATTTGCACTGACGTTCTTTCGCTTTCTCTTTGCCTTGCCGTTTATTTTTACCATTTTCTATTTCAGAGAGCCCGGGAACCTTCTACCACGCGGTAAACAATGGTTGCCGCTTATTTTACTTGGATTCGTCGGCACTTTTTGTTACCATGCCTTGTTTTTTACATCGCTAAAATATACCACGGCCATTAATTCCTCACTAATCGGAGCTATAAATCCCATGGTTACAACACTTCTGGCAGCCATGTTCTTTAGCGAACGCTTAACTCCCTGGAGGGTATTTGGTATCTTTTTGTCTTTCAGCGGCGTCTTTCTCTTCATTACTAATGGAGATTTGCAATTAATCTCCCAATTCCAATTCAATAAAGGCGATCTATTTATGTTGATCGCGGTCTGTTGTTTTGCCGTCTATTCTCTACTTAGTCGTCGGTATATGAAAAAATACCAGCTTTCGCCACTCATGGTCACCTCTTATACTTTCTTAATATGTGTCATTATTTCTATCCCTTTCGTATTGTGGGAAAACCCTGCTACCTATCTATATTCTGCAACGGCCAGCGGATGGCTCTCCATTCTGTATATGAGCGTGTTTGCTTCCGTATTAGGTTACCTTATCCAGATGGTTGCTATTCAGCGCATTGGTGCGCCTCGCACAGCCATTTTTATTAATTTAGTACCGATTTTTACTATTATCCAATCCGTGACAATCTTAGGTGAGTCGATCACTCTTTTTAAACTCATTGGGGCCGCTATTGTAATTACCGGCGTTTATTTGGCTACTCGACCGGATTCAAGTATCAATTATCTGAAGATTTCAAAGAGTAGTTCTCTATAGCACGACCAAATGTTGCTGCCTTACAGCATGTTCCTGAATCAGACTTAATACTTTCGCAGTCTTTGTAAACATTAAAACTCCGAGTGTCATTGATACTCGGAGTTTACGTTTACAAAAGACTCTTTTCGTTTTTTTAATTTACAACATTAATCAGGTTTCCTTGAATAAATGAGTCAATATTAACGGCCATGAGTTCAATAAGCCTTTGCCTCGACTCAAAACGCCTCCATCCTATGTGGGGAGTGAGGATGACATTTTCCATATTAAACAAGGGATTCGTAGGTTCCGGCGGTTCTGGGTCCTGAACGTCGAGCGCAGCACCAGCAATTTTTCCGTTCTGTAAAGCTTCGATTAAATCAGTTTCTTTGATTATCGATCCCCTGGAAGTGTTTATGATATAAGCCGAAGGCTTCATCAACCCCACTCTATTCTTATCAATAAGGTGCAATGTGTCTGCAGTGAGGGGGCAGTGCAGGGTGACAAAATCGCTCTGCTTGAGCAATTCTTCAAGGGAAACACAGCGTACGCTTGGGTTGTCCCAAGCCTTCGGGGTTCGACTGAATACAAGAATATTCATGCCTAAGACCAGAGCGATCTTTATGACTTCTCGCCCGATAGCGCCACCACCGCCGATGAGTCCTAACGTTTTGTTCTGCACCTCGAAATGAGGCAACTCTACGTGTTGTGTGAAATTATCAACACTTTTCTGGTTGATTATGATCTGTCGCTGAATCAATGAAGAGCTAAAATTCAAGATGTAGGTAATCACGAGATGCGCGACGGCTTCCGAGCTGTAGCTAGGAACATTGCAGACAGTAATATTTTTTTCCTTTGCGGCAACAATATCGATGTTATTATAGCCGGTACCAGCTTCACAGATGAGTTTAACGGATGGCGGGAATTGAGAGATTAAATTCCTCCCTAAAGGTAGTTCCTTCGTAATAACAATTGTTTGATCTTTAACACGTTCTAAAATCTCTTTATCGTTGCTCTCATCATATTTTGTTAAAGTGGTGAGTTCGTCTATCGACGAAAAATTGAGTTTGTTGTCAAAGTTCAGTTTTGCTGAATTGAGAAATACTGTATTTTTCATAAGTACCTCCAAAAGTTTGATTTTATATGAATCTAAATGGTTACTGCAAGAATGTACACAACACTATTATAACTATTTTCAGAATCCAAAGCTAGTTTATACAAAATTATGACTTAAATCCTGAAGAACAATCGACAAATCAAATTTTTACAGGAATATCGCTTGTTTTGTAGAAATAGTTTTATGTGGCATACTTTAAGTTAGTACGAAAGGAGTGAATTAGGATGGGCGAAAAAAGTACCAAGAAAGAAACAAAAAAACCTAAGCAGGCAAAAAAACCGAAATAAAATGCGAGTGTCTCATTGAACTCTGCCAGAATAGAGCTAAGCGAAGGGCGGATACCTACTAAATAGTAGATATCCGCTCTCTTGATCGCATATTAAATTCCTCTTATTACCATCATTAACTCTTGGGTACCTGATAGACATTGGATTGAGCGATGACTTTGTTATTGCTGTCAGATAACTTGATCTGAACTTGTAACTCACCTGATTTGCCGCTGATATCTTTTACTAAACTAACAGATAGCTCCTTAGAACTGACAAACGTAGATTCTATGGACTTACCATCGATATATACTTTGCCATTTTCTACGAAATTCTCGCCTTGGATTCTGAGCATACCGTCTGAAATCACAGCGTTTGTGATTTTCATTTGTCCATCCCCTTGGATATAGCCGTTGTTTATTGGCGGTATATGGCTCGGTTCCAGTTGATTAGCAAATTCCTTCCCAAACAGCAAGTCATATTGCAGTTGCTTATATTGGGTCACTTCTGTTGGCGTTATTTTTTCATTACTTAAATAATCTTGATTGATGACGACATCCGAACCGTTCTGCATGAGATTTGAGAGGAAGTCCGTCATCGGACTACCAGCTTTTTGGGCAAGCTGTAAAGCATAGGTTCCCATAAAATTGGCTGATAAAGTTAGATTTTGCTTGGCGGTTGAAAAGTTATTCCAGGTTACAAAGGGAACCCTGTGGAGACTTTCATAATCCTGATAAGAATCGTCTCCTTTGATAAAGCCAGCATCTTTATAGACGCTATAGTCATCACCAAGCATCGGCAGATGATCACCATAGAAGATCACTTCAGTTGGCTCATTGCTCTGTTCTAATCCCTCGATTAGTTGTTTGAGTGATTGATCGACATCAGAGACGCTATTGCTATAGTTTTCCAAAATTGCTTGAGAAGCCGGGCTTAAATTGCTGCCACTCACCTTGATTTTATTTTGCGGATCAAGAGTGGTCGAATACGGCCCATGGTTCTGCATTGAAGTTGCATATATGAAATCCGGTTTGTCTGTTTCTTTGACTTCGGCGAGAACTTTCTTGCTTAACTCCGTATCCCGAATATATTGCCCTTTGTATTCCGGACTATCAAAGAACTCTTTACTAATAAATTTGTCAAAGCCTAAATTCTTGTAAACATTGTTTCGGTTATAAAACCAGTTGTCATAGGGATGGATCGCTGAAGTAGCATAACCTTGTTTTTTGAAAATTGTCGGTAGGGCCTCAATCGGCTTGTTGACATATTGAGCATAAGGTATTGCACCGTCGGGTAGAAACTGCGTCGAAAACCCAGTTAAGGCTTCGAATTCCGTATTGGCTGTTCCACCACCATAAACAGCTGAAAGCATTGTACCGCTTGTCTGGGATTTTTGTAGGGAATGAAAAAACGGCATAGGGTCTTCACTAAACGACACATTTTTCATCAGCGTTGGATCCCAAAACGCTTCACTCATTATAAAGATTACATTGGGCTTGAAGTCAGGATTCGCTGAGTATGTTGCTTTACTCGCCTCAACGATCTGCTTAATACCACCCTCCTGGTAGTTAACAGGCTCCGGCACCTTAAGATATTCCGTATTAAGGATAAAGCCGAGCATCATACCATTTTCATCGTAGTTCATCTTCTGGCTCAAATTATTCAATTGAAGTGCAAAAGCTTTCTGAATAGGTCCGAAGGCCGTGTAAAAGACAGTTAGCAGTGTTACAGATATTAGAAACACGCCTGTTTTTTGGGGCCACTTGTATTTTTCTTTAGGAGTGAACTTCAAGATAAATAATATCAAACCAAACGTCACCGCGGCAATTACCGCCATCCAAATATAGACATCTTTAAACCGACCCGATATTTCAAGGGCTTCTTTAGCAAGGGAAAAATCTGTCGGTACCAAAGGGGACCCCTTAATGATGAGTTTTTGTCTACTGATAAAACCCAAAATCGAAAAGAGGCAAAATTGGATACTAGCGATAGTCAAATAGACTTTGCGAGGTAAACCATAAAAAACATTGATTAATCCAAACATTAATACATAACTGAGAATAAATTTTTGGGGGTATTGTAGTGCCCTGGTGTATAAGCTGGAAACATTCCCATTGTAAAAGATCTCCAGTGCCAACAAAGTAGCTAAGGGGATAATTAATAAGTAAAGTAGATTAGTATATTTCAGACTATATTTTTTTAAAGAATACATACCTTTTATGTTCCTCCATATATCATCCATGTATTTAAGAGCACGCAAACTCAAATTTTACTAAACAATAATAACTTGATTTTTCGTCGTTTCCCTGATAATTTATTGTTCTAAGATAAAAGAACTAAAGTATGCAACGACAGAACCCAACTTTTGAAAATACTTTTCGTTTTAACCGCCTACCTTTAGGTACTATCTTGTTACTTCTCTTATCATAAACTAAATTTGTTACCATTCCGTGACCTTTATATGTGGATTATGTCAAGACTTTCATTCTTAAACACATATCATTGATCATAAAAATTGCAAATGAGGATTATAATGACTGTTCCTAAAATATCTATTACAGCCTTACTAGGAACAAGTAATAACTCTAGGTCTACGTTCGTTCTAATTGGATAAATGTTATTTTATAAATCTGTAGCGTATTTTATTATGCTATTGTCAATACTAAGGAAGGAAAAGAGGTTTTCAGTGGAAAAGGAGAGAACTAAACGAATAAAGAAGTTTCTTGATTATCTTTGATGGTTTGGCGGTCTTCAGAAACCGTCTATAAACGGCAAAATCTAAACTGTCTTTGGATTTTTGGTAAACACTATCTTCCAACTGCCTTGTGGTAACCCCTTAGGGCCTGTAATCTCTACCAAAAAAGGAGAAATCACGCATAATGAAGAGACTACGTATCCTATTCGTCTGGACATCAGTATCGCTCCTCCTGCAATTTGGAGCATACTCCGTTTTAAATTACCAAGTTAATAAAGTCATGGAACCACAAGAGGTTTCTAGTGAGCCAATTACTTCCCAGACAACCATACCTAGTTCCGACCTTAAAACTGTCCAGATCTCTTACGCCAAGGAGTATTTAGCGTATTTGGACAATGGCACACTCAGAGTTTTCAATTTTAAGAAGGGGAAAGTTATTTTCGAATCGCCCTCTTCAAATGATAGCAGCTTGGGTGTTCTCACCTACCAATGGCTGCCAGATCGAAATACCTTACTATATTTTTATGCCGATAAAAATTCCAATTCTGGAAGTTCTCAGATCACAGAACTATATACTCTTGAACTCCCCAGTAGCGATGAGGATACCGAACCAGACAATCGTTTAAATCAAACGGTCAAATTTCCGGCTGGCGGGGAAATTGAAGAATTAGTAGTCTCAACCTCGACCAATCTGATGTATTTTACCGTAAAAAAAGGTTCCACAGAACAGCTTATGGAAATAGATGTCATGAAAAACGTACGTACCTTAAACAAAACAGGAGAGACCATCGATAATATGGTTGCTTCTGATCAACATGGAACATTATACATTGACAGTAAAGTGGGGTCTACTCAGACTGTAATTGCCTTTGACGCTGGAAAGCGTAAGCTTATCTCTCGGAACAATTACGATAAGATTTTAGGAATTAGAGGAGGAAAAGTGTATCTTGGGGAAGTCAAAGATAATAAACTCATTAAAATCAAAAGCATCACAGACCGTTCTAACATGACGGATAGCCCTTCTTTGAAAACGGAATGGACAGGCTCAATTCCCTTTGAAAACGCACATGTACTCGTCGGTGCTAAAAGCCAGGTCATTGTCTATAATAACCAAATGGCCTATATCCTTACTGCGGGTCTGCTGAAAGAAGTTCCATTGTCAGGAGACCAGAATTACGTCTCTGACGATGGCGCAGAACTTATCCGACTTACTCGACAAGGAACATCCACCCTTGTCGAATTACAACCTCTCAATAAATGATTATTTAAGAGTTAACTTGTTTGCATAGAAAAACATCACAATTCAAAAGCTATAGGCTAAGCAGATAACTGTTTTAATTATAAGCGGAGGTGTTTAGCTATGCGAGAATGGAAAGATTTAACCAAAGATGAGAAAGATATCATTTCGACGATGAAAACTCAGAATATTACCCCAGAAGACCTACTTAAAAGGATGCGTAATACTGGGAAAATGAATGAAGAGGCACTTGATGGTTTAAAAAAGGCACTTGACGAGGTGAAACCATTTCTCATGCATTAGGAATCATTCAATAGAGTGAAATCTTTATCGCTACTATTATTTACATGTGGTTCCAATTAAATACTGAAGTTCCAATCGTAAAAGCCCTATTGTCCGCAGATTTGGTATG
>DHJG01000112.1:13224-14125 GCA_002404215.1 Desulfosporosinus sp. UBA4726
GACCCAATGACAGAAATTGAGCCAAACCACAAAAGACCAAGGTGCTCCATAAGAGAAACACCTTGGTCTTTTATAGATTAGCAGCATCCAACAATGGTTCGTTCAATACAGTTTTAATAAATACTCTCACCAATTCTGGATCAAACTGCAAACCAGCATATCTTTGCAATTCTTCTATTGCAATTGCTTCTGGTAAAGCACTTCTAAAGCTTCTTTCACTGGTCATGGCGTCATAGGCATCCACAACGGCTAGGATTCTTGATTGAACGGGTATTTTTTCCGCCTTTAACCCTTTCGGATAGCCACTACCATCCCAGTTCTCATGATGATGTAATACGTATTGTGCCATTTCTAACATGTCCTTCACCGTACTTAGTATTCTATACCCTATCTCTGGATGACGCTTTATTTCATCCCATTCATCACCTGTGAGTTGCCCCGGCTTATTTAAAATACTTTCATCAATAGCTATTTTCCCTATATCATGTAGTAAGCCAACAATTTTAAGTTCCTCAAGTTCCTTTTCAGGCAAGAAAAGGGCTTTACCCATACTTTCACATAATTCCGATACTCTGTGCGAATGCTGTTCTTCCGGTTTATTTCTTTCATGAAGTGCGTTAATGATCGCTTTGATTGCTTTCCCTCTCATGCTTGGGCTTTCGAAGAGTTTATTCTTATACATATAATCTTCTGCTTTTTTAAAAATATCTTGAATTTCTTCTGCCTCATTATTTTTAGTATCCCAACCAAAAGAAATAGAGATATCAATAGCGCCTATCTTTTCCTTTGAGGCCAAATCTTGAACCCGTTTAAAAATTTGGCCTGTTTCAAGAAAATCTGTTTTAGGCAACAGAATGACAAATTCATCCCCACCGAGCCTAGCAATAATTTCATCAGCTCG
>DHJG01000236.1:0-1868 GCA_002404215.1 Desulfosporosinus sp. UBA4726
GATCTCAGCACCTTTACTAAGGGGAAAATGGTGCCTGAATTTGAAACTGCAGCGTTTGCCCAAAAAGTGGGTACATTTTCAGAAGTTCCCGTGAAAACAGAATTCGGTTATCATATTATTCGGGTTGATGCACATACGGCTGCAGTAGCTGCAGATTATGCTAAGGTAAAGCCTCAAGTGCAGCAAGATGCGCTGAATTCGGCGAAAGATGCGAAGTTCCAGACGTTTTTTGACGATTTGAGGAAAAAGGCGAAGATCGAATATTCAAAAGGATATCAGCCAGCCTCATAGGTGACGATTTACAAAAATCTAATACTTTCATAGCTCGTACAATAGCTGAAGAACTAGAAGGCAATAAAAGTTGCCTTCTTTTGTTTTCCATTGTAAATAAATGAATAATTGGCAATCCCTAGATATATACTATCATTGAATTTAAGCTGACAATAAAGAAAAGGTTGAAATGAGTTTTCGGGAAAAAGGAGGAATGCACGTCTATGAAAGCAACCGGTATTGTAAGAAGAATTGATGACCTCGGTCGTGTTGTTATTCCAAAGGAAATTCGTCGGACTCTTCGTATTCGAGAAGGGGATCCGTTAGAGATTTTTGTAGATCGGGAAGGAGAAGTCATATTAAAAAAATATTCCCCTATCCGTGAATTAGGAGAGTTTGCCAAAGAATATGCTGAATCGCTATTCGAAGCGACTGGGCATATCACATGTATCTCTGACCGAGATACGATCATAGCAGTAGCAGGAGCATCAAAGAAAGAATATCAGAATAAAGCAGTAGGTCCTGCCATTGAACAAGCCATGGAGGAGCGGAAAATCATTCATATCGGAATGGCGGGAGAACATGCCCTGTGTAAAAGCTGTCTTGAAAATGAGGAAGAGGATCAGTGTAAGATAACCAGTGAAGTTATAGCTCCCATTATTTCTCAGGGTGATCCTATTGGTACGGTAATACTTATGTCCAAAGAGCCAAATATGAAAATGGGTGACTTGGAAATTAAACTGGTAGAGACAGCCGCTGGATTTTTAGCAAAACAAATGGAACAGTAACTATTAATTCAGATAATTATTAAAGCGGCAGTGCCGCTTTAATTTTTTTACAAAGTCCGCATGAGTTTTGTATGGCTTGGTGCAAGCCGGTTTACTTTATGATAGAATGTCCTCAGGAGGTGGAATGAAATGCCCTCGTGTCTTCATGTTATTGGGTTAGGACCTTCAGGACTCGAACAGTTAACCCTTGGAAACTACCGCCGCATATGCGGTGCGAAGAAAATCTTTGCGCGAACATCTGAGCATCCCTGTGTTCAGGAATTGATCGCCGAGGGTATATGTGTAGAATCATTCGATGAGGTTTATGCCAAGGAACCTTCCTTCGAAGCGGTGTATGAAAGAATTACAGAGCAGCTGCGTGAGGAGTTGCTAAAGGGCCACGAGGTCATCTACGCAGTTCCTGGGCATCCAATGGTTGCGGAAAAAACTGTTCAACTTATTGGAGAAAAGCTTGCGAAGGAATATGAGGTAGTGATCCATCCGGCAATGAGTTTTGTAGATGAGATTTTTAGAGTGTTGAAGTTCGACCCGATCGATGGGGTACAAATACGTAATTATGATGCACTCAAAGACATAGGATTGACGGGGCAGGAATGGCTTATTGTTCCCCAAGTGTATAATAAACTAATTGCCTCTGAGGTTAAATTAGATCTCATGATTGCATACCCTGATGATGCATGGGCGTACGTTGTACAGGCCCTGGGTACCCCCCGAGAAAAGGTGGACAAGCTACCGCTCTTCGAGATAGATCATGGGACATATGATCATTTGACGACGATTGTTTTACCACCGAACCCCGAGGTTATCTCC
>DHJG01000236.1:1948-3527 GCA_002404215.1 Desulfosporosinus sp. UBA4726
CTTGAACAAACACATGATACGTTAAAGAAGTGTCTGATTGAAGAAAGTTATGAAGTGCTTGATGCGATCGAGAAACAAGATATGTATAATTTGTGTGAAGAATTGGGAGACTTATTATTACAAGTTATTTTTCACACTCAAATTGCTTCAGAGGCGGGTGACTTCGTACTTCAAGATGTACTTCAAGGGGTTATCCAAAAGCTGATTCGCCGGCATCCTCATGTTTTCGGTAGTGAGAAGGCTGAAACAGCCGATGATGTAGTCATGACCTGGGATCGAATTAAGAAGGAAGAAAAGGCAAACGGAAATGAAGATGCAGCCTTTTTTAATGATCCCTTGGGCTTACCAGCCCTTATGGGGGCTACTTCAACTCAACGAAGAGTGGCCAAGGTTGGCTTTGATTGGTCAGATATTGATGGTCCTTGGGGGAAAGTTGAAGAAGAACTGCAAGAACTCAAAAATGCTTTGGCTGATGGAATAGGAATTCGCGAAGAATTAGGAGATTTGATGTTCGCTGTTGTAAATTTATCTCGATTTTTGAAGCTTGATGCCGAAGAGGTTCTAAGGGATACTATACATAAATTCCAAAGCCGTTTCCTTAAAATGGTTGAGTTGTGTAAAAAAGATGGTTTAGACTTCCAAAAGCTACCTCTTAATGAAATGGATCTTTTCTGGGAAAAAGCAAAATTTCAAGAAAAAGTGGTTAATTAATATGATATAACCTAATAAAGCAGGAGATTGGTCTTTTATCGCGAAATATAAAAGTCGTGATAATATCAGTTATTTTAGGAGGGACTATTTTTGAATAAGGCTGAATTAGTTAGCGCTGTTGCAGAAAAGGCTGACATGTCCAAGAAGGATGCAGAAAAGGCAGTCAAAGCTGTTTTCGAGGTAATCGAGGAATCGTTGGCACAAAGTGAAAAGGTACAGCTGGTTGGTTTCGGAACATTCGAAGTAAAAGATCGGGCAGAACGGACTGGAAGAAACCCACAAACGAAGGAAGCTATAATAATTCCAGCTGCTAAGGTACCTGGCTTCAAAGCCGGTAAGGCTCTCAAAGACGCGGTCCAAAAATAAGTTCTCAGTTTTTGTAACAAAATCAGGCGCCAGGTTCTTCCTGGCGCCTGATTTTGCACATTAGAAGGCACAAGTTCCGAGTTGGTACCCAATAGCCATCAAGACGCCTTACCATTCATGGCGGTGCCTTCTCGTCGTCACGGCGCCTCGTACAATAAGGGAGGGTATATATGCGTATCGATAAATACTTAAAGGTTTCCCGCCTCATTAAGCGCCGTACAGTCGCTAAAGATGTATGTGTCGGGGAAAAAATTCAAATCAACGGACGGGTTGTAAAACCCTCGGCTGAAGTCAAGGTGGGTGATCGTGTCACCTTAGAGATGGGAAGTCATGTTATTGAAGTCCAGGTTTTGGCGACTCCGAACAGTATAAGAGCTAACGAAGCGCAAACTTTGTATGAATTGATAAGAGATGAGAGAAAGACAGAGTCTTGATTTACAAGACTCTGTCTTTTTTATAAGTCAGAAACTATAACTTTCAGTTGCATACTTTGCAACTAGGC
>DHJG01000236.1:3703-4119 GCA_002404215.1 Desulfosporosinus sp. UBA4726
GCCTGCGGCTTGGCACCAGCCAAGTTTTCTTTATTTGTATAATTCTAAAGGATGAGCAAAGTGAATAGGGTTTAAGAAGAAAAAGAGTTAGGGGGATAGGGCATGGTGGACAAAGTTGACAAAGGACATCGCCTTGTCATGGAAAATCGAGAGCAGATTGCTTTGACAGGAGTGCATAAGGTTCAGTCCTTTGACCCCAAGGAGATCATTCTCGAAACTGAACTTGGGATATTGAGTATCAAAGGCGAACAGTTGGGTATTAAACTACTTAACCTTGAGGAGGGATTGGTTGATCTTCAAGGCCATATTGGCGCTTTGATCTATCATCGAAATACGAGCGATGGTTCTCGCCAAAGCTTTTTGAATCGGATTTTCCGCTAAAGAAAACTTGGCTGGCGCCGAGCCCGCGAAGGCGG
>DHJG01000236.1:4273-6098 GCA_002404215.1 Desulfosporosinus sp. UBA4726
CCTTAGTTGCACTTATACCACGCAAACATCCTGACAGGTATAAGTGCTCTCATCCAAGAAAGGAGGAAGAACAATTTCAGAGTTCGTCACACTTTTTTGGGTAATTCTAGCTGGAGCGACTGTTGGGTTAGTTTTTGACCTTTATCGTTCTTTTAGACGTTGGCAAGGATGGGGAGGAGTTTCGACATTTTTAGGAGATGTACTCTTTTCATTAGTGGCATTGTTTATTCTTTTTCGTTTTTTTGAGAGGGCAAATGCACTGGCCTTTCGTTTCTATATTATTTGGGGAAGTTTTTTGGGGTTGGTTATTTATCTAAGACTGGTGAGCCGTTTTGTAGTACGTTTCTTTTTTGGAATTTTCAAGTTTATGACGTATCTGGCTAAACTTATCCACAGAGGGCTTATGATTCCAATTCGAGGACTCGCACTAATTATGCGACCGCCTTATGCGGTACTGCATTGGTTGAGTTTGCTACTTTATCGGATTAGTGAATATATTCTTCTTGAACCGCTAATGCACCTAAAAAGTCAGTGTAAGGCGTGGTGGGTCCGGCTTTTCCCACCTTGGAAAAAGGAGTAAAGGTCACTTGGGGGATTGATTACTTAATAGGGAGTGGCTATAATAGAGTTATTCCACTGATTTGTAATAAGTTTGTAAATGTTTTGTCCATAGTTTGTCCACAGATTATCCACAGTTTGTGTATAATTTTAGCAGGGGTGTGCCACAGTGCAAATTGAAATTAGGGGTTTGGAAAAACTAAGTTTTCGTGAACGACAGGCAGTGATTCTGAAGGAAAGCGGAAAATCCCTTGAAAGCATTGCCAAACAACTCCATCTCAGTCAAAGCTCTGTGGCAACTTTATTAACTCGTGCGAGAAGCAAAGGGTATGAGATTGTTTGTATTATCCCGAGCGGGGAACTCGGCATAGGAGGAGAAGGATGGGATGAAGAGGACTCGCCAGAAGATTAAGACTAATCATCAAAATCGGAAATGGGTTAGAATTCGTCTCAGTTCTATTTTGGTTCTATGTTTTGCGCTTGCTGTGGTCGGAAGCTCAGCATGGCAAATATGGAAACTTCGCACTCACGTTGAAGGGCAACTTGCCAATTTAGACCAAGAAAAGGCAACATCGCTTCAACATCAAGAGCAGCTTAAGAATGAAATTACCATGTTAAACACTCCGAGTTATATCGAACAATTGGCTCGTGAGAAGTTAGGATTGGTAAAACATGGCGAAATTCTTATTTCTCCCAAAAAATAGTACCCCGTACTTATCGTCTTAACCTTGACAGGCATGAAATGAGCTGGATATAATATAGAGTAGATTAGATTATAGTTAGATCATAGTTAGATCATCACAAGGAGGAGTTTACTTCGTATGGCCATTGACGTTGGCAGTATTGTTGAAGGAGTCGTGACAGGGATCACGAACTTCGGAGCATTCATTGAATTACCGGATAAAGTTACCGGGCTTGTACATATCTCGGAAGTCGCCGATGCCTATGTCAAAGACGTTCGAGATTATTTAAAGGAACAAGATCATGTTAAAGTAAAAGTCATTCATGTTGACGAAAAGGGAAAGATTGGACTCTCAATCAAGCAAGCAAATCCCACTATTCGGAATGTGAGCCGGGAACGCCGTCTTCCGCCAACCGTGTCCTTTGAGGATAAATTGTCTAAGTTTATTAAAGACAGTGATGAGCGCCAGACAGAATTTCGACGAGCAACAGATTCAAAACGTGGGGGCAGAGGTTCAAGCCGATACTAAAATTAACCGCCGAAAGGCGGTTTTTTTGTACTAAGTCAAAAAGGATAACTTAGTCA
>DHJG01000091.1:0-962 GCA_002404215.1 Desulfosporosinus sp. UBA4726
TATAATAATTGCGCTTTAGATGAAATGTGTTATAGAAATAATAATTAATCTGAAGACAAATTTTTGTAAAAGTAGGGGATGCGGTAATGGAAAAAGAATGGCTGGAGGGTCTTCGCAAAACGGTAGAGCGCGTATTGACTGTTCCATATTATCAAGAACGTTTTGGAGCGGTGGGAATAACTCGAGCTGAGGATGTTCAGTCTCTTCGGGATTTCCAGAGGCTCCCTTTAACGACTAAAGAGGATTTGCGAAAAAATTATCCGTTTGGGCTTTTTGCGGAACCTATGGAAAATATTGTTCGTGTTCATGCATCCTCAGGAACCACGGGTAAGCCGACGGTTGTGGGCTATACTCGTAATGACATAACGCTTTGGGCAAAGATCGTGGCAAGTGAACTAGAGAGAGCAGGCGTAACTAAGGAAGATGTTGTTCAAATCGCTTACGGATATGGTTTGTTCACCGGAGGGATGGGGCTACACTATGGGTGTGAGGAATTGGGAGCTGTTGTCGTTCCTATATCTGGTGGAAATACAGCTCGTCAACTCATGCTTATGCGGGATTTTGGGACAACCGTGTTGGCGTGTACTCCATCGTATGCGTTGTATCTGGCGGAAAGTCTCGAAGAATCGGGGATTGCACGAGACGAGTTGAAGTTAAAAATTGGGGTCTTCGGTGCAGAGCCTTGGACAGAAGGAATGCGAGAACAAATCGAGGCGCGCTTGGGCATAAAAGCGTTTGATATTTATGGGCTCAGCGAAACTATGGGACCAGGTGTTGCTTTGGAATGCCAGGCTCATCAGGGATTACATATTGACGAACATTTTTATCCGGAAATTTTGGATTCCGAAGGGAACCCTCTTCCTGCTGGAGCACAAGGGGAGTTAGTTATTACTAGTCTAGAAAAAGAGGCCTTTCCGGTGTTGCGCTATCGGACCAAAGATTTGACTACCTTACATTATGGT
>DHJG01000091.1:1136-1877 GCA_002404215.1 Desulfosporosinus sp. UBA4726
AGTCAGGTTGAAGAGGCAATTCTCTCTTTGGAAGGTTTTGAACCGCACTATCTGCTTGTCGTTGACCGCGTTGGAAGCTTAGATCAACTAGAAATACAGGTGGAAGTCAATGAAACGAGCTTCTTTGACGAAGTACGAGAATTAGAAGGACGTCAGGAACGTCTAAAACGGAGAATCGAAGAAATTCTGGGTATTTCGGTCCGCATCCGGCTGGTAGAACCAAAAAGCATACCGCGCAGTGAGGGAAAAGCAGTTCGGGTTATTGATAAACGCTAATAGGAGGTATTTTTTAGTATGTTGCAATTATCTATTTTTCTGGAGAATGCCAAAGGACGGTTGGCCGAGGTAATAAGTCTTCTCGCGGAACTTAAGGTAAATTTGCGAGCCCTGTCGTTGGCTGATACCAAAGATTATGGTGTGTTACGAATTATTGTGGATGAACCTGAAGCGACAACGGAAAAATTACGTGAGCGAAACGTCGTTGTTTCCATAACGCCAGTCTGGGTACTTGCTGTACCTGATCGTGCCGGTGGGCTGGCAGAAATGCTCAACCAACTCGTCAAACAGGACGTAGTAGTGGAGTACATGTATGCTTTTGTTGAGAAAGAGCATGATCAGGCCCAAGTTGTTCTCCGAGTGCAGGATCAGGATATAATGGTCAAAGCCGTGCAGAAGATTAATTTGTCTGTGAGGTAGGTTGGGGTCAAGCAAAGGTGCGCGGTACAAATAAAGCGAGAGGCT
>DHJG01000091.1:2060-4075 GCA_002404215.1 Desulfosporosinus sp. UBA4726
GCCTCTCGCTTTATTTGTACCTATACAGAGAGTAGAAGTTTTTGAAGTTTTTATATAGTATCTTTACTTTCGTTGCTTACCCTTTGTTTTGCCCTGATTTACAGGACTTGAGGCTTTGACGGGCTCAGGTTGGCCTTTCAGTACAAGGTTTAAGGTAATTCCGACGATGGTTGCCCAGGCCACTCCGTGTTGAGGTAACCCAATACCTAAGGCGAAGATGACGGAGGCAATGATGAGGTTTTTGGTATCTGACAAATCCACTTTAGCTTCGATAAGAGTACGTAAGCCTGTGGTACCGATCATCCCGAAGAGAAGGATTGTCACTCCGCCCATAACTGGAGTGGGGATGGACATAATTGCAGCTTTTAAGGGATTAAACATACTGAAAATAATTGCTATGATCGCTGCCATCCAGATATTGAAGGTGCTGTACACTTTTGTAACTGCAAGTACGCCAATGTTTTCGCCATAGGTCGTTACCGGAGGACCTCCGAGGAAGCTAGCTACCACGGTGGCCAGGCCGTTTCCTAAGAGGACACGATGAAATCCTGGGTTTTCAATTGGATCAGAATGAGTAATATTTCCGAGGACAATCATGTGGCCTAAATCTTCGATAATCGTCACGAGGGCGAGAGGGGCCATGGCCAAGAGTGCTAGCTTATCGAAGCTGGGCAGTTGGAAGTCACTTCCTAGTTTGACTGGGAAGATGAAAAGGTCACTAAAGGATGCATAGATAGGTTTGAAATCGACGAGGCCCATGAAAGAGGCGACGATATATCCGGCGATGATAGCCAGAAGGATCGGGATAATCTTTAAGAAGCCTTTGGCATACACCGAGAGTAAGGCCGCGACGGCTAATGTGAAAGCGGCAATTGCCCAGTTTCCAGAGGCCATGCTAACAGCCGTTGGAGTTAGGCTTAAACCGATAATGGCGACTACTGGCCCAGCAACGATAGGAGGAACAATTGTATGAATCCAACGTGTTCCAAAGGCAGCCATAAGAAGGTAGATGATGACATAAACCATGCCGACGGCTAAAACGCCGCCCATGGCTGCAGACGGATTATGATTTGTCTGAACAAAGGTGGTTAAGGCTGCAATGTAGGCAAATGATGAGCCGAGATAAGCGGGAATTCGACTTTTGGTTAGTAAAAGGAATATTATGGTGCCGATCCCCGAAGAAAGTAGAGCCACAGATGGGCTGAGTCCAGTTAAGAAAGGGACAAGAACTGTTGCACCAAACATGGCAAAGACGTGTTGTAAGCCGAGAGGGATTGCTTGGGCAAGGGGGAGTCTTTCGTGAATCTGAACTTCGCTAGACATTGTCTTCCTCCTCTTTCTGACTAGTAAAACAAAAACCTCTTCCCTGCCCGCGAGCAAGAAAGAGGTGTCCATGTTTAACTCATGGTTCGCCATCCCCTTCTTAGTCTCACGGGACTAATTTAAAGGTTAAGGATTTAATTACTCTGAGCATATCATAATTCATTATGCTTTGACAAGAAGTTATAATTTCATATAGGGATACTATGGGATGACAGTTGAGTTGACAAAGTATACAATGGTAGAGTTGAACTTTCTATTATAGATCGAATAATCTTCGATTATTTATGCTGGGTGGAATGTGATAAAATATAAAGTGGATAAGTACTTGGCTAATGCCAAGCCTTCAGGCGCCGGGCGGAAGTCTTTGGTGGCACTGATCTGCTGGTCGAACTAGCATGAAAGAATATAAGGAGGCGTCGTCAATGTTTCACTATGCTGAGGTGTTAGTTGATGTAGCAAATCGGCGCCTGGACCAAAGTTATCATTATCTTATTCCTGAACAACTTAAGCTTAAGTTAGGTATGCGAGTCCTTGTCACCCTCCAAAACCGTAAGGTTCAGGGGCTCGTTGTGAACGTGACAAATGATTTGCCGGAGGAGCTGGCTTTAATAAATCTCAAACCAGTTTTAGAGATTGTAGATGAAGAGAGTCTTGTTCCTGCGGATTTGATTGAACTCGCTCATTGGTTAGCA
>DHJG01000172.1:0-2260 GCA_002404215.1 Desulfosporosinus sp. UBA4726
TGATCCACCACCAACTTGCGGATCAACTCTGCAAGCACAACGATAAAATCATCGGTGCGCTCAATCGCGAGTATGCTGTCGACAATTCCTTGATAATAGCCCTGTTTCATGACACTGTGCTCATTTTCGTACAAAAGTTCCTCGATGATGTACTGAAAATGCTGCGGTATGGCTTTTCTCACCTTGGAGTGCGTATATTTATAAGCAGATTGCCTGCACAACCGAATCAGGCGTATCATAACGATCTCGTACCATTCCAGCAACGCAGTGTCCTTCGGATTCTGCGCAGCGTGCTCCCCGGGTTCATCTTCGGGGAAGTGTGCTATCGTATTTTTTTGCAGGGCGATTTTCTCCTGGGGATAGTAAACTAGTGTCGCTAGTTCCTTTTTCTGCGCATCTGTCAGGGTATCACCAAACGTATCGTCGATCTTGCGCTTGACCACTCCAGAGGCGTTTCGCATCACATGCTCAAAGGCTTCGTACTCGCCGTGAATATCGGCCAGGAAATGCTCTGTGCCCTTAGGCAGATTGATGATGGCGCTGAAATTCACGATCTCCGAACTCACAGCATCCACTGTCGGGAACTGTTTAGAAAGTAGTTTCAAGTAGTTCAAATCATACAATATAGGTCACCACCTCAATGCTTGTAGTAATTGTCTTTTCGTCCTTTACAAACAATATTCTCGAGCAACGATAAGTTACCTCTAAATACTTTCCACATCTTAACTACATCTCCTTCCTTGATAACATAAAAAATCCACTAAAGAACAAAACGGTCAGCTCGTCTTTTGGCCATGAAAAATACTCCCCTTTAAAGTTAACAGATTTTTGTTATTTAATCTGTCTACCTTAAGGGGAGCATATCATGATGAACTGACCGTTATACAAATTTTAATCGGGACCATCTACGAGCAAGAAACATATTAAATATGTAAAAATATTTACCTAGGCGTTAGTAATTACACTACCCGGCTTGATTTCTTGTCTGAGCAAATTGCCAGTATGATCTTATAATGCTTGTTCTCCATTAGCTCCCGTTCTTATCCTGTACGAATTTTTCATGTCACAAACAAAGATTTTCCCGTCACCACTTTCTCCTCTTCGTCCTTCCTTCGTAATAACTTGTATGATCTCTTCAACTAGGTTATCCATAACAAGGATTTCGATTTTCACCTTGGGAATAAATTGTGTTGTGTATTCTACATTACGATAAATCCGAGTATGTCCCTTCTGTTTACCACTACCAACCACCTGGGTCATTGTTAAACCGATGAACCCGTGGGTGCATAATGCATCGTTCACTTTGTCTAGCTTTGATGGACGAATGATTGCCTCAATCTTCTTCATATATAAACCCTCCACTCGATATAACTCTACCAAAAACGATGTCCAAACAGCATGCCCTTATCTTCATGAAAGAGTGCTAAACCAAGGAACATAAGTGCAGTTGAAATCAATACAAATGTAACTCCTGATCTATAACCCTTCCTCTTCTTAAAATAAAATAGCGCATTGAGCTACTCTTTCGAGTTTTCTCAAAGCGCCATTGCTTTGTATTTGTTGTTTCCTGACCATTGATTATCGTTTGTGTGCACTCCTTATGCTTGGAATTGTAGCACGATATTGAATTATCCTTCAATACTCCTTTCTTATGAATTATGTATACTTGAAGATCAAAAATTGTCCAACATTAATTGATACAAGTCTGGTACCCCGGCAGAAATGCTTTGACGTTTTCGTTAGACTTTTAACAACAATTGAACTAGAAATCTGTACCCACTTTTATATTTTCCTCAGAAGCTTCAAACTTGCCTATCTTCCAAGTTCCCTTCTCCTTTTTTATTAGAAGCGTATAGGTAGTGCTAAAAGAAGTTCCGACGCTAATTGTATTCTTCTTATTATTCTTTTTGTTTAGCTCTTTAAAGTATTTGCCGTCAGCACTTACCACACAAGTCCTTACGTTATAAACTACCACAGCTTGTTCCTGGTCCTCACTAAAAGTAATCGAGAGAAATTCACAATCTTCATACTTAGATTTAATCTTGTTTTCGTTAAATAATTTTATGGTACTTTGCTCATCACCATTCTTTATGAGCTCGATCAGGCGGTCCACTGTATAGAGATGATACTCCGCCCTACCGTCCAAGCACTCAAAATCGCGGTCAGTTAAAGCTTTTGCAAAATCCCTGGACAAGCTTCTTATCGCTTGTTCATCCGCTGTTTCAGCTGTTAAATTTGCAGCCATGCTGTCAACCTGACC
>DHJG01000172.1:2411-15424 GCA_002404215.1 Desulfosporosinus sp. UBA4726
CAGAATAAGATTATCCAGAATATCCTGACACATAAAAAAGAACCATTATACAGATACTTGATTTTGTAGCAACCATTTAATTACAGGAAGGAAAAATAACATGAATTTAGCAGAACAAAAGAACTTTAAACAGCCACCCCAGTCTTATTGGATGGCTTCCACGCTCCCAACCCAGTATCCAACATTAAATGAGGATTTGAAAGTTGATGTTGTAATTGTCGGTGGTGGCATCACTGGTATTTCCTGTGCCTACATGCTTAATCAAGAAGGTGTAAAAACAGCAATCATTGAGGCTGATCGTATTCTACAAGGTACAACTGGGCATACGACAGCAAAAATAACCTCCCAGCATGGACTGATCTACAGTAAAATTAAGAATCAAATCAGTGAAGAATTTGCCAAGCAATACGCTGATGCAAATGAGTCTGCTATTCGTCTGATTGAAGGAATAGCCATTGATAATCGAATCGAGTGTGATTATGTTCCTCAATCCGCTTATATTTATACATTACAAAATGAGTATATTAGTAAGATACGTGATGAAGCAGAAGTGGCCTCTTCACTAGGGATTAAAGCTACTTTTCTAGAAGAAATACCTTTGTCTTTTGATATAAAGGCTGCTGTTCGTTTTGATAATCAAGCTCAATTTCATCCACGTAAATTTTCACTCGCTCTTGCTAAAGATTATTTTAATGGTGGGGGCAAGATATTTGAACAAAGTCGTGTTGTTGATATTGAAGAAAATGAAGGAGCTTATGTAATTATTACGAGTCAAGGGAAAAAGGTTACCGCCAAAAAACTAATTATTGCTTCCCACTACCCTTGTTATAATAAGCTAGGACTATATTTCAGCAGAATTTACCCGGAGAGGTCATATGTGGTGGCGATTAAGGCAAGAGGAAATTATCCAGGCGGCATGTATATAGCAGCTGAAGATTCTGGGCACTCATTTCGTAATCAAATGTCAGATCATGGTGAATTGATATTAGTCGGTGGTGAAAAGCATAAAACAGGTCAGGGGGAGGATACCGCCAAACACTATGAATCCTTAATAGACTTTTCTAATGAAATTTTTACAGTAGAGGATATTCCCTACCGATGGTCGACTCAAGACTGCATGACGTTGGATGGGCTACCTTTTGTCGGTCACTTCACATCAAAGACTCCAAATATGTATATTGCAACTGGTTACGGCAAGTGGGGTATGACCAATAGTATAGCCTCCTCTATGATTTTAAGGGATTTAATAATTTGTGGGAAAAGTCCTTGGCAAGATGTCTATAACCCCTCACGTCTAACCATAACCGCTTCTGCTAAGAATTTTGTTGTTCAAAATCTTAATGTTGCAGATAGTCTAATAGAGGGGAAAATTTCCTTGTTGCCGGAACTTGATGAGATTAAACCTGGTGAAGGAAAAATCATTGAGGCAAAGGGACAAAGAGCCGGAGCACATAGGGATGAACAAGGTACATTACACCTTGTAGATACAACATGTACACATATGGGCTGTGAAGTAAATTGGAACTCTGCTGAAACATCCTGGGATTGCCCTTGCCATGGCTCCAGATTTTCCAATGAAGGAGATATAATCGAAGGACCTGCAGTTAGACCCTTAGAGTTCAACAAGGATGTAAACACAATTGAGAAGTTAATCAAAGACCATTATTAATAGCACAGTTTTCAATAAGCTTCAGCATGGGTTTCAGCTTACATAGTGGGGTAGTGCAAATGACATCATTATAAGTATCCTTAACAGCTAGATACCCGGAGCAGGCATATCCGGACCTGAAATATGGTGGCGGTGACCATCATTAATTGTAGTATAAAAGTCCCAATCGTGTACATGCCATCCATTTGGCAAAGGTAATGACGGCCCCGAAATGGATCTGTAATAATGAGAATGTCCGTGTTCGTACATTACCCAGCTTTCCGAATGGTGAACATGACCACCATCTGGGGATGGAACAGCCGGACCGGTAATATCCAAGCATTGATGTGCATGTCCATGATTGCAGGACGTATGGGTAACGCTTCATGATTTTATATACGGAAGCACTTTACGAACAATCTTAGTGCGCTACTTGAGAAATACTTTAAGTCCTTGGTGCAGGTAGAACGGAGAAAACGAAAAAGTTAATTTCATAGATAAAAGGTCCTGGAGAGCACTCCGGGACCTTTTATAGTCTTCTTTGAGTATTAAGTATCAACTGTGGGTAGATCAGGCAGAGCACAAACCCTTGTCGTAGCAAGGAGCTATGTCGGTTTGTTGATTTTCCTTATTCGAAACATTTAATTTACGGTTTTATCAGTATTCTGAGGTTGTGGTTGCGAGTATTGAGGATTGTTACGCGTATGGTCCTGATAACCAGGCCCAACTTCCTTAGTTCCACTCGGTTTGGGGTCTTTTCCATACTGAGCAGGCCCGCCATACTTCTCATTTGGGTTATCTTCATAAGAGATACCGTTACCCTCGTTCCACGGACCACGACTATCGCCCTGACCTGTGGACATATTCATGTACTTCTTAGAAAAATCCGAATCCCGGAAATCTTTATTAACTCCACTACTCTTTAAAGTCTCGATCGCTTGCATAAAGGAAAAGTTATGAGATTCCTCGCGACTTAAGAGGAATCGAATCATATCTTTGACTCCTGCATCATCCGTCTGTTGCAGAAGGCGCTCATAAATGAGCTTAGCCCGTAATTCTGCTCCTGCATTTGATGAAAGATCTGTATAGAGATCCCCAGTTGAATTGACGAAGTTTGCTGTCCAGGGCACTCCCGCAGAGTTTACGAGGAGTGGCCCCCCCCCGAGTAAAGCCATATGATTGGCTGGGAAATCCTTTGGAATACTATCAACAGGGCCAATCAGCATCGCAAGACACTCTCCCACCATTTCCAAATGGCTTAACTCTTCAGCCGCGATATCTTGCAACAAATCCCGGATTTGAGGATTATTACACCCTAAGCTCTGTGAGAAATACTGCATGGCCGCTTTAAGCTCACCATTTCCTCCTCCAAATTGTTCTAGTAGTAAAACCGCGAAACGTGGGTCTGGCCGATCGACATGTACGGTATATTCCATATCTTTGACATGTTTAAACACTTAATAACCCCCTTCATACTAATTCGAGTATATTATTTGTTAAGCATTGAATTTTATACTCGTTTTCATATTTACGGCTGATCAATGTTTGTACAGGTTTGGTAGTTTCGTTTCATTCATGATCCTCTTTACTATAAACTACATGACCATTAATAATCGTAAACTTGATCTTTGAATTTAAATCAAAGGGTTTACCTGTGAAAACTATAATATCAGCATCCATTCCTTGGTTAAGAAGACCAATCCGCTGATGACATTCCAATAGTTCGGCTGGGTGGATTGTTAAGCACTTCAAAGCCTGGTGCTCTTTAAGACCCTCTGAAATTGCGAGAGCCGCGACGGTTCTTAACTGTTCAACAGCGTTATAGGGATGATCGGATATCAAGGAAACCTTCACTCCCGCATTTGTTAACTTTAAAACAGAACCGTAATTTCTACTTTTCAGCTCCATTTTAATCCTTGGGGTAAGCATAGGTCCGTATGCCACTGGAATATTTCGTTCAACTAAATAATCTGCTACTAAATCAGCTTCAGTCCCATGTTCTATAACTAACTTCTTGATTTTAAATTCTTCTGCAATTCGAACAGCAGTAATAATATCATCCGCCCTATGAGCGTGAGCCCTTAATGAGATCTCCCCTTTTAATAGTGGAATAACCGCTTCTAAACGTATATCTCTTTTCTTAAGTTTACCGTTTTTCTGCTCCTCCATGTAATCTTCAGTCTTCATAAATAACTCTCGAATCAGACCCGCAGTCCCCATTCTTGTTACTGGGCACTTGTTATTAACTCCGTAAGTAGTAATCGGATTTTCACCTAGGGCAATCTTTAAACCTGCAGGGCTTCTAATGATCATTTGATCAATAATTTGGCCCGCAGTTTTAATTACTAGATTTAATCCACCTACTGCATTATTACTACCAGGCCCAATCATAACAGTTGTGACACCTGCTTTAATAGCATCTTTGAAGGCAATGTCTCTAGAATTAATAGCATCTATAGCTCTTAAATGTGGGGTAACAGAATCAGACGTTTCGTTGTTATCTACGCCAATTTTACCTGTAGCCTCTTCAATAATACCTAAATGAGTATGGCAATCAATAAAACCAGGTAAAACGTGGTTTTCCTTTATATCCATTACGATGCAGTCCTCAGGGATATCAGAAATGACTTGAGAAATTCGAGCTATCTTGCCGTCTCGGATTAAGATATCCTGCTTTATGAGCTCACCGTTATTTAAATCACAGGTTAAACAATTTTTTAATAAAGTCGGCATTCTTTCACCTCTGTTGTTGAAAACAAAAGTGACTCCCCTATCCGAGCAAGTCACTTTGGAAATCAATTTCTGATCTTTCTATTCTTATTATTAACCGCTTTGAAAATTCCATTCAGCTAAGGCAACTTCTTGCGGAGAATAGCAAAACATACCAGCGTACATGTTCTGTTCATGGATATATTAGTATGGCGTGGAAGTTCAAGCAATCCTTTAAGATACAGACGGGGAGCATAACACTCTCCCTTTCCGAGATCTAAGATAGTATTACCTTAGCCTAGTTTTCATGCGGATTTTAAAATTCTATTGTTACTTTTACCTGACGTCTATAAGAAACACATTATGAATGTTAAATATTCGACAGGAGGACAGCTTCGTGAAAATTATTAGTTCCAAGGTCTTTTCGGGTAGGAATATATATTCCCACAAAAGATGCATCCGACTGGACCTAGATTTAGAAGGGTATAGTCAAATCCCAAGTAAGAAGATTAAGAATTTCAATTCCAATCTAATAAGTATACTACCAGAACTTACTAAACATCGGTGTGGTATTGACGAAGAAAGAGGCTTTATTAAGAGACTCACAGAGGGAACCTATTTGGCACATGTAGCGGAACATATTATTATAGCCCTTCACAATATGATTGGCCTGGAAGTAAGTTATGGAAAAGCTAGGGAGATATCCGGGGAAAATTACTATGTCATTTATCAATATGAATATATGAATACCGGGCTTGAGGCTGGAAATACAGCAGTTGATCTCATTAATTCATTAATTAATAAGGCGTCCTTCAATTTAGACTCGAGATTAGAGAACTTAAAGGAACTATTAGTGACTGAACGACTAGGCTTAAGTACTCTCGATATTTGTAACGAGGCCAAGAAAAGAGGAATCCCAGTCTTAAGAATAGGGCAAGAAAGCATATTTCAATTAGGTTACGGAAAGCACGCTAAGACTATACAAGCTACCTTGGGTAATGATACAAAGGAAATAGCTGTGAGCATTGCACAGGATAAATTACTAACTAAAGAACTACTAAGTTTGCATTGTCTACCTGTCGCCTATGGCAGGAAAACCCTGAGTAAGCTTGATGCTATTTCTGGTGCTCAGGAAATTGGTTATCCCGTGGTACTTAAACCCCAGTATGGAAATCAAGGCAAGGGGGTTATTGCCAATATCAACGATGATACAGCGTTATCCAGTGCCTATGACCTTTTGATTAAGGATTACCCAAATATTATTATTGAAAAGCATATACACGGAAATGACTATAGAGTATGCAGCGTTTATGGAGATATCGTTGCAGTCTCAGAACGAATCCCCCCCTACATCATAGGAGATGGATTAAGTTCTATTGAGCAGCTTATAAGTACTATGAATGAGGATACTCGCAGAGGTGAGGATCATGAAAAGGAATTAACTAAGATCAAAATCGATGCTACCCTGATAGCTTACTTAAAACAAAAGAACTATTCCTTAGAGTCTCTCCTTCCTAAAGAACAAAAATTAACGTTAAAGGATAATGCGAATTTATCAACCGGTGGTTTTGCCATCGATCATACAGACTCAATATGTGAGGAAAATATAGAACTCTGCCAAAGGGCTGCTTGTGCTATTGGACTGGATATTTGCGGCATTGATCTGCTATGTCAGGATATTAGTAAACCTCTTACTGAAGGCGGTGCAATCATTGAAATCAACGCTGCACCCGGTATTAGAATGCATCATAATCCATATAGTGGAACCAAGCGCAATGTTGCAGGGCACATTGTTGATAAGTTGTTTAAGGATAGACCAGAAAGGTTCCCATTGGTAGCAATAACAGGTACCAATGGGAAAACCACGACTACTAGACTCATTGCCCACATCCTTTCTCTTGCAGGCTATAGTGTTGGGATGACTACAACGGATGGAATTTATATAAATGGAAAGTGTATATTTAAAGGGGATACCACAGGCCCTCAGAGCGCCTTAGCTATACTTATGAATAAAGACATCGATGCAGCAGTCCTGGAAACTGCTAGGGGGGGAATAATAAAAGGAGGTTTGGCCTATGACGTTGCCGATGTCGGAGTTATCACCAACATTACTCAGGATCACCTAGGGCTCGATGAAGTGGAAACTCTGGAAGACTTGGCAAAAGTGAAAGCGTTGGTGGGAGAAGCGGTAAAAGAAGATGGCTACGTTGTTATTAATGGCGATGATACGATGAGTCTAAGTATCTTACACCGCTTCAAGAGTAAACTTATTGTTTTTTCTTATCATAAAGACAATGAAGTCCTACGAGCTAACCTGAGAAACGGTGGGTATGGAGTCTATGTCGATGAGGGCAATATCATTATCCAGAAGGACTCTCAATCTGAAACGTTGATCGATATTAAAAGTATTGGAATTACGCTAAATGGCGTTCTGCGATATAACATTGAAAATGCCATGGCTTCATGTGCTGCCGCAATAGGACTAGGTATCAATTATAAGACGATTGGACAGGGTTTAATGTCCTTTTACTGTAATCAGAATCCCGGACGATTTAATATGTACTTAGTGAATAATAAACGAGTTATTTTAGACTATGGACACAATAAAGAAGGCTATCAAAGCGTCCTCGATGGTCTTAAGTATATCGAACACAATAGACTTATCGGAGTTATTGGAGTGCCAGGAGATAGACTAGACAAGGATATCCTAGAAATTGGCAGATGTGCTGGAGAAAACTTTGATTATATTTTCATAAAAGAAGATGAGGATAATAGAGGCAGGGCTGATGGCGAGGTTGCCAATCTATTAGAAAAAGGAGTCCTGACATCAGGATTTCACACAAACAATCTGCAGAAAATTGCAGAGGAGACGGAGGCTTTTAAAGCAGCCTTAGGTCTCGCAGAACCAGAGGATATTGTCATTGTTTTCTTCGAACACTCTGAACAGCTTATTGAAATAATGAAAAGTACAATTGATGAAATGAAATTTGATACTAAATTAACTGCAAAATGAACAGAGCGTTTCTCAGTGAAATAGTAACATGCACTTTAGAAAGTGCACTGGAGGAAAGAGATGCCAAACTATCGACCTAACCGCTTAGCCGAAACACTCAAGGAAGAAATCTCACAACTAATTCTAATGGAATTAAAGGATCCTAGGATTGGGTTTGTAACCGTTACGGGTATAGATGTGACAAATGACTTGGCCCATGCAAAGGTATCTATCAGTGTTCTGGCAAGTGAAGATGAAGGAAAAGCGTCCTTAGAGACACTTAACAGTGCAGCGGGGTTTATAAGAAATGAAATCGGGAAACGCGTAAAGCTACGACACATACCAAATATCACTTTTATACATGATCCTTCTATACAACACGGTGCACATATTGCCCAGTTGTTACGGGATGTTGGTGTATCTAAAGAGAAATAGTAAGGAAAAATCTATGGATGAAATGTATAAGAGTACCTGGTATATACAACTAGAGAACCCACATTATAATTGCGGGTTCTCTTTTCTTTAGTATAAAATTATAAAGGATTAAGAGCTTCCTTTGATGATGTATTGTTTTGGAGCACGTTTATTGGGTCAGGTTTTGAGCCATACTCAAATCATCTTTAACTTGCTGTTGAGGAGTTTGGAAGGGTTTGTACCAATCCTTATTTATAGCTAGATCGGACAACTGGTGGTGCTGTTCTATAGCTGTCAATAGGTTGCTCACTATTAACAGCTTGAGCTGAGGATTAGTTGCTTCAGTTACTGCTTTGCCCAGTGAAATCAAGGCGAATTTGGAGTCTTTAAGCATGTCTGAGGCAATATCCTGCTCCCCAAGGGGATTTTCGATACCCATTAACATGTTCAGAAATCCCATAGTAAACCTCCTTAATGTTGTTCTGAGTTGGTATAGAACTCACGATAGTTATTCAAAGTATCTTTTTTAAGTTGGATAGAACTCTCCATAAATGAGTGAAGGTCTCTGTCCTTTATCAAGGCTAAACTAGCCTGGAGTTTTTTGGTGCAGGTTAATTCATTGTTGATGAGCTCATGTAATTCCAGCAACTCATGGGGCGTAAGTTTGGATAAAGTGCTCACGATAATCACCTCTTAACTGGTTTTTAGTGAAACGGCTTGAGAACAACCTTGATGCAGTCGTCAGTTTTGGTGTCAAAGACCTTATAACCATGTTCTGCTTGTTCAATAGGCAGTCTATGCGTAACAATGTCACTAGGGTCAACCGTTCCTCCTGCAACTAGGTTATATAAGTGTTGCATATAGGGAATAACTGGTGCTTGCCCTGAACGGATATTGATATTGCGGCTGAATATATCCCCGAGCGGGAAGGCATTATATCTTGCACCATAAGCACCCGTGATTTGAATAGTTCCTCCTTTTTTCACAGCCTGCGTGGCCATGACCAAAGAGCCCATGGCTCCCCCTTGTAACTTCAAACCAGTTGCTAGAAATTCCATCGGTGTCATTTTTCCGTCCATGCCGACACAATCAATGACGACGTCTGCCCCACCGTTGGTCATGACTTTTAAATATTCACCCGTGTTATCATAATGTTCAAAGTTGACTATTTCTACGTGATTGGTTCGTTTAGCGTGCTCCAAGCGGTAATCGATATAATCGACCGCAATCACCCGTTTAGCCCCTTTAAGCCAAGCGAATTTCTGGGCTAGTAATCCCACAGGTCCACAGCCTAAGATAATTACGGTATCTCCGTTTTTTACGCCTGCATTGTCAACGCTCCAGTAGGCTGTCGGCATAGCATCCGAAAGCAACACCAATTTCTCATCCTCCACCTCACAGTTATCAGGGATGCGAAACGGTGTGAAATTACCATACGGCACCCGCATATATTCTGCCTGTCCACCGGGATAACCGCCAAACGTTTCGGAAAACCCAAAGTAGGCACCGCTTTCACCATGGGGATTTGAGTTGTCACATTGACTTGTTAACCCGCTCTGACAATAAGGGCAAGTACCACAGCTGACGTTAAAGGGTATGATCACGCGGTCACCCACTTTAACCTTGGTAACGTCAGGGCCAACCTCTTCCACAATGCCCATAGGTTCGTGGCCAATGACATAACCTTCCGGCATATTGGGTACCATGCCGTGGATTAGGTGCAGGTCTGAACCGCAGATGGCCGTCGTAGTTATTTTGACTAGGATATCATCCGGCTTCTGGATTACTGGCGGGGGTACATCATGGACCTTGACATCTTTGATGCCTTGATATGTAACAGCTTTCATTGTGCGTGTTCCTTTCAAGTTTTATTTGAACGGCGTTGCAAAAGTACCCAGCCTACTTGTATCACCTGGAAAAAGATCGAGACCCGCAATTTGTAAAGCCATTTGTGTTGACTTTAAATCCAATTCTGCTTGTTTACTTAAATCATGTGGATAAAGCCAACTTTGGGCGAGCATCAAATTGGTGATTTCACCATGTAACGCAACAGCACTATTAAGTTGATTTAACAGAGCCTTCCTCACTTCTGGTCGAGTGGCTTCCGCTAAGGCTAGAACATAGTTCTGGACGCCGGTTTTCGCCGATAACAGAAAATCAAGGGCAAATGTGGCATCGGCAAGGGCGGGCATTCCTTCGGCATTTTCGATCTCTAAATAATCATTGATCATCGTTACACATCTCCATCATTGTATTTGGGACTTTGCTGTATATAAGGTTTGAAGTTCACTAATGGCGGCCATTGATTGCTTGACATCCTTTTCGAGCAATGCCTTTAAGTCCTGATTAAAAACCAGACCCTCCATTAATTTAGACTTGACCATGCAAATAGTCTTAAAGTTAAGCACTTCGTGAAGTTCAAACGCCTCATGAAACGGTAAACTTTGTTCGGACATACGGGTCGCCTCCATTTTTTTGTTGCTCTTCTATAATTACTAGTATTAACCTGATGGAACTTCGGTTATGCACATAACCTATTCGATACTAGCAAGGCTCATTGTTTCAATTCACTCCTTAAGCTTTAGTCCACAGCTCCCGTTATCTTTCTCGTCAAGGGTATTTTAGCCAACTCGAATTCTGAGATTCAACCCACTCAGGAAATCACTTAACTTGCCAGTTCTTCTTTAGCAAGCAATTATATACCCATCCCGCAAATCCCTAGATGCCAACAATAGGACTTTTAGGAGAAGACGATTATTTAATAGACGGTAGATATTTTAAGTGTTATATTCATTCTTGCTATAACTTAAAGCCATATTAATAAAATCTTAAGATTTTGATAAAGGAATCACTATTATACAAACTTTTATTTTGCAGTATCATAGTGATGTATGTTTTCACTTACAAGCAGAAAGAAGATGATGGCACTTTGGGAATCAATATTTTAGTTGTAGACGATGAACAGACCATAGCAGATTTAATTGAAGTTTATTTAAAAAATGAAGGATTTGCAGTGTTTAAATTTTATAACGGCCAAGATGCGTTGAAGTGCATTAAGTCAGAAAAGCTGGAGCTTGCAATACTTGATGTTATGCTGCCAGATATTGATGGTTTTACTCTCTGCCAGAAAATCAGGGAAAATCATAATTTCCCGGTTATCATGCTCACAGCGAAAGAAGAAGAAGTCGATAAAATTACCGGACTGACACTTGGTGCGGATGATTACATGACAAAACCATTTCAGCCTTTAGAGCTTATTGCCCGTGTCAAGGCACAGTTGCGTAGGTTTATTAAATATAATTCTGGCGAACCATTGCGTGAGGGAAATTTGATTGAATTTTCTGGTTTGGTTTTAAATAAGGATTCTCATGAATGTACATTAAACGAAAAGCCGCTAGCTCTTACGCCCACGGAGTTTTCTATTCTGTGGGTGCTGGGTTCCAATCAGGGGCGCGTAGTTAGTTCTGAACATCTATTCCATGAGGTATGGGGCGATAAATATTTCAAAAACAGCAATAATACAGTGATGGTACACATCCGTCATTTGAGGGAAAAGATGCATGATTCCGCAGAGCATCCAAAATACATTAAAACGGTGTGGGGGGTCGGCTACAAAATTGAAAAATAATGAAACGAGCATTATAAGAGCTAGTCTTGTTATTTTTACAATAATTCTATTTTGTTTAAGTACGGTTTGGCTAGCGACGATCTCACCTTGGTGGGGGACGCGGATAACCCGCTCCACAAACACTGGTGGAGCGGGTTTGGGACTGGCAATCGCCAAAGAAATTTCTACGGCACATGGTGGAACGATTACAGCAGAAAGCAACCCAGAACACACCATATTTACGGTAAAGCTCCCGTTATAAGAAAGTCTTAAGAAGTCCATAAGAGAAAGTTCCAACTTGGCTCCTTATTCAGTGCTTAAATAGAAACAGCACAGAAGAAGGAGTTTTTTATAAATGCATAATACAGAAAAGAGAAAATTAAAGTTTTGGGTCCTACTGTTAATTATTGTGGTTATTGTTATCGGATACAAATCTGACATTGTTCTTAACAGCCACTCATTGTTTGAAAATATCGGCGGCGATAAGGCCGGGTTGGTTCCTTCGTTAACGGCGGCAGTATCTAATTCTGCCGTTTCCATACCCATAGAAAATCTGTATAGCCCGAATGCGATTTTGGTTCGGATGGATAATCACAGCATTTTGATGCAGAAAAACAGCACTCGAAAGATTTACCCCGCGTCTTTAACTAAGATTATGACCGCAATCGTTGCAATCGAGAAATTACCGGACTTACAGAAAAATATAGATCTGCCTAATTCCATGTTTCAGGAATTGTACAAAGCTGATGCCTCACTAGCAGGATTCAAACCGAATGAAAAAGTCCGAGCAATCGATTTGCTTTACGGCATAATGTTGCCAAGCGGAGCGGAGTGCTGCATTGGTCTGGCAGACCATATTGTGGGATCAGAGCAAAAATTCGTCGAGAAAATGAATCAAAAAGCAGTGGCACTCGGAATGAGCAATACACATTTCACCAATTCTACCGGACTTCAAAACGATAATCACTACACGACCGTAAAGGATTTATCGATACTTCTGAGTTATGCGTTGCAAAACAACACGTTTCGGAATATTTTCACTGCTTCAAGCTACTCCACCTCACCGACAAACAAACATCCGGAGGGGATTACCTTTCAAAACACAATGTTTAAAAATATTAATAATCCAGTGATTAACGGCGGAAAAATTTTAGGCGGCAAAACCGGATACACCGAAGAAGCCGGGCTATGCCTTGCAAGCCTGGCGCAGAAAGATGGCAAGGAGTATATACTTGTGACGGCAGGATCCAAGGGCAATCACGAATCAGCGCAATACAACATTAAAGATGCCTACACCGTATATAACAAATTAGGGAATTAATATGCTTATCCTAATCTCCAGTGTTATCAATGTTGCATCGATAACACTGAGGGCAAATAACAGATCACTGCCTACTATTACTACCTTTTCTCTTGTCCATGACAGGATTAAATGTATACCCTTTATTAGCCTCCATCTTCAGAAGTCGTTTCTTTATGTTTAACTTTTCGGGTGTAGTCTTTAGTTGATTTATGGGGGCGAGTGCCAGTATTGAAGAGAGACCTTGTTCTACCCGTAAGTACTAGATTTGATTTCTTTTTCATAATATCCCCCTAGAGCATCGATATCAGCAAGTATACTTGGAAATTGTAAAACAGGAATC
>DHJG01000172.1:15542-16315 GCA_002404215.1 Desulfosporosinus sp. UBA4726
GCTAGTAGCCGACCAGTAGGTTTAACATATTTCTCGGCCATTTCATCGTAACCCATGTCCTCGATTAGCTGCCAACCGTACTCTTTTAGAAAGTTCGGCCATGCTTCGGGATCCATCCCAAAAATCCAAATCTTACTTGTCACAAACCTTTTGTAGCCCTTCTCCCAGCCATACATAACTCGCCCATCAAGAAAGTCCTTGCGAACATATGTGAAAGCAAGACGGCTCCCAGGTGCGGCCTTAGCCAGAAAATCAAAGGTTATCCTAAGGCCTTTTTCTGTTAGATATTGAGTAACAGCTTCCCATATGAAAAATGTCCGCTTGTCCGCAGAGTAACCGTGCGATTCCAGTACGGTACCTATATCTTCACGGTCGAAGTCTATTGCAACTAGTTTAACATGTGAAGGAGTCGTTCCAAACACCTTACGAAGTCTGATCTGCTTTTGATTGATGTTTTCAGGTTGATCGAGCTCCCAAACAGGTATATCAGAAAGAGCAGGCAACCGATATGCCCGAGTATCAAATCCTGTACCTAGATTCACTACCGCGTCAATCTGCTTGAGAGAATCGATTAGTTTTTCATCAATGTACCGTTTTCTGCACATCATACCACCCCACATGCCGGGAAAGTCTTTCTCAGATACTCTAACCATCCAAGCCCTGATCGAATTAGACCGTAGCAGCCATAAAAAGACACGACCGGACGGTAGGATCCGCTGGGCCAAGTCATCCTCGATGATGCGCTTCTTCTTAGGATAGTATTGCTCAATAGC
>DHJG01000172.1:16393-18012 GCA_002404215.1 Desulfosporosinus sp. UBA4726
CTTTACAGTAACTGCCATGGTTTGTCTAATACCTTTTCAATAAATATTCTTGTGATTTCTGGATCAAACTGGGTACCAGCGTTATTTCGAATTTCAGCAAGTACTACCTCTTCACTCAAAGCCTTCCTGTATGGTCGTTCACTGGTCATTGCATCATAGCTGTCAGCAAGAGCAATAATTCTTGCTACCAATGGAATAGCCTCACCTTTTAAACCTTTTGGATAACCAGCGCCATCCCATCTTTCATGATGTGCCATTATGCAATCTGCTAATTCTAACATGTCATAGGATGAGCTTAGTATTCTATATCCTATATCAGGATGCCGCTTAATTTCATCCCGTTCATGATCTGTAAGTTTTCCAGGTTTATTTAGGATGCCTTCCTCAATTGCAATTTTCCCTATATCATGAAGGAGACCCACAACTTTAAGTTTGCTTATTTTGATTTCTGAAAACCCTATTGCTATCCCTATTTTCTGGCATATTTCGCTTACTCTTCTAGAATGTTGTTCCTCCCTTGGGTTCTTTTCATGTAAAGTATTAATTATTGTGTTTATTGTATTACTCCTCATACCTTTATTTTCAATAATTTTATGTTTATACATATAATCTTCAGCACTTTTTAGGACTTTTAATATATCTACCTCAGATTTTCTTTTGGTATCCCAGCCAAATGATATACTGACACTTAAAGCATTAACCTGCTCATTTGAATATAGTTCTTTTATTCTATTAACAATCCTTTCCGCTTCCTCTGGCTTAGTTTTTGGCAGAAGAATGACAAATTCATCTCCACCCCAGCGAGCAACTATATCATCTGTTCTGCAAGCACTTTGAATGGAAGCAGCTGCTTTCTGTAAAAGTTCATCACCCTTATCATGACCAAATGCATCATTTACAAGCTTTAACCCATTAACATCCCCTATAATTATTGAAATAGGAAGATTTTTTTCAATGTCTAACCGTTTAACTTCTTCCTCATAGAATCTTCTATTATATAGGCCTGTTAATTTATCATGATAGCTTAAATAAATGATTTCTTCTTCTTTCTCTTTACGCTCTGTAACATCTTGAAGCGTTCCAATAACTTTTGTTGCATTGCCGCTCTCATCAACTAATAGGATTGCTTTAGAATGAATAAAGCGTTGATTTCCAGTTTTAGCGTTTTTAATTTTAAATTCCTCATTATACTTTTCTTTTTTAGTAATCAAACCAATAAGGGCATTACTTAGAGACTCTCGATATTCTGGAAATGCAATTTCTTGTATAACCTCTAATGGTAAGTGTTGCGAAGTATGGTCAACTCCGTATATGTTAAAAACTTCCTCAGATGCCCAAATAGTTTTAGTATCTAAATCAAGTTCCCAATTACCCACATGTGCCAGTGATTGGGCTGCAATTAATCGACTTTCACTTTCCTTCAGAGCCTCCTCTGCCAATTTTCGGTCAGTTATATCGCTGATATTAAGAACAAACCTTCTTTCATCGAAAGAGTCTCTTAGGTAGATTATTTTCACTTGAAACCATCTATGGCCCCCCCTGTATAATGGTATTTCATACTCAAAGACTACCTTTTCGCCTGTTGCTGCTGATTGATTCAAGGCATTAATGAAAGAATT
>DHJG01000172.1:18226-19579 GCA_002404215.1 Desulfosporosinus sp. UBA4726
CTTGGTTTATAAAGCAAATTTTCATCAGCGGTCCATATATCCGTATACACATAATTGCTATCTACTTCAATGACAATATCATTCAAAGAATTAATTAGATTTTCTTTATCTTTAAGCAGCCTCTTTTCTTCCGTAACGTTGTGAAACAACGTAATAAAAAGGCCCTTTTCCGGAGAGTACACAAAAACCCTATACCAGCGGTTCAATTTCTTTATATATTTTTCAAATTCCTTGCTTCCCTCATTAATAGCAATGTTACCGCAAATGTTTATCAAATTAAATACTTCCTTGTTGCTAGGGAATATTTCGGATACTCTTTTCCCAATATTATTATTACAACTATTTAATCCTGAAATATTCCCAAATTCAAGATTGAGTTGAAGAAGAACATAGTCTTCTGCTTCCCCAATATTATTAAATAGAATTTTATAGTATGCATATCCATAAGGCATACTATTAATAACCGTTTTATATATATTCAAATCACTTACTGACACAAAATCACATTCTTTCAAAATTAAAATATTGTTTGTTAGTGGCTTATTCTATATTGTTAAATTCTACACATTTATTACATTTCCTTCAGTTTTCCTACTTACGGCACAAAAACAAAATGCGTTGGTGTGAGAATTTCTTCTCAGCCAACGCATTAAATATTTCTTCACCAAATTCTTCGAGCAGTGAATCCCGGGTAAATGGGGAGGTGGAAGGATGGTGGGATATCAGTAACTCAAATATATACAAACGTACTTGTTAGAGAGACAGCCCCACGGCGGTGGTTCGCCAAGATATGTGCATTGAGCACAGTTCGGAAGCGAAGTGCAGGATTAGGCTAGGGGCCATCCAGTTTTAGGGTATAGTTCCTTGCTGTACTACTATTATCCGACACAAACCTTGTCTCCTAGTTTTGATTTCAACTCCATAAGAAATTGTTCTTTGTCGTGTTTATTTAATTGGGATAGTAGTATTTTTAGTTTCATCGTTGCAGGTCCTTTATTAAATGTTACGATTAGTTTCTTGTTTCTTTCATCTATTAAAGTAATATCTTGTAAAAATATTATTTCCTTTTTCGCAAGGCCATAGTTAACGACTAATTTCTCTTCATCTAAACCCAGATAGGGTCTTATGTAGACGTAAGCATCATAAGCAAAAAACATTGCCACTAATATCTGAAAAATAGCACCCCTATAATTGTCCGTTGTTAATTGAATCAGACCTGAAAACAATATCATTACAGCTGAAAATATTAAAAATATAAAAATAATTGACTTTCGTTTAAAGTATCTCAACTCGTTTCTCCCTTCAATAATTATTTTTGCGACATATTCCCAAATACCTTATTCCGCCCCAGTA
>DHJG01000217.1:0-2746 GCA_002404215.1 Desulfosporosinus sp. UBA4726
GCGGGAATCCACAGCACCATTCCTCACTGCCTAGCACGGTATAATTAACGTCTGCTCGGTCCAATAAGCTGACAATACTTTCTGAAATTCCAACCGACATTGGATAAAAGGAAGATACACAGCCTACAAAGTAGGCGACCTCACTTCCAGCTTTTGAGACTTCTACTTCAACCTCATCTAAATCCTCTGCCCAGTCAAGGCGAGCTTCATTGGGGAACGTGCTGATATTATGCGTCGCTTTAATTTGCGAAGCCATCTGGGTTAAGTTGGGATGTTCCATGCCCCGAGCCCTTAAATCTTCCCGCAGATTCAACCAGAGCTCACGTGTATTTATCCCAGCTGCACATATTTCCGCACATTTACCACACAGCGTACACTCCTGCAAACGCTGGGCATATTGCTCCGTGGCTTCTTGCTCTTTATGCTTCAGGAAGACCTCTTTGGCCAACGCGATTTTCCTTCGGGGTGCCGAGGATTCCCAACCAATTTCTCGGTAAACGGGACAGACACTTCGACAACTGCCGCAGCTTCCGCAGATATAACTGGTTTTTGCTATTTGCTCCCGAAGTTCTTCAATAGTTTTCATAGTCCTTTTCCCCCTTTAAGGATTTTAAGGACCAACGGTCGAAAGAGGCCAATCATGATCATCCCAAAACCAAAGACATAGCTGTTCAGAATAATATTCGGAGGATTGTAACCCTTTCCAGGATTGAGCATAGCGTGGGGATCTACCGCTTGTTTGCGCTGCAGGCGACGTTCTCTTTCTCCCTTGTCATATATTTTTCCCAAATAAGGAGTATTCCAAAAGCCAATGACGTAGGGTTTACCACCCAAGCTGTGTCCCAATTTGTAAAGGTTGCTGGTGAAACTAAGATCGACGATGTAACGGATCAGGTTAAGTTCATCTGAGGGATAAAGAACCATCACCAAGGCCCTTTCAGGAGACACGAGATGGGCATAGGTAACGCACAGGGTATTGGTCTTTTGACCCAATTTACTTAACCTCTCATAAAAGGCCGCAAAATTACTTACCGGGAGTGTCATTTCTGCCGCTAGGAGGGAAGGAAGTGTTTGTTCTAGCCGAAGAGATTTAAACCGATCATTCCATTCCTCGGCTCCTACCCCCTCAGGCAGTAATGTCCCACCTTGCAGCTTCACATGGCTCGTGATGTGAGCAATCGCTTTATCCACGTCGTCACACTTGCCCTCTAGATCAATTTCCAGGCTGTACTTTCCTGGCGGAATCTCCTCAGCGTAGCCAGCTTTCTGGAGCGACATGATGAATTCCGGACTACTAAAATGAACATTGTACAGAGACGCAAAATGCTCTCCGCCTAGCCAGGCCATCATTGATCCAGTATCAGTTACATTATTAAAGACCGCTAGCAGGTGCTCCTCTTTTTCTGGAACGTCACGTACCAACAACTTAATCTCCGTAATAATTCCCCGGGTTCCTTCAGTGCCCATCAAGTCATAAAATTGTAAGTCTGATTGCTCAGATCTGTTGTTCTTTGCAGTGCCTTTGTCTGGTCGTGATAATTCCACTATTTCTCCAGTGGCTGTCACACTCCGTATGGCCATAACTTGATCGTGAACTGAACCATAAGGGACAGAGCCGATACCTAAGCCACCCATGGAAACCCATCCTCCGATTGTAGCGGAGGGGGCACTGCTAGGGCTAGAACAAACCGCACAGCCCTGTTGTCGCAATCCGTCATCAAGGTCTTTCCAAGTCATTCCTGCTTTGACCCAGACCGTTTTTCGATCCCCCTGGTCTAGCTCTAGTTCCGAAAATCCTTGGAGGCGATTTGTATCAATCACTAAACCACTCTTCATCGGAATGCAATTGAAATAGGCAGTAGAGCCTCCGCCTCGGACTGTGACTGGTATTTCGCCTTGCTTTGCCCACTTGATTAAACTAGAGATTTCTTCTGCCGAGATGGGCTGAACTACGGCCTTAGGTAGAGGATTTGTGAGTAAATGGACAAGAATAGCGGGGACATAGGCGACATCTTTAGCATATGGGGCAAGTTCAAAAGGGTCGGTTGTGGCCCTTTTTTCTCCGCATATTTTTTGTAAAGCTTGTTCCATGACTACCCCTCCTTACCAGGGACATTCTTGGCAATCTCGCCCTTAATCCACTCTGCGACTTTCGCACCATCCATGAGTTTGCCTAAGTCCTCCTGGAAATTGTTAGGTTCAATCAAGGCAATCCAACCAGTTCCATAACAATCCTGGTTCATCTTTTGCGGTTCATGCAATAGCTCTTTATTGACCTCCACGATCTTACCTGCTAAGGGTACCTCGATACGTCCCGCCCACTTACCCGACTGCATAGAGCTGAGAAGTTTACCTATTGGTACGTCTTTACCAACTTTGGGTAGCTTAACAAATGAGATATCTCCGGCCAATTTCTGGGCAAAATCATTCATGCCTACTCTAACTAGATTTCCCTCCACTTTCACCCAGGCATGGTCTTCCGTATAGTAGAGGTCATCAGGTAAATTGTAACCTTCAATAATCATACTTTCCACCTCCATTATGGTTGTGCATGATAGGAACTGCGGACTAAAGGACCACATTCCGCTTTTTCAAAACCCCGCTTTAGGGCCTGCTCCCTGTACCAAGCAAACATACTCGGAGAAATGTATCCCCTGACTGGTAGGTGCTTCGGCGTGGGCTGTAAGTATTGACCGATGGTCAGGTAATCACACCCTGCCTTGCGCAAGTCCTCCATAACACAACA
>DHJG01000217.1:2881-9619 GCA_002404215.1 Desulfosporosinus sp. UBA4726
TTCAACGAGCGCTCATAATTTGCCCCCGGCTGCACGTAAGGATAAAGATTAGGTACCGTTTCGATATTGTGACCGATGACCTCTGGTTTAACGGCAACAATCGTTTCCAGTGCTTGAACTGAGCCTGCTAAATCGGGGATCAAGAGTTCAATACTTGTTTTTGGCGTCTTTTGTCGCAAGGCTCTTACAACTCGTGCAAACTCCCCTGCTCCGCCATCTGGTAAATCATCCCGGGTCACTGATGTGATGACTGCATGTTTAAGGTTAAGGGTTTTGACGGTTTCCGCCAACGCTTCCGCTTCTGCCGGATCGGGAAGACATGGGATTCCTTTGCTTACTGCGCAGAAACGACATCCCCTGGTACATACATCGCCAAGAATCATAAACGAGGCGGTTCCTAACGCAAAGCATTCACCCGCATTGGGACAACATGCTCCCTCACAAACCGTATGCAAGCGACCTTTTGCCAAAACGTCTTCCATTTCTTCCATCACACCCGCCAAGGGAGCCGCAACCGTTAACCAACTTGGACGAAAAGCCTTTGCTTCCAGGCCGTCAGAGGCCAACAATCGTTCCACATCTGGGGAGGGAGGACGTATTTCCCATTGGAAAAGCGCACACATTTCTTCAATGATCCTATTTTTTACTTCGGAAATACTAATCGAGCGGTTCAGTTCTTCGGCCAGCGAAGTCATTTGCACACCCGACAGGCCACAAGGAACAATCGTCTTAAAGTGGGATAAATTCGGATTAACATTAAGAGCAAAGCCGTGGATTGTGACCCAATGAGTGACCCCTATGCCAAGGCTAGCGATTTTCTTCTCCCCAACCCACACTCCGGGAAAGCCAACCCGTCGATCCGCTTTGATTCCAAAGCTAGCAAGCGTTCTGATCAGCATTTCTTCTAATTTATAAACCAGCAAATGAACGTCTTTATGGTATTCATGGAGATCTAGGATTGGATAGCCTACAAGTTGACCCGGACCGTGGTAAGTGGCATCGCCGCCCCTTTCAATCTGGAAAACCTGGAATTCATGGGCCGCGAGCCATTCTTCACCAGCCAAGATATGGTCAAGGCTACTGTCTTTCCCTAACGTGATTGTGGGAGGGTGTTCTACCAAGATAAAACTATCCGCAATCTGACACTTAATCCTGAGATTTTGTAAATTCCTCTGAAGTTGCCAAACTGGTTTATAGTCCGCTTTCCCGAGGTCAACAAGATACGTGGGGTGAAAGTTCACCTCCGTATTGACTGTCTTCGCATGTGCTGACCCTACCATCGGTTATCCCCGCTTTCTTTAACCGCCAAAAGCTTTGATGCAGGCACGAACTTTTGTTACGGTATAGGCCATTGCTGGGCCTCCTCCAAAAGCGACAGCCACTCCAGCTGCCTCTAGCACTTGATCACCAGATGCTCCGGCATTCATAGCATTATAAACATGAGCGGCAATACAGTACTCACATTTCCCATAAATAGCAACGGCCACCGCTATTAATTCTTTATCCATAATACCCAATTCACCTTCGCAAAAGACAGGTGCCATGAGGCTTTCAAAGCCAATTGCTAATTCTGGGGCTTCTTCTTTCAGCTCTGCCAAACCACCGGTAAAGGCCTCCAATAGTTCCTGTGGAGATTCGTTCCCACCGGTTTGAATGACAAGGTCTTCCATATCCTTGGCTTGTAACTCGAACCAGGGATAAGGATTTTCTAACATTTCTTTCAGACGACCCAAAAACTCTGCAGCAAGTGAACCATCGATGATCCGATGATCCAAGGAAAGGCTCAGCGTCATCAGATGCCTGTTTTCTAGACGTCCGTTGACCATGATCGGTTTCTGTTTGATTACCCCAACCCCGAGAATTGCGGTTTCTGGCCGGTTAATAATGGGGGTAAACCCTTCTACTCCGTAGGATCCCAGATTGGTAATCGTGAAGGTCCCTTGTTCGATCTCCTCCGGAATGAGTTCAGAATTACGTGCTCGCGTTGCTAGGTCTTTGATTTTGGCCGAAATCTGTTCTAGGGTCAGCATGGGGACATTTTTCAGATTGGGAACGACAAGCCCTTCCTCTAAAGCGACGGCCACCCCAACATTGACCTCTTTGGGTAATTCGATTTCCTCTGCGCTACTTCGCGAGTTCACTGACGGAAATTCAGATAACGCCTGCCCGGTAAACTTAACCAAAAAATCCGTATAAGAGAATTTAATTCGTTTCCCGCTACCCAACTCATTTAATTGCTCCCGCACATCTTTCAAGGCACTCAAATCGATTTCTTCCATAAGTGTGACATGGGCAGCCTCTCTCCGGCTCTTAGACATACGATCCGCGATGACACCCCGCATACTCATAGGGTCAATTGGCAACAGTTCAGAGGTTGTTTCTCCCTTGACCTGAGCAAGGTACTTTAAGACATCGTCTTCAACCACCTTACCATTTGCCCCGCTACCATTAACTAATCCAAGATCAACGCCTTCTTTGTCAGCGAGTTTGGCAGCACGAGGAGATACTTTACCAGCACCGGCAAAAATTGTGAAAGGCTTAATAGGTTTTGTCTCTTTTTTCTTCTCTGCGTCACCGCTCCCACCGGCTAGTGCCGCTTGTAAAACACTTAAAGCTTCAGCCAGAGCGGCTTCTAAAGAAGCGGGTTCTTCCCCTTCTTCTGCCAAAACAGCCAGTGGGACGGAAATCGGATAACTCGAACCTTGAACCCCAATAATCTTGTAAAGGATGCCACTATAAGGTGAATCAACTTTAATGTTTACTTTCTCTGTCATCACCTCTAAGAGTGGTTCTCCCAGGGCAACCGTCTCCCCTTCGTTCTTTAACCAGCTAAGTACTTTTCCTTTTTTCATGGTTAACCCTAATTTAGGCATAAGCATAATCTGTGCCATTTGTCTTTTACCTCCTATTTTAAATCTTTCTTGTTTTTATGGAGATTTAACGATTTATAAATAAACCTTTTTCCGCGGCACGTTTTAAGGTACTTTTGACATCAACCACCAATGGTCCTGTCTGCACTAATTCTATTTCAACACAGTCTTCTGGACCGACAATAATCTCCCGTTCTCCATCGACCGCTATAACACAAGGGACATGACGTACAACTACTTTCTGACCAAGGCTCATTAATTCGTAGGAACGAACAGGGACCGACCGAATCAGACCAGGTCCAACTGCTGCATTTACCTGGATTGAGGAGCTTTGGGCTGGATACTGCCTTTGCCCGCCACTTTCTATGATTAAGTTGATTCCCTTGCTTTCGCGCATATCGATGGGATGCAAGGCCCCGACGATTGCCGCAATCCCAATATGAAAGGGCTCGCCGCACGTAGCTACAATCTGTCGGATCTTACCCATGTCCCAAATGGCCCGGCACCCGATGAACTGCTCAGCTAGCACAACGGCATCTATTAAGGCTATATCCACTGCTTTCCCGTTGATATAGATTATTAGCTTTTTGGTCCGAATCAGAGAGTATTCTTCTTCTACTGCACCAGTTGCCACTAAACCCGCTGCCAGTCCTGCGATGGTTCCTTCAACCATCACCGAAAAGACATTATTGGTCCCTGTGGAAACCGGCATGATCGGAACGACCCCGGCTCCTTTAGATACAACCCGATTCGTTCCGTCCCCCCCCAGGGTGACCAAGCAACGAACGCCTAGTTCTACCATTTTGGCAGCTGCCAACTGCGAATCCTCTTGATTCGCCTTGCATTGCATGGGTAAGAGTTTTATCTCCATGCTTAATTGATTCTCACCGCTAAAAGCATCTAAAGCCCGCTCGTAGAAACCGAAATAGTCCGGCATGAACCAGACCGTTTGAACCCCTGCAGCTTGAAGGCCCAGCAAAATTCTCCGGATCAAATTTGCTTTTTCCTGATTATCAAAGACCGTGGCGTGAGCCACCAAACGTCGGATGTCTTTTCCTGAAGCGGGATTTGCAATAATTCCTGCAATCATACGTCTCCTCCTACCCAAGAGTTAAGGGCAACCGGAAGGCCGGTCGCCCTTCTCGGAGAAAGATTTAACCCAACGAACTAGTTCTAGAAAAAAGATTTGACCGCTGCGATGATTTTCGCCTCATCTGGAATATAGGCCGCTTCCAGGTTAGCTGCAAAAGGAATAGGAGCAAAAGGTGCGGCTACCCTTTTAATGGGAGCATCGAGAAAGTCAAAACATTCCTCCGCAACCATGGCTGCGATTTCTCCCCCAAATCCTCCCTGTTTAACCGCTTCATGCACAATAACCAGTCGTCCGGTTTTTTCTATGGATTTATACAACGTTTCCTTGTCAAACGGTACAAGGGTACGAGGATCAATCACTTCTGCTTCTATTCCTTGGAGAGCTAAGGTTTCCGCTGCTGCTAGCGCTTTGTGAAGCATCATAGAATAAGCTAAGATCGTGACATCTTTTCCTTCCCGCTTGATATCCGCCTTTCCAAGTGGGATAGTATACTCCCCTTCGGGGACTTCCCCCATTGCCCCATAAAGGGCTTTGTGCTCTATGAATACGACCGGATTATCATCACGGATGGCGGATTTCAACAAACCTTTCGCATCTGCCGCAGTCGAAGGCATCACTACTTTAAGCCCTGGAACATGGCAGATCCAGGCTTCTAGACTTTGAGAGTGTTGGGCCGCTGCACCCACTCCAGCCCCACAGGCCGTCCTTAACGTCAGTGGCACCTTAGCCTTTCCACCAAACATAAAGTGCATCTTTGCTGCTTGGTTTACCAACTCATCTAGACAGACACCCAAAAAGTCGACAAACATGATTTCTGGAACGGGGCGTAAACCTGCGACTGCAGCCCCGACCGCTGAGCCCATAATAGCGGTCTCAGAGATCGGTGAATCTATCACTCTTTCACCGCCGAATTTTTCAAAAAGTCCTGTTGTGACTCCAAAACACCCACCGAATAACCCAACATCTTCTCCTAAGATATATACTTTCTCATCCCTACGCATTTCTTCCTCGAGGGCCTCATTGATCGCCTGGGAATATGTCATTTCTACCATAATAATCTCACCCCTTCTAATTCCTTAGTCACAGTAAACATCCTTCGTTAGTTCATCAAGCGTGGGTACAGGACTATTCTGAGCAAACTCAACCGCATCAGCAATTACTTTTTTAACCTCTGCATCGATTTGATCGATTTCTGCTTCGGTCGCCATCTTCATTTCTTGCAAACGGTTCGCGAACCGTGGCAAAGGATCTTTTGCTTTCCAGGCGTTCACTTCTTCATCGCATCGGTATATGCAGGCATCTCCTTCAAAATGGCCGTGATGCCGATAGGTTTTACATTCAATTAAGACGGGTCCTCCACCAGCACGAGCACTCTTCACAGCTTCTTCTGCTGCTTCGTAGACAGCCATAACGTCATTGCCGTCAACGACCATACCAGGCATACCGTAGGACCCTGCACGATCTGCAATGTCCGAAATATTTTGATGCCGTTCTTGGCTCATAGAAATACCGTACATATTATTCTCGTTGACGAAAACCACTGGCAATTTTTGAATACTTGCCATGTTCAAGGATTCATGGAAAGTACCCCGGTTCGAGGCTGCATCTCCAAAAAAGCAGATCGCAACTCCATTCGTTTTCATATATTTAGCGGCAAAACCAGCCCCTGTTGCTAAGGGTAAACCTGCACCCACAATTCCATTCGCACCAAGAAAGCCCAGTTCTACATCGGCAATATGCATGGAACCGCCTTTTCCTTTACATTCTCCATCGATCCTACCGAAAATCTCAGCCATCATTTTGTTAAGCGATGCCCCGCGGGCAATCCCATGACCATGCCCCCGATGAGTACTAGCGATATAATCTTGTTTCTCTAAGTTCGCACAGACTCCGGTAGCTACAGCCTCTTCACCAGTGTACAGGTGAACAAAACCAGGAATTTGACCTTGCGAAAAAAATTTAGCCACAGTCTCTTCAAATTCACGGATCGTGCGCATTTTACGATATAGCTCAAGCATTTGTACTTTATTGAGAGCCACTAAAATCACTCCTCCACTGAATAATTTTTTCGTTACACATTTCTATCCCGCCCGGTTCGATCAACATTGGAGTCCAAGTCTATACAGACATTTCCGGCGATATCCCTACGGAACTACCCATACGCTCTACTTCCATCCCCTTTTGCTAACACCACCCTGTCTTTTCTGCTGAATAGGATATGATTTGATTTTGATGTATATATCTACCCAATTCCTTAAATATGCAAGCTGTGTGCCAGACTGAATATTTTCACAAATTAATTTTCAAAAAGGCGACACTACCTGTAAACAAGGGCTGGAGGATATTTTTCAGAAGTCTCAAGCTTCTTCATTCCAAATAAACAGCTGTTGTAACCAACTGTTCTCAATATGAACACCGTTCGATATCCGAACAGCTTCAAAACAAGTTCAGGGGAAATTAAAAAAGATGACCTCTGTTGAATACAGAAATCATCGCTTAGTCAGGCCCAGCCTTTTTGGGTTATTTCTTCTTTTTTATTAAGCCATAAGAACCAAAATATACAGCATAAATCAACATGATTAACATCATTAGATCTACCCACGTTAAGGGATCTCCGCCGAATCCTGGGCTGATCTCCGCTTCATGGAGTACAGAAATTGCAAACCACCGAGTATAGACCAAGAATGTTATAATCCCCAGGCCGTAAGTAATGACTATTCTGACGACCTTTTTCGATACGGTGTTTAGGGGGCGAGTATCAAAGACTGTGGACCA
>DHJG01000217.1:9891-10151 GCA_002404215.1 Desulfosporosinus sp. UBA4726
AATTTTTAAGCAACGCTAAAAACAAGAAATAGATTCCTGTACCGATGACAAAGTTACCAAAGAATGATCCCAGTGCAGTTTTAGCTCTTGAACCCAACCCACTCCAAGGCCAGTTATCCAAAGCATTGGCTATCATAAGCCAAGAAACAATCACTGAATAGAACCAGCCTACCGCTGTGACCAACGGAAGAATCACGTGCCCGTTTTGCGACCAACTGGCGACGTTCGGATAGATTAAAACGAAATAACCAATACAAGAC
>DHJG01000217.1:10360-10901 GCA_002404215.1 Desulfosporosinus sp. UBA4726
GGTTCAAAACTACCGATGCCGTAAACGAGTATTCCCACTGTTAACAAAGCCAACACTGAGCCGACAACAAAGGCAACTAAGCCTGACAGAGGTTGCTTTAGTCGATGGATGAGCCATAGATCACCGTTAAATGCCAGGAATACGACCTCTAAAATGAACCAGAACATGATAGCACCAAAGGGCTGTGGGTACAGTTTCCATACACCTTGCTTTGGATCCGCAAACACATTCCAAATTACCAGACTCACTACCATAATTATTGCAAGGTGAGCCATTGCAAACGTGATCGGACTGACGGATAATCCAAATGGTTTCTTAGTTCTCAGAATCTCAGGGCCCTTTCCAGTTGTATTGATTGGAGCCTCCAAACCCATACACCTCCCAATTGAATTAATTTAGTATTTTTCGAAGCAGTTCAAGTTTTAAACCAGTCTGGTTTTGAAAAGTCCCTTGATGACCTTCTCTATCTCTGTCCAGATGGTAACAGGTCGAATTATCAATATCTATGAGCACACCTTTTAAGCCAATACGTTCAAAGTCG
>DHJG01000217.1:11064-11567 GCA_002404215.1 Desulfosporosinus sp. UBA4726
GCTAATTGATAAGCTTCCCCAATATCGCAACGTCCACAACGCTCACAACCTTCCGTATATCGAAACTTACAAGTTGGGCTTTTGGCGCAGTAAGGAAGCAACAAAGTGTCAAAACTTTTGGTAACCTCAACGTCTCTGGGGTTTATACTTTTCCCTACAAAGGATATCGAGTTCATTTCCTCAGGATGAACTCCTAATTCGGTTAACCAGTTCTTTCTTATCGTTTCAATCTCTAAATTACCCTTCATTTTCATCTATATTACCTACCAATCCCTTGCAGTTATCAGGAACCCCTAAAGGGGGGGATTTTCAAAAACGCCTAGATCTAAAATAGTTCTAGGCGTTTTTGGACGAGTGGAAACTTTTAAAACGGTGAAACCAAAATTTTAATATTTTCTTCTTTATGGTTTACTAGTTCGTCAAATCCCTTTTCGATAATATCTTCAAGTTTAATTTTCCCCGTAATCATGGGTTCTGCCTTAATCCGACCATCATTCATTAAA
>DHJG01000217.1:11926-12232 GCA_002404215.1 Desulfosporosinus sp. UBA4726
CTGCTATCGGCTCGATGACCGCTGCTACTTCATAGGACATATCATCCGGAATTTTATACATCGTATAGGCTGGTACATTGACATATTCTGCAAAGGCACCATCGGTCATCAGCCCAGTAAAAGCCAATTTTTCACACATACTATAATTCATGCGCTTACAATGATAACATTCCCAACACACTTGGCAGGCATCAGGTGCAACCCGGTCTCCCACTTGGACATTCTTTACTCCCGGGCCGATTTCTACCACGTCTCCGGAAAATTCATGCCCAAGAATAATCGGCGCTTGACTACCGGTGAGTGCAT
>DHJG01000131.1:0-30419 GCA_002404215.1 Desulfosporosinus sp. UBA4726
GCTTCCGTCATACCCTGTTGATTTAGAGTATCTTGAAATTTTGTTGCATCTCCCATATTTTTCTTAATGACATCTTCCTGCTCTTTTACTGCTGCATCCTCTGGATTAAGCTTCTGATTCTTCACTTCTTGAGCGATAAGCTTCCCTTCGATCATACGATCTAATAACTGGCTTTTAATTTGGGGTAAAGCCTCTTTCCCTTGATCTGTGTTGAATTCCATACCTTGTTTCTCATAGGTTTTCTGTGCTAGAGCAACGCGAGCATCATAATCCTTAATTAAAATTGAATCTCCATTAACTTTTACTGCCCATTTACCGCCAACCAACGAGGAACACCCCGTGGTCACAAGTATCAACGCAAGAACTCCTGAAATAATCCCAACCCAGGACTTTTTCATCTAGACACACCCTTTCAATTAGACATGAGGATAGTATATCAAGGAGTTGCTCTTGAAGCAATGTCGCAAAATGTCGATAATACTCGAGTCACTGCCTCTATCACTTCTTCTTGGTCAAGAGAACGGATACGAATTCTACACTCTAAATTACCATTTGGCATCGTCTTAAAAGACAAAGGATAAGTAGAAGAAGATGCTACCGCCATCAGATATTCTCCAGTTATGAAATCTATATCTGCACCAAAACGAACGATAATAGTTTGTTTGGCTTGTTTAATTTGTTCAACTTCCAAGGAGCTTGCTAACAGTTTGATCCGGATAATTTCAATTAAATGTTCAACTTCACGCGGTGGGGTCCCAAAACGATCTACCAGCTCGTCAACCATCTCGCTAAGTTGTTCCTCATCCCGAACCAGTGCCAAGCGTTGGTACAATGAGGCCTTGGTTTGGCTGTCCACAACATAGGGATCCGGTAAGAAGGCATCCACTTGGAGTTCTATGATCGGTTCGACGACTTCTTCGACTTTTTCTCCCCGCAGTTCCTGAACGGCTTCTTTCAGCATCTGACTGTATAACTCAAACCCAACCGCCGCCAAATGTCCATGCTGTTGAGCACCGATTAAGTTTCCTGCGCCACGAATTTCCAAATCTCGCATAGCTATTTTGAATCCTGATCCAAATTCCGTAAACTCACGAATAGCTGCCAAGCGCTTTTCCGCAATTTCCGTAAGAACCTTCTGTGGTTTATACAGAAGATACGCAAATGCTTTGCGATTGGACCTACCGACACGCCCTCGCAATTGATAGAGTTGGGATAACCCAAAACGATCGGCTTCATCAATGATAAGCGTGTTTACATTTGGCATATCGAGACCTGTTTCAATAATGGTTGTCGAAACTAAGACATCCATTTCCTGTTCCAGAAAAGCGAGCATGACCCGTTCCAAGGCTGTCTCGCGCATTTGACCGTGAGCAACACCGAAGCGTGCTTCAGGAACCAATTCACTCAAATAACGGGTAACCTGATCCATATCCTCAACTCTATTATGCACATAGAACACTTGTCCTCCACGTTGAATCTCGCGCCGTATGGCATCTCGTACTACCTCGGCCCGGAATTCCGTGACATACGTTTGCACGGGATACCGACCTTCAGGTGGAGTCTCAATCACGCTCATATCCCGAACTCCCACAAGAGACATGTGCAGTGTCCTTGGAATCGGGGTTGCTGACAATGTCAAAACATCAACATTCCCTTTTAATGTCTTCAACTTCTCCTTATGGACAACTCCGAAACGCTGCTCTTCATCAATGACTAAAAATCCTAAGTCTTTAAATTTTACGGCATCAGCGAGAATACGATGTGTGCCTACGATAACATCAATCCGACCTTCTTTAAGACCGTGGAGTATTTCCTTTTGCTCCTTCGGAGACCGAAAACGGCTCAGCATTTCAATGGTAATTGGATACCCTGTAAACCGTTCTCTGAAAGTATTAAAATGTTGTTGGGCCAAAATAGTTGTAGGGACAAGAACCGCCACTTGCTTGCTGTCCATCACAGCTTTAAATGCCGCGCGGAGAGCAACTTCCGTTTTTCCATAGCCCACATCTCCACAGAGTAACCGATCCATCGGGCGTGGGCGCATCATGTCAACTTTTACCTCAGCAATGCTCTGAAGTTGATCCGGGGTCTCTATAAAAGGAAACTTCTCTTCGAATTCATTTTGCCAAACATTATCCTGAGAAAAGGCAAACCCTTGGATAGCCTCCCTTTGAGCATAAAGCTTGACCAAGTCGATCGCCATCTCTTTCACGGCACTGCGTGTTTTAGTCTTAACCTTAACCCACTCAGACCCTCCAAGTTTGTAAAGTTTAGGAAAGGTTTCTGCCGCACTTCCCAAATATTTCTGCAAGAGATGCAGTTGATCAAGCGGAACATAGAGCCGATCTTCTCCGGCATAGCGTATGGCGAAATAGTCCTTTTCGATACCGCCGACCGCTAGCCGCTCAATGCCGGTAAATTTTCCAATTCCATGTTGCACATGCACCACAAAGTCTCCAGATTTAAGATCGGCAATAAATATTTTCTTTTCGGGCTGTGCACTTGGCTTCTTACCAACTGACTTACGCTCCCGTTTATAGATTTCCGTTTCAGTTAAAACGATTAAATTTCCATGTGGCAACTCAAACCCTTGGTCAAGAGAATACGGATACACATAGACATGTCCATCCTCAATAGGATCCTCAAGCTCCTCTCGGGATGCCGTTACTCCCCTATCCTTCAGACCCTGAATTAAACGCTCGACATGATCCTCATCGCCTACAAACAAGGCCACCACATCTCCGGCATCCTTGCGGCGCTCTATTTCATCAACCAGCATACTTGTTTTCCCCATAAAGCCCGTTAATGGTCGGGCGTTTAAGTTAAACACTCGTTTTGGTGTGAGCCCCGGGGCCTGCCTCATCAAGGTTGACAGGCCGACCAACGGATGTGTTTCTCCGTGGCTTAAAATATTATTATAGTTAATAAACTGAGTCTCAGGATGAACAAACTCCTCACCGTGTTCAAGTTGTTGCGTGAATTCCTGTAAGCGTTCATTGCCCTGAAACTCCAACTGTTCTTTCAAACGTAGAGGTTCATCTAAAATAACGAAATGGTCCTCGGAAAGATAAGAGAAAAATGGGACGAGCGGGGTATTGAGTAGGCTTAAGAAAGGATAAATGTTCTCGTCTAAGATTCCCTGTTCCAGTCGCTCTTCTAGGAAATCAACTTTCTTTTGTAAACGATCAGCCGCTTCTTTCCTCCCAGAGCGCTGAAGACGCCCCTTCGCGATACGGGCTTCTGCCCGAATAGCAAAGCGAAGTTGTACCAGTTCCTCACTAGCGACAACATACTCCATGGCAGGCGAAATAAGCACCTTTTTCTGAGTCGCAACCGATTTCTGCGTCTCGAGATCAAATGTGCGAATGGAATCAACTTCATCATCGTAAAACTCAATACGTACTGCCTCACCATCTAAGGGTGCAATGTCCAAGATCCCCCCTCTCAAGGCGAACTTCCCTTTCCCTTCAACCGTCTCGATTCGTTCATATCCAGCAGCCGTTAACGCACCAAGAACCTCGGATAAGCCATATCTTTGGCCCACTTCGAAGGTTAATAAATAATCCTTCCAGCGTTCAAGAGGAAATACCCGCCGTTCCACAGCCAGGACAGAAGCCACGACAGTACACTGCTGGTCTTGAGTCAGTCGATTTAAAACACGAATTCGATCTGCCGTCGTTTCACGACTTCTACCTAGGACTTCAAACGGTAGCCATTCCGTTGTCGGCAAATACAGGATGGTTTCCCGGGGGCACCATGTCCGCAAATCGTTCGTCCATTTTTGAGCCTGTTCTTCAGAATAAGTCAGAATTAATCCCGGTTTTGATTTTTGCAAAAGCTGCGCGACGAAGGCTGCTTTTTGACTTCCAGTTAATTGATAAACCATTTGGGGCCATTCTCCCTGGCTTAACGACTGATCAATCTCCTTGATACCAAGCCCCCGTCGAAGATAGTCATGAATTGTGTTCAAATCGCTCATCCTTTCGGGCAGCATAAAGAGATGAACGTCCACCAAGGGACCCCCATTTTCCTACCCTTATAACTAAACACCGGAGGCATACGTCGCGGTAAGGGCATCATACCCTTACCGCGACACCCGCGGACCAAAGATCTAGCGGCTACGGGTCTTTCAAAGCCCGCATTTAAAGCATAAACCCTACTTCCGGTATCTGACATCTGTTAATGGTATACATTTTTAGGTTCCATTTCCATTTCGTGCAGACAACCTGAACAAAGTGCATATGCAACATTCCCAACGATATCCATTATAGGTTCCTCGTTATGACTGGTCAAGTCGTCTAGCTCAATCTCTCCAATAATTCGATCACAAGCATGACAAACCTTTAATACCTTCATTCTTGAACCACCTCCCTAGGTAATAGAATTACCCCTAGAGCAGAAGGCTATACCCCGCTTAACGATGGTATAAATTCATGGCCCGACTGGTTTCCCCTTTAATCCATAAGTTTGTAGCTTTCTCGGCATGTCCCAACACCTCGTCCAATTGAGCAATTTCCTCTTTTGCAAAGGAGGAAAGGACATAACGAGCAGGATCCCACTCGCTAGGTGGGCGACCAACGCCCAATTTAAGTCGCCAGAATTTTTCCGTTCCCAATTCAGCTAAAATGGACTTAATCCCATTGTGCCCACCTGCGCTTCCCTGATCACGAAAACGTATTTTCCCAAGTGATAAGTCCATATCGTCATGGATTATCAGTAGATTTTCTCCTAAAATTTTATAAAATTTGGTGAGTTCGCTGACCGAACGACCGCTCAAATTCATAAATGTTTGAGGCTTTAATAATATAAAACGTTCTCCCTCCACATTGCCTTCCGCCCATAGTCCCTGAAATTTGGAATGGAAGACAAGCTTATGGGACTCCGCCAATAGATCGATTAACAAAAAACCAATATTATGACGCGTCTCTGCATATTGAGGCCCCGGATTTCCAAGACCGACAATAACCTTCATTCTAATCTCCTCCAAAGCATATTCATCGGATACTCCGAATACATTCTCTAAGAACCAGAAACAAATTATTACCAAAATAAGGGGGTAGACCTGTGAAACCTAGTCGGAAGTATTTATCCTTACCTATCATTTCTCTCCAGGAGGGTCAGCAAATCGGGTATGTCAAAAGTTTAATTCTCGATGCCGCTACGAAGTCCCTGGCTGCAATAGTTGTGGACTCTAAGGGTTTCTTTAAGGATCAGCGTATTATTCCCTATTCTAAAGTCGTCAGTGTCGGCGATGATGCGATCACCATCGACAAGGAATCCCACGTAGAAAAGACTACAAATCTCCCAGAATTAATGGATTTAGTCAAAGAGAAGTTAACCATCATCGGAACAAAAATAGTCACAGAAACGGGAAAAACCCTGGGAACGGCCGAAGAATATTATGTCGATCCTGAAACGGGTAAAATAACCCAAATAGAAGTTTCAGGTGGCAAATTAGAAGGATTTCTCAGTGGCAAGGCGTGGATGACTGCTGAATACATTGTGACCATTGGCCACGATGTAATCATAACAAAACGAGGAAGTGAAAGTTCTCTAACTGTTGCGGATAAAGGACTCAATGACACGCTTAAAAATCTGATGCACTCAACCTCACATCTAGCCTCAGAAACAACTCAGACTATCGGGAACTACTTTAAAAAGGATAAAGACAAAACTAAAACTGCCTTCCAATCCGCTCCGGATACGACACCAATTATCATTTCGGAAATTACGATCCCATCTGCCAGTCCCACTATTTCAGAGGCTGTTCCTTCTAGCGATATATCAAAGGAAATGCCCATAACCGAAGAACCCCTGGGGTAATTCCCCAGGGGTTCTTTTTTAACTAAAGAGTTTGCTAACCGAGAGGTCTTCGTGAATTCGAACAATGGCTTCACCCAAGAGTGGGGCTACAGACAACACCTTAATCCGAGGAATCATTTTCTCCTTACTCAAAGGAATGGTATTCGTCACAACGACTTCACGAATAACGGAGTTCTCAAGTCGTTCAATGGCCGGTCCAGATAAAACAGCATGAGTACAACAGGCGTACACATCCTTGGCCCCCCGCTCGACAAGAGCTTGAGCTCCCATAGCAATTGTTCCAGCGGTATCGATAATGTCATCGATCATAATCACAGTTTTACCCTTCAGATCGCCGATGACATGCATAATTTCCGAAACGTTAGGTTCCGGTCTACGTTTATCGATAATTGCAATTGACGCACCGATCCGTTCAGCGAAATTCCGCGCTCGCGTAACTCCACCTAAGTCGGGAGATACAACACAGAGGTTTTCAAGTCCCTTTTCTCGAAAGTACTCTGCTAAAATCGGAACTCCAGGCAAGTGATCCAACGGAATATCGAAGAATCCTTGAATCGCGGGAGCATGCAAGTCCATGGTTACAACACGATCTGCTCCTGCTGTAGTGATTAGATTCGCCATTAATTTTGCCGTAATGGGGTCGCGTGCCCTTGTCTTGCGCTCTTGACGAGCATATCCATAATAGGGCATCACCGCTGTAATCCGGCGCGCTGAAGCCCGACGAATCGCATCAATCATAATTAGTAATTCCATGATGTTGTCATTGGTCGGATAGCAAGTCGGTTGAACAACATAAATATCTGAACCCCGAACACTTTCATCAATGGCCAGACAGATTTCTCCATCTTTAAAACGTTTTATGTTTGCTTTTCCAAGTGGAACTCCGAGATAATCCCCAATTTCTTGTGCCAACGGCTGATTAGCATTCCCACAAAAAATCTTAAATTCCTTTGCCGCCATGCCTTATTTAGCCCCCTATTTCACCTTTTCGCGATAAACGCCAATGTTCCTTAATCACCTGTGTGCTCCGTTCAACTGCCAAGGCCTCTGCCGGAACATTCTTCGTAATGGTAGATCCTGCACCTGTGACAGCGTAGTCTCCCACTTCAACGGGAGCAACCAAGTTTGTATTACTGCCAATAAAGGCATGATTACCAATTTCGGTGTGATGTTTGTTAACCCCGTCGTAGTTACAGGTAATCGTACCCGCGCCAATATTAGTCGATTTCCCGATGTGGGCGTCTCCAATATAGCTCAAATGGGGTACTTTCGATCCCATTTCAATCCAACTATTTTTAATTTCTACAAAGTCCCCAACTTTAACTTCAGCCTCTAGTTTTGTGCCTGGACGCAAATAAGTAAAGGGCCCAATGTGACAGCGTTCTCCAATCACTGCGTCTTTAGCCACAGTATACGTCACTTCAGAACCACGCCCCACCGTACAGTTCTCTAAACTAGTCTGGGGCCCAATTACTGCATCCTCTTCGATCTGGGTTTTGCCAATTAAACGGGTGAAGGGCAAGATGGTTACGTCAATTGCCAGTTTTACTTCTGCATCAATAAAGGTTGAGGCGGGATCCACAAGGGTAACCCCTTCCGCCATCCAATGCTCAAGAATACGTTCTCGGAAAATTGCTTCAGCCTCAGCCAATTGTCCGCGGCTATTGATACCAAGGGCTTCATAGTTATCGGCAGTGCAATACGTAAGCATCTTTTCTCCCTGTTTCAAAAGAATATCAAAGACTTCTGTCAGATAATATTCCCCTTGCGTATTCTGATTGGAGATTTTCGCTAGAGCTTCCTTGAGTGCTGACCCCTTAAAACAGTACGTCCCTGTGTTTATTTTCTTGATCTTACGTTCATCATTGGTTGCATCTTTTTCCTCAATAATCTTAAAAAGGTTCTCGCCGTTTTCAATAATACGACCGTAGCCGAAAGGCTGATCCATATAAGCTGTTAATACCGTAGCACTGACCTCTTGGGCCTGGTGCAACTCAATGAGCGCTCGTAGAGTCTCAGGTTTAAGCAATGGCTGATCCCCACTTAAGACAAGAATGGTTTGGGAATCTTCTAAATAAGGTAGAACTTGCATAACAGCATGTCCCGTTCCAAGTTGCTCTATTTGTCCTACGATCTGAGCACGAGCATTAATACGAGCCTCAACTACCTCTCGGCCATGACCGACAATAACCAGCGGGCGTTCAATCCCAACCTGGTTTACCGTGTCCAAGACATGTTCTATTAGAGGTTTCCCTGCTAATGAATGCATGACTTTCGGTAACTTCGATTTCATTCTAGTCCCTTTTCCCGCAGCCATGATCACCGCAACCAAATTAGGCATGATCTAATTCGCCTCCAGCTCTAGTTTAACCTCAATATAACTTTTACACCCCAAAAGTTGTTTATTCGTCAAATCAGGTCAAAATACCTTTTTTACGCTAAAGTTTTTTTTAGGATATTGGAAAAAGGAGACCCAAACTGCAAGGTCCCCTTCAAGATCGGAAACATCTATTTTGTATTAAATGGCTTCTTGATAAGCTTTCAAGACCGCCGTCTGGATCACTTCTCGTGCTGCAGCAGAAATGGGGTGGGCGATATCACGAAATTCCCCTTCTGGTGTTTTACGACTGGGCATGGCTACAAAGATTCCATTCGTGCCTTCTACAACTTTGACATCATGGACTACGAAAGCATTATCAAAGGTTACGGAAACCACGGCCTTCATCTTTCCTTCCACGTTAATCTTCCGAACCCGCACATCGGTAATATTCATTATGAATCACCACCCTTACACTTTTTCCTTCGGGTTTGTTCATAATAATATTCTCTGTATGGTAAAAAAATCCTGCAATAATTTGAGGAAAATTTTTATGTTCGAAAATAAACTCATTAAGTACTAACATTCAGTCAGTATTCACTGGGACGACAGACGTCTTACCCGTAAACATATCCAGCTCTTTAAGCTGCAAAAGGGATAAATATCCCTCAACAAGCTTAGGCTCGGCGGTCATCCTGTCTTCAACCAATACCCCAATTCCCACAACGTTTGCTTCGAATTCAGCCATTAAATTTTTTATCCCTAGTGCTGTTCCGCCAGCCTTCATAAAATCGTCAATAACGAGAACGCGACGCTGGGGTTCTAAGGCCCTTCGCGAAAGTGACATAGTTTGAATACGCCGCGAAGATCCAGAAACATAATTAATGCTTACTGCTGAACCCTCTGTCACTTTGTTTCCACTGCGAATCACCACCATAGGCAAGCCTAAGGCTTCTGCCGTCACAAGGGCAAGCGGGATTCCTTTCGTTTCAATGGTAACCACAACATCAGGCAATTTGTCCCTGAAAGCACCGGCAAAAATAAGGCCAAGTGGACGTAAAATAGCTGGGTCAAACAAAATATCGGTCATATAGAGAAAACCGCCCGCAAGAATACGTTCTTTGTCGCTTAGCCGTTCAGCAAGTTTACTTAGAAATTGTGTTGCCTCTTCCGTTGGAATTCCCGGAATGTAACGCACCCCACCCGAGGCCCCGGAAATTGTTTCAAGGTGACCTTGTCCTGAAAGGAGTAAGCTCCCCTTGACAGCCATAAGATCTTCGCTAATAGTGGACTTTGCAGTGCCAAATCGTTCCGCAAATAGGGTCAGCGGAGTCAGGACATTCGGTTTTAACATCAACACTTGGGTGATGGCCACCATTCGTTCTGCTCTTTTCATCTTCTCCACGCTTACTAATCCACCTTATCTGGATCGTTCTTTAAACTAATAGCTTCGAACATTACATTCTCAGCAGTAACAATGTGTGCCATTGCCAAGGCTTGTGCCTCTTCGCTATTATGATTTCTTAAGGTCTCAACGATCATCCGATGCTCTTCAATCGCAAGTTTATTCCGCCCCGGAACGGCCAATGAAGTTGCCCTAAAACGTTGAATCTGTTCCCGCAAATTTTCTAAGATCTGTATCAGTCGTTCATTGCGACTTGCTTTATAGACTAACGCATGGAAATCCGTGTCAGACTTCACAATCTGTTCTAAATCTAACTCTTCCTCACTGATTCTAAAAAACAACGTCTGTTCCATTTGTTCCAATTCATCCTCCGTAATTCGTTCGGCTGCAAGCCCTGCAGCCAGTCCTTCTAACGCAGAACGGATTTCAAAAACATCAGCGACATCCTTTAAAGACACTCCAGCAACATAGGCCCCCTTACGCGGAATCATGACGACAAAATTTTCGAGTTCTAACTTACGAATTGCTTCACGTACTGGAGTTCGACTAACTCCCATTTCCTCTGCTAATTGGATTTCCATCAATCGCTCCCCAGGTTTAAGGACCCCACTGAGAATAGCCTCGCGCATAGATTCAAAGACAATCTCCCGTAATGGTTTATAACCGTCAAGTATAACTGGTAGCAAACGCTTCTCCATAAATATCTCCCCTTTCATCCTAGTTCACAATATCTGTCACGGTTCTTGTAACCCAAACATTTTTATACCCTCTTTTTCTCAACTGCCCCGCAACTTCTATAGCGTGCTGTTTTCCTTGGGCGATTCCGAATACAGAGGAACCACTTCCTGACATTAAGGCACCATAACACTCAGCATCAAGTAAATGCTGCTTAATTTTTGAAATTTCTGGAACGATTCGGATCGAAACTGGCTCTAAATCATTATAAAGCAGATCGGCTATTTGCTGTGTCGAACCCTGCATTAAGGCCTTTTCCCAATCCAACCGCGTTAAATTCCCGCCCTGTCCAACTATGTCAAATCGACGATAGGCTTCCCCTGTATTTACTCCGGCGAACGGTTTGATTAAGACAATGTTCATCTCTGGAGCCACAGGTAATAATTCAAGTCGCTCTCCCCGGCCAGTCGCCCACATCGTTCCGCCACGGAGACAGAAAGCGACATCTGCACCACATTTCTCCGCGAGCGCAAGGAGCACTTCTCTATCAAGAGGTTTTCCATAAAGTTGATTTAATAAACGAAGCGTGGCTGCAGCATCTGTACTCCCTCCGGCTAGTCCGGCTTGAACAGGTATATGCTTTTCAATCTCAATTTCAATTCCTTCGGATTGACCACACCGTTCCATAAATAACACCGCTGCCTTATACGCTATATTTCCAGGACCGCTTAATGCTCCACATCGACATACAACCTTCTCTCCACGACGCCGAACCCGAACAATATCGTGCAATGAGATGGATTGCATGACACTTTGAAGTTCGTGATAACCATCTTCCCGAATCCCATTAATTGCTAAGGCCAGATTAATTTTAGCATAAGCGAACGTAGTTAGAACAGATTGTTCCATTTGCCTTACCCTTTCCGAACATTAAGATTGTATTTCCTTATATTATACATATTTTCGGGTTAGAGTTCCAGTTCTTCTCCTTGTAAATCTGTAATAAAGAAAACTTGGCTGGCGCCAAGCCGCAAGCGCCGGCGGTCGCCTAGTTGCGCTTATATCACCCGAATTATGCCACCCAAAACTTGTACTTTCTGTATAGGTATCAAAAGGGACGAGAATAATCCTCGCCCCTTTTTAGCTCTTAAAGTTTTCCACCAACAGCCCATTCGTTTGGCACTAACTCATAGGATAGTGCCTTTTGTAATTCCATTCTCATTCTAATTTCTTCTTCGATCGGCTCAATGTGCTCATAGAACATCACGAAAATATCCCCCGGAATACAACTATCTAGACCCTTTCTAAATGCTTCTATCTCTGGAAGCACTACTCCTATTTTATTTGAATCCATGCCGCTCTGTACTGCTTCGTCATAGAGCAGTTGGGCAATTTCCCCCGGTTTACGCCCCCGCAAATCAGCATCTTCTCGAATAATTAAACGCTTAAATCCCTTTGCTGCTACCCGCCCCACCTCACGTACCGAATCATCCGGTCTGTCCCCAGGTACCGTAATACAACCTACAAGAGAACCCGTTTTAAAATGTTTAAGTGTCTTGGCAATTTCTTGAATTCCAGCCGCGTTATGAGCATAGTCAATAAAAACACGCACTCCGTTTAACTCATATAGATTGAGACGGCCTCGATTATGCTCCGCATTTGAAGTAAATCCCTGAAGAGAATTCCGAATCGTCATAGCACTTAAGCCCAAGGCCCACCCTGCTGCTACCGATGCTAGGGCATTCTGGATATTATGCTTGGCCTTTCCTTCCAATGTCGCAGGAATCTGTTTTACAGAACAGATTCGTGAACTTTGTGAACCCTGACAAAGTAAGATCATACCTCGGCGCACAAAAACGGCTGTTCCACCAACTCCCAAATGTTTACGAACATGAATGTTATCCTTTTCAGTACTGAAAAGGATAACCCGCCCTTTCGTACGCTTGGACATGCGCACAACATAAGGGTCATCAGCATTCAAAATCACATAACTATGCGGCCTGACCACTTCCGCAACCACACTCTTAACATGGGCAATGTCTTCCAGCGTCTCTATGCCATACTGACCTAGATGGTCATTTGAAACATTCGTGATAACTGCCACATCTGCATATTCATAACCCAAACCCGCCCGAAGAATCCCGCCCCGTGCTGTTTCGAGAACGGCCACCTGAACATCCGGGTGTCTTAAAATAGTCCTTGCACTCTCCGGTCCGGTCGTATCTCCTTTAACCCACAATTTTTGATTAATGTAAATTCCATCCGTTGATGCCATTCCCACCAAAAGCTGTTGATCTGTTAGCATCTTACTAATCATACGAGTCGTTGTTGTTTTTCCGTTGGTACCTGTGATCGCAATGATTGGGATTCTTCCGTTTCCCGAAGGCAGCACTTGCTCAACAATCGCTTTTCCCACATTACGGGCTTTACCCACGCTTGGAAAATGATGCATGCGAATCCCAGGTGCGGCATTAACTTCAATTATGTGCCCGTTCTTTTCACGATAGGAAGCTTCGATATCCTCAATCACTAAATCGATACCCGCAATATCTAATCCAATCAACTTCGATGCAAAGACTACTAAATCCACGTTATCAGGATGTACGCGATCCGTTACATCCTCAGCGATCCCTCCAGTACTCAAATTTGCACTGTCACGCAGACACACCACTTCTCCTTGTTTCGGAACGGATGAAAGAGCTAACTGCTTTTGAGAAAGGGTCAAAAGCACCACGGGATCAATTTTAATCTTAGTTAAGGCCTTCTCATGGTCATCTCCACGCAGAGGATCCTCATTCGTTTGAGTCACCAGCTCTGCAATCGTCGACGAGCCATCTCCGTGTACATGAGCCGGAATCCTCTGCGCAGCGGCAATTAAACGATCTCCAACCACTACCAAGCGATAATGTTGCCCCGTGATGTACTCTTCGATGATAACCCAATCCCCGTATGTTTGAGCGACCTTAAACGCTGCTCGAACTTCAACTACGCTCGTTATTTGGAGGGTTACCCCTTTTCCCTGATTTCCATGTAAAGGCTTAATTACCACGGTAGTTCCCATATCTAGGAAAGCCCGGATGACTTCTTCTTCCGTCCTAACAATATGCCCCCAAGGGACAGGAATTCCGCCATCGCACAGAATTTTCTTGGTCATTTCCTTATCACAAGCAATGTCCACCCCTATACTAGAGGTCGCATCCGTCATTGTTGCCTGGATACGTCTTTGATTGCGACCATACCCCAGCTGTAACAAACTGCCTTCATTCAAGCGATGAACCGGAATTCCTCGCTCCTTACAAGCCTCCACGATAACCTTCGTTGAAGACCCTAATTCGTATTCGGACGTCACCTGCTTTATACTATTTACGGCTTGTACGATATCAAAGGTTTCTTGATTCAGAAGGGCCTTTACGAAAGAAAAGGCTTGTTTAAACCCCTCAATCGCTCCTTCTTTGGCTTCATAATTGAATATAATTTCATAGAGACCGGGTTGCTCTAAAATAGCCATAGTTTTGCCATATTTAATGGTTTGCCCAGCTTGTGTCAAAAGGTCGATCGTCACATGTTCAATAACATGTCCAATAAGCGTACCCTCTTGTAACCGCTCTAGGAATCCACCAAGTTTCCCTCGTGAACAGTGATGATCTACCAATGTGGGTAAATTATCGACGAGACGAAGACTAAAATCTCCCAATTCATTAGTGAATCGTTCTGTCCATTCTTGGAGATCCACAATCGCTCGAATAATCGGCCTGCTGCTGTAAACATTGGCCCCTTCGATCGCTTGGATTTGTCTAATCTCCATTATGTTGTTGTTCCTCCTTTAGTTGCACTGGAAAGAATATACTTTCTTAGTTTAAACCTTTTTCCCTCTTGATATTCCCTACTTTAGTCAAACTCTTTGACTAAAGTAAGGAAACCCGACGTTTTAGATCAAAACCATAACCATCAGATAGAACATGCATCATAATTGGACTCAAAAGCAGGGCTTGGCCTGGGGTCGTTTCCGAAACGTTTGTAGCCGTAGAGGAAGAGGCATCCACCACTGTTACCGTATTGCTTCCAACGACTGAAAAAAGTGCATCAGACTGAACTAAAATAGCTGTATCCTCATCAATTCCCACTCCGAGAACATAGGGATTTTGAGCAATCGCCGATAATAGTCGACCAATTCGCCCACGCTGAGCAAAGTGTTGATCAACCACTACTGAACGAAGTAAACCCAATCCCGGTGCCATAGTTAAGGTGTCTTTCTTAGCTGTTCCTGCTTCCCCTCCGACGATCATTGTATCCGACATAACAGAAGCACCCGCACTCGTTCCCGCAATAATGACCCCCTGTTCATACAACTGTTGTAGCATCCGCCCCAGTGACGTCCCCCCCAACAAGCCTGTGATCCGCAGTTGGTCGCCTCCTGTAAAGAAGACCCCCGTTGAACTTTCAAATTGTTTTCCAATCCCTTGTGTATTCGCCTGAGTACGATCTGAAACGTCAAGAACTTGTACCTCCTGGGCACCTAATTTGAGAAACAAGGCATGGTAATCGGCTCCGACTTGTTGAGGATATTCTGTCGCAACCGTCATGACTGTAATCCGGCTTTCTCTACCACCTGACTCCTGTACAAAGCGCTTAAGTATTTTGCAATCTCCCTTTTTATCTTCTGCCCCACCGATAATGAGAAGTTTCCCTTCCACATGTTCAGTCAACCTGATCCCTCCAGTCCATTTATTTTTCACTTAAAGTAGGGGAAATTATGCAACGAACATTCCGAAATCACTAACATACCATAAGGTATAACCCAATCACCTATAGAAAACTTGGCTGGCGCCAGGCCTTCAGGCCCAAGCGGCTGCTTAGTTGCACTTATACCACCCGAATTATGCCACCCGAAATAAATCTTTCTCTATAGGTATGAAGAAAGGGGGCTTCTGCTCAGTGCCCAGTCGTTTAATTGTCATTCATACCACCCGTCGACAAATTGAACTATATGAAGGAAACCGTCTGATCCAGCATTATCCTATTGCTGTAGGCAAAGGATCAACCCCCACACCCCATGGTCGCTACACCATTGCCACAAAAACAGTTTATCCTGGAGGTCCCTTTGGCAGTCGCTGGATGGGGCTTTCCCTTCCACATTATGGAATACACGGAACGAATAACCCTTCAAGTATTGGGCAAGCCGTGTCCAAGGGATGTATCCGCATGCATAATCACGATGTCGAAACCCTATACCGATACGTGGAAATCGGCACCCCCGTGATCATTCAAGGTTAAGAGACAGCGGGACGGTTCTCTTGTCTCTATTAGATAAGACGCAAGAACTATCCCCCTGTCTCCATACAAACTACAGAAGGAACACCCTTGCTTTGTGAAAATAGCTAGGGTGTTTCTTCTGTACCTATACAGAAAGTATAAGTTTTGGGTAGCATAATTCGGGTGGTCTAAGGACAACTAAGGCGGCCGACTGCGCCTGCGGGTCCCTTCTCGCCATCTTTGGCTACAGGGACACTCGGCCATCCTTGGCCAGCGCTTGGCGCCAGCCATGTTTCCTTTATAATTTTCTTAATAAGGACTCCTTGGATACCCCCGCCGCATTTGCCCTCTAGTCTCAACCCCGCCAATCCCATCCGTTCCCGTAATCGTATGCGTCAAAATGTCCTTCACCGAAACAATCTGGTCCGTCGGGGTAAAAGCAATTCTCTCCACAACAAAAACAGGATCAAAGGCATGAATAAGCATACGTCTAGGCGATGAAGCAAAATTTGCCCCTGATGATAAAATAGCTTCATAGTTCGATTGGCAAGCTCCAGCAAAGATCACTAAAGCATCCCTGTTATGCTGAAAACGTCGGGCTTCCAGAACAGACTCTACAAAATAGCGCGAACTGCGGTAACTGTCCATACTATGGAAATCTTTTTTTCCGCTTATAAATCCATCATGACCCGTCAACACCAAGATATCTGTAGGATTTTCTTGTAAAATCTTGCGAATAACTTTTGGTTGTTCCATCTCTGATTTACAAATCCCCTTAGCTTCAATTCCCATTTGCCTATACGTTTTAATACATTGGCTTAAATAATCCTCGTCGCCATCTAGCTGCAACACCCGTCCCGGGATCTCAAAAAACTCGCCTTTATTATCTAACTCGATCTTTCTTTGACTGGTCAATTTGTTTAATTTCTGATAAATCATCTTATTATCTTCACGCTCATAGTTGGCAACTTCAATTGGACGCTTCACAATAAGGTCGGAAACCGGTGCATCTGCTAATAACCTTAAATTAAGCCCTTTGAGAATTGCCGAGCCTCGGCCTTTTGAATTCTCATGTATTTTATCAACATGGAAGAAAATATCCTGTTGATGTGAGCGACGTGCAACAATATCTCCAACTTTAAACATAGCCTGCCCTCCTTTTCTCTAGATAAGTGCAACTAAACTTCTGCTGAAGTAAGTCTCTTATATTCCTATATACTATGTCGAAGCTGATCAAACGGCATATAGTATAATAAGTAGATTAAAAGGGGGGCTTAAGATGTTCGCAGTAGTCATTCCAGCCAAAAATGAAGAAAAGAGCATCTTGGCAACTTTGACCACTATTTTACGTCTTCCTGTCAATTACATCATTTTAGTTCTCAACGGTTGCACCGACAAGACATTCGAACTTGTTCGCTCAATCCCAGATGCTCGGATTCAGATTCTCTATTTTACAGACAGTTTAGGAATTGATATACCACGGGCGATCGGAGCGCTCTATGCACGTCATTTAGGTGTCAAGGGAACACTCTTTGTCGATGGTGATATGTCCGGAAATATCTATCAAAATCTTGTTCACCTCTTGGCTTCCATTGAATCTGGGATTGATGTCGCCTTAACTAATTGTTATCCCTACATTACACATCGTCAAAAACTTGCTAATCTCGTTCTAAAATTTCGAGCAAAGCTTAACCGAGACCTTGATCTCTTTAAAAGTCTCGGGCTTTCAACCCCTACACATGGGCCTCATGGGCTTTCTGAACGTGCCTTGCAACTTCTTCCTTTGGAAGCTATTGCCATTCCTCCGCTCACCCTGTATTGGGCTAAGCAAGATGGTCTTGCTATTAAAGTGGCCACATCTATACCCCATCAAGCACTGCATTCGCCAAGTAAGCATCGGTGTCATGCTCGTCTGATTGCCGAAACCATCATTGGGGATTGCCAAATGGGTTTAACACTAATCCAAAATAAACCTATGACTCGCTCACTTGGAAAACACGCCTTATTGGGCTACCACCCGGAACGGCGTTTTGATCTGCTTCAGCATTGTGAGCAGTCTCTAAAATCCCAAAGCCTTTGTGATGAGCAGCATGTCATTTTCTCTGGATCTAACCTAAGTCTCTGAATAGGTATTTATTTTCATCATTTTTTAACTATATCTTTTTTTAGATCAATACCATGAGTCTTTAAATACTCGTCTATCTTCACCTTTTCCTCCACCCTTACGTGCACCGTAGGTTGTATTTTTTCTTCTTCCACTCCATTCCACTTCAGGTAAATCAATTGCCAGTATGATTTATCCAAGATGGGATCTAAATACTGTAAGTCAACAACAACATAATGGGCATTAATACTAAATTGTTTGGGGTAAATCTCCTCGTTAGGTATGGTCATAACTAAGCTTGACGAGGAATCTTTAGGTATTTCATTGACAATGGCCGACTCATCATGATGAATCGGCTTTCCGGTTAAACGATCATCAAAGACAATCGTCTCACTTGAAAGATCCACAGCTGGATGCATTCCCACATTGCTAAATTTTAACTCAAAACTAAGTTCATTTGCCAACTCAACTTTAGGGGACTCTTTTAATATGAAATACGGTCGAGCAGTCTCCTGTTGCACTTGCCATGCGGCAACCGTTAAATAGACCGTAATTAAAGCGGTAAATGCTAACACTGTCGTGGCCAATGTCGCGATAATATTCGACCATTTCTGAAGTATCTTCTTACTTGCCTTTTCCAACCTAGGTTCACCCTCCGTTAATCCTTAACGTCCTAGCCGTACAAACTTGCATCCAGTTTATATTATATTTAGGCCTCCTTATGATTCGAAAATTACCCATCTTTTATACCAAGGTATAATAATTCCTTAAAAGGGGCCCTCTCCAAAGAGAGACCGAGGGACGATTCTAAGTCGCGCCTCGGTCTCTCTTTAGCTCTGTGTTCTCTGTTCATTATGATTGAAAGGCTTTTGTAAGTACCTGAAACTCCTCGATACTTAGCGATTCTGCTCGCCGCCCATCCGAGATCCCTACACCCTGCATTCGTTCAATAACTTCTTCCTTTTTTAATCCTAAGCCACCAGTGAGTGAATTTGCTAAAGTTTTCCTTCGCTGGCTGAAAGCTGCTTTGACCACTCGAAAAAAGTCCTTTTTATTCACGTCAAACCCCGGATAAGGACGAAGGTCTAATCGAATCACAGCAGAAGTAACCTTTGGCGCCGGCCAAAATGCGCTAGGCAAAACATCCGTCACTTTTGTAACTTGGGCAGAAATCTGCACGGCGATGGACAAAATACCGTAGGTCTTACTTCCAGGCGGCGCGGCAATCCGATCAGCCACTTCTTTTTGTACCATGATCGTCATCCCACTTAATCGATCTGCTTGCTCGAGAAAGTGCATGATCAATGGACTTGTTATATAGTAGGGCAAATTTCCTATTAAATAGCCTAACTGATCTCCCCATAGCTCAAATAGATCCAACTTTAAGGCATCTTGATTAACAATTTCTATAGGTAGACCCTTCAGCTCTTTGTTCAAAATTCCAATTTTATGTTTATCTAACTCTACTGCCCACATCTTTTGTACCCTTGGGGCAAGAACTCGAGTCAATACTCCAAGACCCGGTCCGATTTCTACGAGTGGAACATCCGGCTGTAAGGTACTAGCTGAAACAATGCAATCAATTACTTCGTCACTCATTAGAAAAACTTGCCCCATCGACTTATGGGCGCGTGCCCCACTTTTTATGAGACGTTGTGTATATTCAGCTGCGCTCTCCATTACGAACCTCCTCTATTGCTTGAAAAAAAGACTCGCGAGATACTCCAAAACGGTTTAAGCGATGTAGAAACTGTTTGGCATTAGTATCCCCTATACCCAGCTTGCGCCCAAGTGCTAGCCTGTATTCACTCGCTCGACTTGATCCTGCTAGACCAACCAAGAACAAATCTTCTATCGTAAAATTCTCTACAAGAATCTCCTGCTCTTGCTGAATATGTGCAAATGCACGGCGAATTTCGTGTGGTTCTGCATTTTCCACTCCAATATCCCCCTGTTTTGTAGCTACCTTCCTTGTTAGGTAAGTATGTTTAGCCAGGGGAACATACGTCCTGATACGATTGCGGATCTGCTCGCCTACTGTATCAGGGTCCGTAAAAACGATAACCCCTTGACGGTTTGCCACTTCTGAAATGTAATCTAACTTTTTCTTTGTTAGCCCGTAACCCTCTGTCCAAATTATATCAACTTCTCCGAGAGCCTGTCGTACCGCATGTGCGTCGTTTTTACCTTCGACAACAATAAGTTCCTTTATCATTCCTAAATTCCTCCATCCAACTCTTATATCTTAACTGAGAATGTCTAAAGACTCAAATTTTTTTAGTTACGTGCCCAATGCATTGGGCCCTGTGAGGTAGAATTGCAAAAAAAGGGCACGATGAATGTATCGTGCCCTTGCCCTTGCTTGCTTGTTTGTTATTTCTTTTCTTTTGTTTCTTTATTTGTTCCATAGGTCTTGATGAGCTGATCCCAAATTGCGGGATCCTCCATTCCTAAACGCCAAATGGCAACACCATGCAACTTGCTTTTGAGAGCACTATCCATTTTCGCCCTCAAACTAGCGATGTTCTCAAAGTAAACTTCGTGTCGAACCCCTTTTGCTGTATAAATAAATTGTGGCACTTTTGCACTCGGATCAACAAGGATATCCACCCCATTTTTTTTGGCTCGCTCAAGCGTTTGAACATAGGATAGGTAATCTGGCATAGTTGGTTTGTTACTTCCCCAGTCAAAGGAGTAAACAGGGAGCCCCATCACGATCTTCTCTTTAGGTATTTTCCCTACTGCAAATTTAATAACACGATCTACCCATCCTGCAGAAGCAATGGGTCCTTGGGTTGTCCCAAGTCCATGCTCATCATATGTCATGAGAATGATTTGGTCAGCGGCTTTACCAATCGCTGCATAATCATATGCCCCTGACCACAGATCAGATGGATAGTCCACAAATTTCGCCGGGATTGAAATATTTAAGACTTTATCCTTTGCTTTTAAAGCTTTAGCAAGCTCGGCCACTAAGGCAGAATAGTTATTTCGATCTCCAGGAGGCGTCTTTTCAACATCCAACGAAATGCCATCCCAATTATCTTTTGTAGTTAGGTTGACCATATTCGTTACCCAGTTAGCCCTAACGGCAGGATTAGATAAAACGCGGTGAGCTCGATCGGCATCAAAGCCAACTGACCCGGTTAGATTCATGTTATGAACCAAGGCATAAGCCTTAGATCCATTTTTTTGGGCCATTTCTTTAATTTTCAGATCAACCTTACCTGTTGGAACTATTTTTCCTGTTGCGTCAAAAGAATACCAGAAAAACGCGACTTCATCGAGTAGTTTACCATTTTTAAGCATAGTTTCTTTAGAACCAGGTACTTGTCCTTCCTGGTCAGTATAAAATCCCATGACTACCCGTTTCTCTGACCCTAATACGGAATCTCTAGTTGCACCAGCCTCAGCTTGTGGCGGTTGTGTATTTTGCGTGGTTTGCTGTTGGTCTTTGGATGGAGAAGCAGGCGGTGTATTTGTACATCCTGTCAAGGCGAGGCCCAAAATTAGAGCACTGCTCATCATAAAAGTCAGAAACCGTTTCATTCTACACTTCAACTCCTTAATCTAAATTCAGTAACTGACTTTATTTTCCCCGCTTCAAAGGACGTTATGTATTAAAATAATAAACGTTATATTTACCCAATTTTGGATAAATATAAGGGGCACCATTAAATAGTGCCCCTACATGAAATAATTAGCAATTCCTTTGGCAATAGCACGTGATAATTGTTCTTGATACCAAGATTGTTGAAGTTTCTTCTGCTCTGTAGCGCTGGATAAATAGCCCACTTCCACAATAACTGCAGGCATACTTGTGTTTCTGATAACATAAAAGTCTCCAGGTTTTGCAATCCTACGATTCATTCCAGGTATTTTAATCAATTCTTGTTGAATCAATTCAGCCAAGCCTTTTCCGGATTCAGACTTATAATGATAAAACGTTTCTGCACCGGAATTCTGTCCAGAAGCTGTTGCATTGACATGTAAACTAACGAAAATGTCAGCCTTTACCTCTTTGGCCATATCTATTCGATAATTTAAATCTATTTGTTTCCTTGTGGTTTTTCCTTTCACATTATTTCCGACATAGTCGATATCTTCCTCCCGAGTAAGGAAAACCTCTATCCCACTTGGCCGAAGCATTTCTTTGACCTTTTGGGCAATCTGAAGATTGATTGCTTTTTCATAAACACCCTGAGAGGTGATCGCTCCCGGATCATATCCTCCATGTCCCGGATCAAGCATCACAATGTGACGATCCTCCAAATGACTAATAACCGCAGTAGAACCCTGCCAAAATACAGAGAACACCAACATACCCATTACCCCAAGGACAAGTATCATTGCAGATTTCTTTCCCAGTATTATTTCAGGCCATCGCATTTCAGCACTCCCCCGTTTCATGGACTATTAAAGAGTATGTGCTGATAAATAAAGTTATACTTTCTGCCTATATAAAGAAAACTTGTCTGGTGCAAAAGCGGCGCCTTAGTTACACTGATACCAAACGCATACTTTTTGAATTCATAAAAAAAAAGTCTCCGCTTTAAAAGCGAAGACTTTCTGGAAAAAATATGAGCTTAACTATTTGACATAGACCATTACGTTACGAACACCCCATGATCTTGCTGCTGCTTCAGAATTCATGTAAAGGTCGATGCGATTACCTTTGATTGCACCACCAGTATCCAAAGCGCTAGCATTTCCATAACCCTCGACAAATACGTTCTCTCCTAGAGAAATAACACTGGGATCGACTGCAATGATCCCCCAACGGACAGATGCCCCTGTTTTTGTTGTCCCTCCGGGAATACAATAGGCTGTTGCCTTCATGACAATAGCCCGCTTGAAATTAATAGTCTCTCCGCCTCGTGAAACAGAAGTTTGCGCACCGCGAGAAATTACATTATTCGTAGGGGTTGTAACCACTCGCTGCGTGAGTATCTCACGTTCAACTTCTTTTCCATCTTCTAACGTCAGTTTAACCGATTGCTCCTGAAGACCATTTGAGCCACGACTAACGACCTGGTCTGGTAAACCAACGGGATAATCCGCAGCCTGTACAATATCCTGATAAGGAATTTCACTTTGTACCGTTTCTACTCGTTCTGCAACCCTAACCACTTGCACCTTCTCATTGGGCGTTAGGATATGATCGAGAGCCAGCGAGACTTTATCCTTCGTACCCAGGGAAATGCCTAGTTTCTCGAGCGCACCTGCGACGGTTCTTGGCGCAATATAGGTGTTTATATCTTTGCCATCTGCGCGAACAACAATGGGAATAGCTCTCCGCACCTTGATTTCCATTTTGTCAGCGACAACATCTGTTCGTAAAACATTCACTTCATCCACAGCTTTGATCTGAAGTCCGTAACGCTCTGATAAATCAGTAAGCGCTTCACCTACAGTTTTTGCGGGTGTCCGTGTCATGAAAGTTTGTTTATCCACTGTGAGATGAACTGGTACACTTCGCGTTAATTCTATTGTTAAACCCTTTGTAACCTTTGTGTCCCGCGAAGGGTTTACTATATCCTCTGGATAAGTGTTTAGATTTGAATGAGCGAGTGCCTGACCAACGGTCCCAGCGATCGTTGTGATGTGAACTGTTTTTCCATCAATGTGGGCCTCAATTGTTTTGGCATTATACACAAGTGTCCCAGTTGCAATGAGGAAAATAGCAAATACAGCAATTGCCATTTTAGCTAAATGGGACGTCCGAACTAAGGACAAAACCCGAGTTCGAGTTAACTTAAACATTGAATCCCTCCAAAAACGTAATATGACCTAGCAACTTCATCTTATTAGATAAGTCGTCTTTTGTCAAAGCATTTTACATTATTTGGTTTTTAATACATAAATATGAACAGGTTTTCGCCCCCAATTTATACACTGACGGAGGCTAGAAAAGAATACATCGATTCGATTTCCGCTAATATCTCCACCTGTATCTGCGGCTATGGCATACCCATACCCTTCGACATAGACCTTACTTCCCATCGCAATGACCTTCGGATCAACAGCAATCATGCCTTCTCTTGGGTCAACCCCTGTAGCCGTTTTATTTCCAGTAAACGTATAAGCCGTCGCTTCAACGGTCAGTGTTTTGCTAATACTCGCTTGATCTAATACAAAGTCGTCCTCTACAGCCGGTTTGGAGTTTGGAATAGTCACTTTCTTCTTCGGAACTGGATTAGAGTTTCGAAGAATCACTTCCTTCTTCGGGCTTTTAAGCTCAAAAGAGGATTGTATTTGCTGATCTACAGGTTGCCCACCAACTTCAAATGTCTTTACAACCTGACGTGAAATACCATTTTCGCCTTCTTCTTGTACTTGGCTCGTGCCCGGGAGAAGTTTAGCTGATTCAATATATTGCGTTTCAAAAGGAATTTCCTTTTCTTCCACTTGTATCCTACTAGTTATCCTATCTTCAATTACTTGGTTTGGTGCTTCTTTACTCGGAACTTCTTTACTTAGGACTTCTCCGCCTAGACCTTCTTCACTGGTTCCTCCCTGACTGGTTCCAACTTGTCTAGTTTCCCCTCGACTAACTATATGGCTGATTACACCCTGTCTGAATACCCCTCGACTAATCGCGCCCTGGATAATTGCATCCTGGCTGGTTGAGCCCTGACTAACCTGGTCTTGACTCGCTGCTCTCTTCAGAGAGTCGGCCAAAACTACTTCTGTACTTAGGTTTTTTGTATATAAGGATGGTGTCGTCAGATGAAATGGCAGCTGCAACGTTTGATTAATATCTGAGACGCCCAGAGCGGAATACCGCGTACCGGCGGCGAACACCACTAAACCTCCTAGGTATGAGGTCCAAACTTTAGTTGCACGCCAATAATCGGAATACGTGGTAATCGGTAGCGAATACATTTAATCCCCCCTTAACAAACCCTATGAGGAAGAATAAAAAAAAGAACCTTCTGCGACGAAGGTCCTTTGATAACAGGTATAAAAAAACTTATCTGGCGCCAAGCGCTGGTCAAGGATGGCCGAGTGTCCCTGTAGCCAAGGATGGGAGAAGGGAGCTTCCAGAAAGTATACAGCTGAAAGTTTATACCTTCTGACTAATACCAAAAACAGTTTCAGCATTGTGCATAGTTTGCAAAGCAACCTCTTCAAAAGGTAAGTTTTTAATCTCTGCCAATTTCTTAACAACTTCTCGGACATATGTGGGTTCATTACGCTTTCCACGTCGCGGTTCTGGGGTTAAATATGGAGAATCCGTCTCAACAAGATAGCGATCCAGTGGAACATGAGTTGCTACTTCAACCGTGTGTCGGGCGTTTTTATAGGTTACTGGTCCAGCAAAAGAAAGATAAAACCCCAAGTTCAACAGAACCTTTGCCATTTCCCATGACCCCGAATAACAGTGGAATACGCCACCGTACTTAGGAGGGTGGGCCTTTACTATCTCCAAAACATCCTGATGGGCATCACGATTATGAATAATGATCGGTAAGCCAACCTCATTGGCTAATTTAATTTGTTGAATGAATATTTCTTTTTGAATCGGGCGCGGAGACAGATCCCGATAATAGTCTAGCCCAATTTCGCCCCAGGCCAACACTTTGGGTTCTTTTGCTAAGAGTAAGAGCTTCGCAAAGGTTTCATCAGTGACCCCTTCGGCATTGTGCGGGTGTATGCCAATTGCAGCATAAATAAAATCGTAACCTTGAGCTAGCTTCACAGATCGTTCAGATGAAGGGAGATCGTATCCCACATTCGTCACTCGGGAAATTCCCGATGATTTCATTCGCTCTGTGACTTCTTGGAAGTCCTCTGTATAGACAGGATCATCTATGTGTGCATGTGTATCCCAGATCATTTTACCCGCGCCCCTCCAGGAAGATCCTTGTTGAGCATGAGAACCTCCAACACTTCCCCCTGTGAGGCTGCCAATATCATACCTTCAGACATAATTCCCCTCAGCTTGGTAGGTTTCAAATTGGCGACCAGGACAACATATTGGTTTACAAGGTCTTCTGGGACATAATGTTTAGCAATACCCGAAACCACTGTGCGCACAACACCTGCAACTTCGACTTCTAACTTCATAAGTTTATCCGTCTTTTCTACTTTTTCGGCACTTAGAATCTTTGCAATACGCAAATCCAGTTTGGCAAAATCGTCCATACTGATTTCTTCTTTAATAGGCTCAAATTCAAGCGCTGGAACTGAGTCGCTGGTTTCTTTTGGAGCTTGGGTTTGGTCTATATTTTGATCTTGATCCACTGTTTTTGTCTCCTCTGCCGCCGTATATTGGGAAATATCAATTCTTGGAAAAAGTTGTTCTCCCTTTTTTACTTTTATTCCGTGTCTGAGAATACCCCATTGATCTGCTTCTTCCCAGCGAATGATGCTTTCATCAAGACTTAGGAGCTCACAAATTCTAGGTGGTAATCCCGGCATAAAAGGGGCCGTCAGAACTGCCATAACGCGTATACATTCCACGAACGTATAAAGAACCGTATCTAAGCGCTCCCGCTGCTCCTCTTGCTTAGCAAGAGCCCAGGGGGCAGTTTCATCCACGTATTTATTACAACGTGCTACAAAGCGCCAAATCTCTTCAAGAGCCGTTGCAGGATCGCAAGCCTCGAGCCTTTTTTCTACATTTATTTTAACCTCATGACTTAACTCTTTTAATTCTTGCTCTTGTGAACCATCTTGCCCTGGAGACGGAACAATCCCATCTCGGTACTTAACAACCATTGCTAAACTCCGAGATACGAAGTTTCCAAAATCATTGGCTAGATCACTATTAAGGCGTTCAACCACGTTATCTTCAGAATAGGTGCCATCCGAACCCACTTGCATCTCGCGCAATAAAAAATATCGGATGGCATCAGAACCATATCTTTGAATTAATTCAAAAGAGTCCTGCACATTGCCGCGAGATTTAGATATCTTACCGCCTTCTTTGCTCAAGTACCAGCCATGACCATAAATAGTTTTGGGGAGAGGAAGCTCTAAAGCTATTAGAATAATAGGCCAGATTACAGCATGGAAACGAACAATATCTTTTCCCATTAAATGTACATCAGCAGGCCAATACCGCTTATAGTTTTCCCCGTCGGGGTAACCTAGTGCCGAAATATAATTAATGAGTGCATCCAGCCAAACATACACAACATGTTTTGGATCAAAAGGTACTTTGATTCCCCACTGAAATGTCGTGCGTGTAACACATAGGTCCTCTAACCCGCCTTCAATAAACCTCAACATTTCGTTGCGACGGGAAATTGGTTGAATGAAGTCAGGATGCTCTTCGATGTGTTTAAGCAGGGCACCCTGATACTTTGAAAGACGGAAGAAATAACTTTCTTCTTTTAGCAATTCCACATCTCGTCCACAATCCTCATTAGGACATTTGCCATCGATCAATTTATTTTCCATCCAGAACGTTTCACAAGGGGTACAATACCACCCCGAATACTCTGATTTATAGATATCACCTTGTTCATATAACTTGGTAAAAATTTGTTGGACCACTTTTTGATGACGTTCTTCCGTCGTACGAATAAAGTCATCATTGGAGATATCTAAGGCAAGCCATAATTCTTTAAATCGTTTTACCACGCCATCAACATAAATTTTGGGATCTGTATGATTCGCTTCGGCAGTGCGTACGATTTTCTGTGCATTTTCATCTGTACCGGTCAAGAAGTAAACATCGTCACCCCGTAATCTGTGATAACGGGCAATTGCATCTGCCGCAACCGTTGTATATGCCGTTCCAATATGCGGGCTAGAGTTCGGATAGAAAATTGGAGTTGTTATGTAATATTTCACCCTTACGTCTCCCATCTTAATATTTTTTTAAAATAACCTTAAACTATTTAATTTATGCTAAGTATACCCATAAATTGAGCATAAGAGGCAAACTTTATTATAAATTATCCTCGACTAAATAAAAATAACTAAAAAATATAAAAAAGTAGTTGACTTTAAATGGAACGATTGGTATCATAAGTCTGTAATTTCCTGTCGAATACTGTTGTAAAAGGAGTGAGCAAATATGATGAAATCCACTGGAATTGTGAGAAAAGTAGATGAGCTTGGTCGTATTGTTTTACCAATTGAGCTTCGCCGTACTTTAGGTATTGACGAGAAAGATGCTCTGGAAATTTATGTGGATCAAGAAAAGATCATTCTTAAAAAGTATGAGCCTGCTTGTGTATTTTGTGGTAATGCTAGCGATAATCAACTGTTCCACGGCAAGAACGTTTGTCGTGAATGTGCCATTGCCATGGGAGAAACAGTAGCGAACAACGTGGAATCAGAGTCGAAAGCCGTTTAATTTTGAAGCTGGTTACATAGCCGAAACACCTTAACTGACAGATCAAGCTATGATAATAAACTAGGAAGGCCTTCAAGGCCTTCTTTTTCTTTATACTACCATCCATACCAACGCTTGGCACTGGCCTCAGCTTCTTCATCATCCCTCTTCGTCAAGAAGCGCCTGATAAACCTCTGGCTTTCTTACCCCATAACGCTTCGCCACTTCTTTCATGGCATCTTTCTTACTCAATCCTCGGCTAATTCCTTCTTTAACTTCTTGGCACCATTCTACGGGGCCTCCTACCGGTTTAACGGGGACATAGGGTGCTATAAGAATACAACACTCTCCACGAGGAGCAGTTTGCTCGAAGGTCTCTTTTAACTCTAATACGGTTCCTCTGTGAACCTCTTGATGCAATTTAGTCAACTCGCGCACGACTGCGGCCGAACGTTCCCCAAAGCACTCTGACATCCCTCGTAGTGTTGCCACCAAACGATGAGGGGCCTCATAAAAGATCTGCGTCTGGGGTAGATGCACTAATTGCTCCAAGTTCCTTTTCCGTTCGCCTGTAGTAGAGGGCAAAAAACCGTGAAACGCAAAATGCTCCGTCGGCATTCCTGATAAGACCAAAGCCGTAAGTGCTGCATTAGGTCCCGGCAAAACATCGACAGGAATATTCTCCGCATTACATAGACGTATAACTTCACATCCTGGATCTGAAATCCCTGGTAACCCCGCGTCAGAAATGAGCGCGATCGTTTGGCCTTCTTTAAGTTTCTCCACCAATTCTAGGGACTTCTTTTTTTCATTATGCGCGTGATAACTGGTCATATGTGTCGTAATCTGGTAATGTTGCATAAGTCTTCGAGAATGCCGCGTATCCTCAGCAGCAATCAAATCGACTTCCCGCAACGTATCCAAAACTCGCACTGTAATATCTCCTAAATTTCCAATCGGCGTCGCACATACATACAACGTACCTTTAGCCAACATACCTTCGACTCCTCGTAATCCGAAAATTTCCATGGTTCAATTAATCTTTCCTCAAAAAGCCCATACAAAACAGGCAATCCCCTTCTAAAGGTTGCCCAAAATGCAGGTGACAGACATGGAAACCCTCTTGATACAGGCGCTCTAGATTATCATGGGCAACTCCTTGAATGTGTTCAGCATTGGCAATGACGCGTTCTGTCTCCTTTTCCGGAAGGGTCCATTCCCGTTTTAAACGTATATTTTCTTCCTCTAAAGCTTGAACGTAAGGCTTTAAACGGTTAACCTCTTCAAGAAGGGAACGCAATTTTTCTTCTACTTCTGTAAGGGCCTGGGTCAATTGACTCATACTCGCTCACTCTTTCCTTTGGGCTTTTCCCCTTTCCTATTGCATCGCAGTTTGCCATTGGCTTTAGTTGATAAGGCACTGTCTGCCTGAGAGTTTGCTTCATCTTGAACCTCTGGCAACTTTTCTCCTACTTGAGCGTTGTGGCGTACACAGTGCTCTTTGTCTTCGGATTTATAACAGCCATTTTCATATTTAAGGCAGCACATGAGTCGACCACAAATTCCGGAAATTTTAGTTGGGTTTAGCGAGAGCTTTTGATCTTTAGCCATTCGAATCGAAACCGGCTCAAAATCCCCCAAAAAGGAAGAACAACAAAGAATCCGTCCGCAAGACCCAACTCCTCCGAGCATTTTAGCTTCGTCGCGCACCCCAATTTGGCGTAGCTCTATGCGTGTCCTAAATAAGGCTGCTAAGTCCTTGACCAATTCTCGGAAGTCGACTCGACCCTCTGCCGTAAAGGAAAAAATGATCTTATTTCCGTCAAATGTATATTCAACATCGACTAATTTCATCGGCAACTGATGTTCTGCAATTTTTTTCAGACAAATTTGGAAAGCATCTTTTTCCTTTGTCCTATTATGTTCGACGAACTGCTCATCCTCAATAGTTGCTTTGCGCATGACCTGTTTCAAAGGTAGAATCACTTCCTCGTCAGCAACTTGGCGAGGGGGGATGACCAGTTCCCCAAATTCGATACCCCTTGCTGTTTCAACAATCACCTTATCAGATGCAGCAAGTTTAAGGTCTCCCGGAGAGAAATAATATATTTTCCCGGCGTGTTTAAAGCGGACGCCTACAACCTCAATCACAGAGAGCCCCTCCTTGTTGGAATAATTCTAAAGCTAATACTTCAATCACAAGTCTTGGATTTACATTTTGTCGCAACACATCAGACGCCTTTCCGATCGCCAAAAGCTCAAAAGGACGAATAGTACCTTTTTGAATTCCTTCCTGCGTCTGTACCGCCATGACTTGCAAATAAAGATTGGCTTGCTTTTTATCGATCGGGAAAAGAGGAAAGAGTTTAAGAAAATTTCTTTCCTCTACCGCAGTTCGAAATTTTCCGACCCATTCTTGGAGCATTGATACACCATGCTCCAAAATCGCTGTCGCCAAATTTTGGTTTTTCCCACTTAAGCGAAAGGCCCGAGTTGCTTCTTGCTGATCCACCTCTCCCAATCCCTTTAGCCAAGTATCCTCGGAAAGATT
>DHJG01000131.1:30515-40049 GCA_002404215.1 Desulfosporosinus sp. UBA4726
TCCGCTCCGGCGGTTCTTCAATGACCTTTAACAGTGCATTAGCCGCCGGTAATGTCATTGCCTCGGCTTGCTCAATTACAGAAATTTTATAGATTCCCTCGTAATGCTTAAGGTATGCCTTTTGTTGCCAGACGAGGACCTGCTCAATCCCGATCGTCGTTTTAAGCGGTTTCAACCATAAAACATCCGGATGGTTTCCGCTGAGAATCTTACGGCAAGCTGAACAATTTTGGCATGGCCCCTCTGGCGTAGGCTGACTACAGTTTAAGATCTGTGCCAGTCGGAGGGCCACCTCACTCTGATGCAGTGCACTTCCTCCATGAAACAGTAAGAGATGTGCCAATCGGTTTTCACGTGCCGCCTTCTCCAAAAGTGCTATCTGTAGATTCATATTTTCACACCTTTATAAACTGTTCAACATCTAGCACAAATACCGTTGCACCACCGACGGGGACTTCTATCGGAAAAGGGATATAGGCATCCACCGGTCCCATAATAGGCTGAACCTGTGTCAGCATCTCTTCACGTTGGCGACAGGCCTCACGGATCATTGACAGGAGGGCTTCCAAACGTTGCTCTTCAACCCCAAAGAGCAACGTTGTATTTCCCGAACGCAGAAACCCCCCTGAACTTGCCAGACGCGTTGCACGGAATCCTTCTCGTGTCACACCTTGTAGAAGTTTAGCTACATCCTTGTCCTGAACAATCGCGATTACCATCTTCATCCCTTATCCTCCTCGACAATCCAAATTGTTTGACTTTTGAAACCATCCCACCCTTGCCAACGACCTTCTCCAGCAGTGAGTAGCATACCTAGAACTTCGCAAGTCATTTGCTCGCCCATTACAACGAGCGGAATTCCAGGAGGATAAGGGGAGATTGTTTCCCCAACAATATGACCTAAACTCTCCTTGAGAGGAATTTGACGTTTATGGGCAAAAAAAGCATCCCGAGGGGAAAGCATTAGCTGTGGCAAAGGGGGAATTATAGACCGATCGGTTCCCACTCGCTTTATTAATTCAGAAAAACCAATCGAATGAGCATAGTTCGCCAAACTTACTAACGCCTTCGTGAGCCTTCGAATATCCTCCGGCTTATTCCCAATTCCTAACATGAATAAGATATTTTCTTCATCCCATAACTCTGGTTCGATGCCGTACCCTTCTCGAAGATACTCCACACAGCGAGGAGCAGGAACACCCAACGGCAACGTATTGATTAGAATTTTCGACCAATCTACCGTGTGAATGCCGTACGTCCCGGCATCCTTCTGAGAGAGAATACGGAAACTCTTCCCCACTTTCCGATGTAGCTCTTCAACTTCTTCTTGCAAACACTCCCAACGCCTAAAATCTAAAGCAAATTCTCCAGCCCTTTCTAACGAGGCTAGTAGTAAATAACTCGGACTTGAGGATTGCAAAAGTTCCAGACTTTGTCTTAAACGGATGCGCGAGACTCTATGCCCTTGAACATGTAGCATGGCAGACTGAGTCAAGGCACTTAATGTTTTATGAGAACTATGTAAGACAATGTCTGCACCAAGCTTTAAAGCACTCGGAGGAAATAGTGGACCAAGATAATGTGAACCGTGTGCTTGATCAACCAGAATCGGTGTTTTAGATCCCAAACGCGTTCTTTCATCTATTAATCTATTCAGGTCAAAGGCTGTCCCATAATAACTGGGATAAGTAACATGGCAGGCAGAGACCTCTTGCCACGGAATCTGTTGCGTCTCCACATCAAATCCCAAAGCCAGGTTAAAGTCAGGATGAATTGTAGGAATTACGTATTCCGGCTTCAATCCACTTAAGACCAAGGCCGACATAACGGAACGATGAGAACTTCTCTCAACCACAACGCGTTTAGAAGCAGTATCTTCCAAAGCGAGAAACATCGCTTGATTTCCAACCGTTCCTCCGTTGATAAGGAAAAACGTTTCCTCCGCTCCAAAAATCTCAGCCGCCCGTTTTTGTGCCTCAGCAATAATCCCACTAGGTGAATGAAGCATATCAAGTCCTGGAAGCTCTGTTAAGTCAAAACCCAAAAGATCTGAGCCATAAAAAAACTCCTGTCGACCCTTATGGCCAGGAGTATGGAAAGAGCAAAATCCTTGTTTTAGATAATGGCTCAATCCCTCTCCAAGATCACCCACCGATGATGAACCTCCATTCACCTGATTGTTCATGCAAAAATATAGTTGACACATGGCATTCCTTATAGTTTAACATAAATTAGTAAATTTATCATCTACGATGCATCCTGTCCCCCTACAAAAGAATTTCTTTTATTAAAAAAATAAATTCTTGATATTCTGGGGAACCTTGTTCCGCTGTGAATAACTCTAACTGGCAATCCGAACAAAAAAACATTCCTTCGACCCGGAAACCATCATATAATCCATTCCTCGGGACCTGAGCGCAACGATAACATACCGGGAGGAGTTTTCCCTCGTTAGTCAAGCTTTCATTTCCTTTAATTTTCTCATGGCTCTCTTCAGAAATTTGTGTTTGGGTATAGATATTTTTAATCATTATTTAATTCCTCCTATTTACTTCTCCCCCTATTCTTGCCCCTCACCAGTTTAATTAGTCGTGAGCACTGCCACTTGACATGCCCGAATTATGAATTGTGACTTTTACATCCAAAGAAATTGGAAAATCAGCAATATTCTGCTCCCATTGATCTTTTACGGTCTTCCAATATCCAGAATTATACTGTTCAATGTGCCGTCCAATTCCCAAAAAATCAAGGCCCAACTTTTTTTCTTTCTGAATAGAAAGCTCACATTCCTTCTGAATCACCTTAGCAAAGCGCTTCTCTGCCTCTTTCAGAAGATCTAACCACTCCGTATCGGAAAGTTTTTCTTTTAACCCCATAACTTCATCAACCGCAATACTTGCATTGATCTGGTAGTGCAGCTCCATTGTTCCATTATTACTTTTCACTTTGTATATTGTCGTCGACTTCAGGACTTGCCCACCAAAGTTAACTTTGCTTTCGTCGATGCCAACCGTGTTAATAAAGCGATGAAGAACATCGTTCTCTAACCACATATACCCTTTAGTTTCTTCGTCCGTGAGAAAATCGACCAAATGGTCCCCTTTTAAGACACCCGCACCTTCTAGCTGTAACTCTTCACCCTCCTTCTCATCTGCTTTATATTCGATACCTTCATCCCCTGACTTTATGCTCTTAGCCAGCGGAATAATGGGGGCTGTAGTTTCTGTACCCAAAATGGTTAAATAATGCCCTAAACGAACTATCGGAAACGTCGATGAATTCTCTCCTTTTTCAAGATTACTTTTAAGAAAGATGGCTGGTATTTCCCCACTGCGCAATTTTGTATTTAGTAGACTTTGAGCCTTCCCTTTGGCCAAAAGTAAGTACATCGAACGACGAAATTCTGAAAACCGTTGGGCAAAATCTATAATATCATTAAAACCAGCTTTGGCAGCATCCTCACCAATAACGATAACCTTCAAAGAACCCATAAACGGTATGAGATTTGTGATCTTGGAAACCATTTCATACGCTTCTCTAGCGCTCGATACTTCTACACTAACTGTCCATTGCTTAACTTCTGAAGCAGTTGCGCCACCTTGTTTAGGCTCTGCTATTTGTTCTGTTATGAGATAAGTGCCAGGTTTCTGCCCCAGATCAATACCTACCCCGAGCAGTGGAGCTAGTTCCTCTACTTCTCGTTTTCCCCAGCATCCTGGTAAAAATAAAATACAAATGATCAAGATCACTCCCAGGCCTATTTTCAGTTGCCTATTACTTTTCATTAAAACCCTATCCCTTCTTCCAGCGCGCAAATGCCCATAGGGTCAGTATCCAAACGGATGGTCTCAGCTGGTCCAAAAACAAGAATTTGCATTAGTACAACCAGAGTATCTAGAATACCTACCAATAGCAGACTTCGCCAAATCCCTGTTTTAAATTGGCCAAGCTCTTTTTTACCAGTGGGCAGAAATGCAGCAATTCCAGCCAAGAAGAGAATATAAGTCATCGCAAAGGGTACTACTTTAATTCCAGCCCAAAAAAGAGGTTTTAAGCCCTGACTTAGAATTGGCAAAAGCTCCCCTTGTTCAATCCGAGGAATGGAGAGACCCACATTCAGAAGCAACGCTATCACAATCAGAGGAAAAAGCACTTCTGAGAAACGTGCCAGCACTTCGATTCCAGACGTAACCAAGTAAAAAACGAGTAGAATTCCTCCTAACTCGAATACCGAGATAGGGGTAAGGGTCATAATCGAAACTTGATAGATATCCCCTGCTTGTCCTAGCAACAAACCTCCAAGGTAACCCGAAATAATTATATATATGATCCCAATAACTTTCCCTATCCACTTTCCAAAGAGTGTTTCTGAAATCTGCAAAAGACTTTTTCCAGGATACTGTTCAACCAGAGAGAGTACCATTAAGCCGTAAGGAATTCCCACCGCCAATCCAGGCAAAACGCTCATCCACCCATCCCGCCCACCGACTCCAGTAACGATCGAGGCTACTGGGAGAGACGTTGTACCCATGAGTACTGCTGCTCCCAATGTCATGAATTGATGTGTTGAGATTCTTTCCATGGTTACCCTCTTCCTTTGCCGCCTGATCGGGGCTCCTCAACATCCATAAGTTGGGGTCGACGCTTTAACGCCCACCATGGTGCTCGAACAAGCGTATCTTGCAACAAAGCCCGAATACGCAACGGGGCAAGCGGACTTAGGTAAGGCACTCCAAAGGAACGTAGGCCTAGCAGGTGAATTAAGATCACATATAAACCTACAGAGACTCCAAAGAAACCAAGAACACCTGCCAAAATCATAAGTGGAAATCGAATGAGCCGAACAGCAAGACTTAAGTCGAAGGTTGGGATTGCATAACTTGCTACAGCTGTTAAGCCAATGATAATAACCATCAAGGGGCTGACCAGTCCGGCCTTCACGGCTGCATCACCAATAATAAGTGCTCCTACAATTCCAATCGTCGATCCGATAGGCTTTGGCAAGCGGAGCCCCGCTTCCTGCAATATCTCTAAAACAACCGTCATAGTTAAGGCCTCTAGAAGAGCTGGAAAGGGCACTCCTTGTCGACCTGCCGATATGCTCAGTAGCAGACCTGTCGGTATAATTTCCTGATGGAACGTCGTGACTGATATATATATGCTAGGGGCCACGATGGCTACAAAGGCTCCTAGATACCGCACAAAGCGGGCAAGGATTGCAACCATGGCACGTTGATAGTAGTCTTCATTCACATTTAAAAACTGCGACAATACTGCTGGTACCACAAGGACTATGGGGGTTCCATCGACAATAATGCCCACTTTCCCTTCCAAAAGCTTTCCCGCCAAAACATCTGGACGTTCCGTAAAGGAAATCTGAGGAAAGGGCGAATAGGGATTATCCTCAATCATTTCCTCGATATATCCATTTCCTAGCATGCTATCCATTTTAATGGTGCCCAGCCTTCGGAAAACTTCGGAGACGATATCTGGACTTGCGATTTTCTCGATATAAGTTACTACAAGATCGGTATTCGTTAATTCACCAAGTTTTAAAGAAACTATCCGTAAGGAGGGATGCTTGATTTTTCGCCGTAATAGTGAGGTATTCGTTCGCAGCGTTTCCGAAAATCCTTCACGCGGGCCTTTGACGATTGACTCTGTGAGCGGCTCAGTAACGCCACGATTAGCCCATCCCCTAGCACCGATAACAATAGCCTCCGTCAGGTTGCCGAAGAAGATTACTGAATCACCGGAAAGAATAGCATTAACAGCCTCTCTCATTTTGGATATCTTCTTAATCTCCAGACCGGGAAGTAGACTCTGGCTCGTTATGTCCACAACATTTGCTAATGTAACTTGCGCTAGTTCTGGATGTCCAACTAAATCCATCATAAGAGGTTTTAGGATAAATTGATCTAATAGATTTTTGTCAACCAAACCATCGACTGCACCTAATATACAAGGAATACGTTCCTTTCCCTGCAGGAAAAACTCCCGGAACACGACATCACTACTGTTCGATAAGATCTCCTTCACAGTAACCCCAGATAAAGGTTTGTTCAAATCATCGTCAAAAGAATACGAGGGAGACTTCCGTATCTGCCGGGTTCCCTTCGGGCGAATAGTAAGTTCTTTGATCATTTTAAACCAACTGCGCACGTTCTCTCCCTCCTTATCTCGCTTATTTTGTCCGACAACGAGTCGATTATTCGCAAGTTTTCCGTACTCTTCTCTCCCCCGCAAAGTCCATCCCCTTGCTTCACTGCAGTTTTAGCTGTAAATTTTGTTATGCCGATGGGCTTTGCCCTGTATTATATAAATTAGGGAAGAATAGAAAACGCAAAAGGAGATGCTTAAATCATCTCCTTTTGCGTTTTGGTAAATTTGTTTATAGCCGCGCTAGTAAGAATAATATCTCCTCCCGCTATAAAAAAGAGTCTTTGGTCAAAAACAGAATAAACAGCTTGGAAATTAGACTAAATTCCAAGTAACTGCAACACAGATAGCGCCATAACACCAGGAAATCCTAACAAACCGACGACTGAGATTGTAAAGATATTAATCGGAATACCTAACCCAAAGATACTTAACAGTAAATCACAAAGCCAGAGACCAACAATCCCACCTAAAATATGTATTGAAATCTTGAGAAATATGCGAGGTTGTCCTAATGAAGAACGAACAATAAGCACCAATAAAACAATAAATAATCCTAAAAAAACAAAGGTCATGGGGATATCCTCCTTTGCCTAAACATAGTACATTCTATGCCAGTTAGAACAAAGTAGAACCAACCTACAAAGAGAGAGCAGTTTAGCTGCTCTCTCTTTGTTCATAAACTTTGCTAATTAATTAAATCTAATCCCACTTTTGCTCAGCCAGACGTTTGTAGGAATCATAACGAATCTTTGCGTACTTTTCAGCGCCCACAAAGAGTTCCTCCGCACGCTCTGGGAAGGTATTCAACAAGGAAGTGTAACGAACCTCGCCCATGATGAACTCACGGAAGGACGTTGTCGGCTCTTTAGAATCGAGGCTAAATGGATTCTTGCCATCAGCTATCAGATCCGGGTTATAGTGATAAAGATGCCAGTAGCCAGAATCAACCGCTTTCTTCGCCTCTTGTACACTCTTAGTCATACCCGCCTTGAGACCATGGTTGATACAAGGAGCATAAGCAATAATCAAAGAAGGTCCTTTATACGCCTCTGCTTCTTGAATAACCTTAAGAGTTTGAGCCATGTCCGCACCCAAAGCAATTTGAGCTACATAGACATAACCGTAAGTCATCGCTATAGCGCCGAGGTCTTTCTTGCGAATCTGCTTTCCAGCTGCTGCAAACTTAGCTACGGCCGCGCACGGAGTCGATTTAGAGGATTGTCCTCCCGTATTGGAATAAACCTCTGTATCGACGACAAAGACGTTTACATCGTCTCCGGAAGCTAAGACGTGATCTAATCCTCCAAATCCAATATCATAAGCCCAACCGTCTCCACCGATGATCCACTGAGATTTTTTAATGAGGTGATCTTTCTTCGCAGAGATTTCTGCGAGGACTGCATTATCTCCAACGTAACCTTTAAGTCCAGCAAGAATCTTAACAGTCGCTGCTTTAGAAGCTTGAGCGTCATCAGAACCCTTGAGCCACTCTTGGAAAGCTGCTTTTAGCTCAGAACTAATTTCAAGTTCAAGAGCTTGCTTCATCAGATCAGCCAGTTTTTCACGGAGTTGGCTAACGCCCACGGACATACCATAGCCGAATTCGGCATTGTCCTCAAACAAGGAGTTGGCCCAAGCAGGTCCTTTGCCCTCCACGTTGGTCGTATAGGGAACTGCAGGAGCACTTCCAGCCCAAATAGAGGTACAGCCGGTAGCATTGGCAATCATCATTCGATCGCCGTATAGTTGGGTGATAAGTTTAATATAAGCAGTCTCGCCACACCCTGGGCATGCTCCATTGAACTCAAGTAAAGGTTGAGCAAACTGGCTAGCTTTAACCGTAGTCACGTTAAAAAGCTTGCTCTTGTTTGTAAGAGTGACAGCATACTCCCAGTTCTCTGCTTGACGTTCGATTTGTTCAGAAGCCGGTTCCATGATGAGAGCCTTCCCTTTGGCCGGGCAAACTTCTGCGCAGTTGCCACAACCCGTGCAATCCAAAGGACTGACCTGAACACGGAATTGTAAACCCACTGCTTCTTTACCATTCGCTTTCTTGGCTGTAAATGTTTCCGGAGCGTTTTTAACTTCTTCCTCGTTCAATAAAAACGGACGAATCGCCGCGTGGGGACAAACATAAGAACATTGATTGCACTGAATACATTTATCCACTTGCCACTCTGGTACAATGGCTGCGATACCGCGTTTTTCGAAAGCGGCGGTTCCTAGGGGCACAGTTCCATCTTCAATACCCAAGAACGTACTAACTGGAAGATTATCTCCTTCCATAGCATTCACTGGGCGGAGAATATTCGTGACGTAAGCTGGCTCTTCAACCGCTGCTGCAGCTTGAACCTGAGCGTTGTCTGTATTCCAAGACGTAGGTACTTCCACTTTAACAAAGGAAGAGACACCGAGATCAATCGCCGCATTGTTCATATCGACAATGTTTTGGCCTTTTTTTCCATAGGACTTAACAACAGAAGCTTTTAGATAGTCAATGGCCTCTTGGACAGGAATGACGTTAGCCAACTTAAAGAAAGCAGCTTGCATAATCATGTTGGTGCGGGAGCGGAGTCCAATTTTACCAGCAATCGATACTGCATCAATGATGTAAAAGTTCACATTATTTTTGGCGATGAATTGCTTCATAGCAGCCGGAAGCTTTTCTTCCAATTCCTCGGCTGTCCACTGGCAGTTCAAGACAAAAATGCCATTTGGTTTTAGACCTTTTAAGAGGTCATATTTATTAACATAGGTTTGGTTAGAACAAGCGATGTAATTCGTGCCTGTAACATAATAAGGTGATTTAATTTCTTTCTTCCCAAAACGGAGATGAGAAATCGTGATTCCGCCGGATTTCTTACTATCATATTGGAAATAGGCTTGTACATAGAGTTTGGTGTGATCCCCAATAATTTTAATTGCTTGCTTATTGGCGCCAACAGTACCATCTGAACCGAGGCCCCAGAACTTGCAGGAAATAGTCCCTTCTGGTGCAGTATCAATCGCTTCGTCTTCAACTAAGGATGTATGGGTTACATCATCCACGATACCGACAGTAAAGCCATTTTTCGGGTTTTCGGATTTAAGGTTCTTATAGATAGCCAACACTTGGGAAGGCGTTGTATCTTTGGAACCCAAGCCATAACGTCCACCGACAATCACCGGTCTAATATCGCTTGTATAGAAAATATCCTTAATATCTAGATAAAGAGGTTCCCCTGTGGCACCAGGTTCTTTGGTACGATCAAGTACAGCAATTTTCTTGACAGTCTTAGGCAATACTTTAAAGAAATAATCACTAGAGAACGGACGGTAAAGATGAACTTTAACTACCCCAACTTTTTCCCCTTTTGCAACAAGATAGTCAAT
>DHJG01000131.1:40192-42274 GCA_002404215.1 Desulfosporosinus sp. UBA4726
GCTGCACCATAATATTGGAACGGATGATATTCCCGACCAGTGAGCAACTTATACTCTTGCATATAATGTTCGACCATGTCAGGTATCACATCATAGAAAGGATTCGAAGCTTCACGGCCTTGGAAGTAGATATCCGGGTTTTGAGCTGTTCCGCGCAGAACGGGATGTTCAGGATTCAAAGCACGATCACGGAAGGCTTGAACTGCCTCCATATCTAATAGTTCTGCAACTTCCTCATACTCTGGAACTTCAATCTTTTGAATCTCATGAGATGTACGGAATCCGTCAAAGAAATGTACGAAAGGCACACGGGATTTGATCGTTGCGAGGTGAGCAATAAAGCCCATATCTAAGGCTTCTTGTACGCTATTAGAGGCTAGTTGAGCAAAACCAGTTGCGCGTACAGACATAACGTCCTGATGATCACCAAATATCGAAAGTGCATGCGTTGCCAGAGCTCGAGCACTCACATGGAATACGCATGGTAGAAGTTCACCAGCGATTTTATACATATTAGGGATCATTAAGAGTAAACCTTGTGACGCTGTGTAAGTGGTCGTTAACGCTCCAGCCTGAAGTGAACCGTGTAAAGCACCGGCAGCACCTCCCTCAGATTGCATCTCCACGACTTTAACAGTTTGTCCAAAGACGTTTTTCCTTCCATGAGCAGCCCATTCATCGACCAATTCAGCCATCGTTGAAGAAGGGGTAATAGGGAAAATTGCGGCAACTTCTGTAAATGCATATGACGCGTGTGCGGCCGCTTCGTTGCCATCCATAGTTTTCATTTTAGCCATTAATTGCATCCTCCTAATTATGTGATTATTTTAACTTCGAGACTTTATGGAAGGTGATCCCCACGCTATCCCCTAAGTCTAAATGTAAGGAAATAGGATTTTAATTTGTTGACAAGATTAAACTATTTTAGCTGGGGATGAATGGTCAGACCACCTGACCATCTCTCTTCAATAGCATAGCATAACATCCGCATTTCTACAAAAGAAATATATTTCACAATCTTCGGTCACTCAGTTCGGAACTGACAGCAGCGGCATGGGGCCAGAATGGGTACAAAAAAGAGCAGGTTACCCTGCTCTCTATAAGGCTATTTATTTAAAATGTTTACTTAAATTATTAACCCCACTTTTGGTCAGCTAAGCGTTTGTAGGAATCATAGCGGATCTTTGCGTACTTTTCAGCGCCCACAAAGAGTTCCTCAGCACTATCCGGAAAGGCACTCAGCAAGGAAGAATATCGAACTTCGCCCATGATAAACTCTCGGAAGGGGGTGGTTGGCTCTTTGGAATCGAGGTTAAATGGATTCTCTCCTTGATCCATCAGATCCGGATTGAAGCGATAGAGATGCCAGTAACCAGAATCAACTGCTTTCTTCGCCTCTTGAACACTCTTACTCATACCTGCTTTGATACCATGATTGATACAGGGAGCATAAGCGATAATCAAAGATGGTCCTTTATACGCCTCTGCTTCTTTGATAACCTTGAGTGTTTGAGCCATGTCAGCACCCAAAGCAATTTGCGCTACATAGACATAACCATAACTCATAGCAATCGCGCCAAGGTCCTTCTTGCGAATCTTTTTACCAGCTGCGGCAAACTTGGCTACTGCAGCGCACGGAGTCGCTTTAGAGGATTGTCCGCCAGTATTGGAATAAACTTCAGTATCAACGACGAGCACGTTTACATCTTCTCCGGAGGCCAAGACATGATCTAATCCTCCAAATCCGATATCATATGCCCAACCATCTCCGCCGATGATCCAATGAGATTTCTTAATAAGATGATCTTGCTTAACTAAGATTTCGGCGAGGACTTTATTATCCCCAACGTATCCTTTAAGACCAGACATGATCTTCGCTGTCGCAGCTTTAGATGCTTCCGCGTCATTCCAGCCCAAGAGCCACTCTTGGAAAGCAACTTTTAGCTCAGAGCTAATCTCCATCTCAATTGCTTGCTTCATCAAATCAACGAGTTTTTCGCGGATTTGGTGAACCCCTACATACATACCATAACCGAACTCAGCGTTGTCTTCGAACAAAGAGTTAGCCCAAGACGGACCCTT
>DHJG01000131.1:42469-43455 GCA_002404215.1 Desulfosporosinus sp. UBA4726
GCATTGGCAATCATCATGCGGTCTCCATAAAGTTGGGTAATAAGCTTAATATAAGGAGTCTCACCACACCCTGGGCATGCTCCGCTGAACTCAAGTAAAGGTTGTGCAAATTGACTTGCTTTAACCGAAGTCAGGTCAAAGAGCTTGCCCTTATTTGTTAGAGTAGTAGCATACATCCAGTTCTTGGCTTGAGCTTCGATTTGTTCATCAGCTGGTTTCATAACAAGAGCCTTACCTTTAGCAGGACAAACCTCGACGCAATTGCCACACCCTGTGCAATCCAATGGACTCACTTGAACACGGAATTGCAGGCCAACTGCCTCTTTACCATTTGCTTTCTTGACTGTGAATGTCTCTGGAGCATTTTTAGCTTCCTCCTCATTCACTAAGAACGGCCGAATCGATGCGTGTGGGCAAACATACGAACATTGATTACACTGAATACATTTATCCATCTGCCATTCTGGTACAATAACCGCTATACCGCGTTTTTCGTAAGCAGCAGTACCTAGCGGTACAGTTCCATCTTCACGGCCTAGGAAGGTGCTGACTGGTAAGCTATCTCCTTCCATAGCATTCACAGGGCGGAGAAAATTCGTCACGTAAGCAGGGTCTTCAATCGCAGCTGCAGCTTGAGTTTGTGCATTTTCTGTACCCCATGACGTAGGAACTTCCACTTTAACAAGAGAAGAGACACCGAGATCGATCGCCGCAATATTCATATCCACAATATTTTGGCCTTTTTTGCCATACATTTTTGAAACGGAATCTTTTAGGTAGTTAATGGCCTCACTAACCGGAATAACGTTGGCAAGTTTAAAGAATGCTGATTGCATAATCAGGTTGATATGGGAACCGAGACCGATTTTATTAGCAATCGCGACAGCATCAATGATATAGAAGTTCACATTTTTATTGGCAATGGATTGCTTCATGGCAGCTGGAAGTTTTTCTTCCAGTTCTTCAGCTGTCCAGTTACAGTTCAA
>DHJG01000085.1 GCA_002404215.1 Desulfosporosinus sp. UBA4726
TTTGCTTGTTTATAATAAAGTATTGCTAAGTATTAAGCTTCATTCAATGGAAGCTGGGTTTGCACCTGATCGAAGAGAGTTTCAATCGTTCGATCCACACAACAGGAAACATACTCCATTTCGAACATTGTACTTCTAAACTAGAAGGAAAAAGAAGGATGACTTGTTTTTTACAGGTCAATAGATAATTATGAGTTATGACAACAGCTACGGCAATATTGGTCTGGTATCTTTAATAGAATTTGTGGTAAACTAATATATATATGGGGGGAAATATAGTGTGGAAAATATTAATCATAATGCGTTAACGTTAGACGAAGATGAAAAGAACTTTATCAGGGAATATGGGACAGTGGTCCATTATTCCAAAGGACAAACCATTTTCGCCGAAGGTGATACAGCTGACCGGGTATATCTAATTGAAGAAGGATTTGTGAAGATATATCGTATTACCCCAGATGGACGAAGGGTTACCGTTGGTAGCATGAGAACTTCAGGGCAGCTAATGGGTCTGGCAGAGACCTTATATCATGGGGAACGTACTTGCTTTGCGGGGGCGATCAATGATTCTACTTTAGTAGTTGTGCGGAGAGTGCGTTTCGAGGAATTACTTATTCAGCATCCTACCATCGCAATTAAAGTTGCGACAACTCTGGGTGTAAGAATGCGAGAAGCTGAAGCAGGTATACAGGAAATGGTCTATTTTCAGGTGCCTGGCAGACTTGCCATGTTACTTCTTAAAATGTCTGAACGTGCAGGAATAGAAACAGAAACAGGTACGAAAATCAATTTTCGTTTAACTCACGAAGAAATCGCGTGCATGATTGGTACGTCTAGGCAGACAGTCACTTCATTGCTTAATATATTTAGGCAAGAACATAGTATAGCCATTGAGGAAAAAGAAGTGTATATCGTTGACATAGATAAACTGAATAAATGGATTGTTTAAGAAGAGGTTGGCATAAATGCTAGTCTCTTTTTGAATTTATAAGAAGTAAATTCAAAAGAGACTAGCATTTATGTTAGGTTTTTAGTGACACGATAATAATAATATTTAATGGTATGATTACTGTCTCGCTCAACAGACATAAATCAAGTCATATAGTAGACTTTAATACTGTCTATATCTCGACATTATTAAAGCTGATTATTTGATAATTTATATATTATAGAGATATTACGCTATACGGTTAAGTGAAGGGAGGTACAAGCGAGGGCCTGTGACCTGGTTTCAATATTGTAGTAAAAACAACAATTACGAGTGAGGCGGTTACCTATGAAGAAAGTTTCTAAACTTGTGAAATTCCTTAAAGATCCCCACGCTGAAAAGATAAGTCAACACAAAGGGCGATACGAGGAATTAGACGATCTTTCAAATGTAGCGATCGAAATAGGTGATGCGGCGGCCTACAAGTCCCTTCAGTCGGAAATGAAAGAAGTGTTTTTTGATTATTTAACAGCAATAGTGGTAGATTCAATTTATAAATTGGTCCCGCACGTCCTTGTAATTTGGCTGATTAGCCTAAAATGGCCAAGTATTACAGTTCCAATGATAAACTGGAAGGTCAATATACTTGGAGCTTACTTACTCATGTATATACTAATCCATATCGTACAGCTACTCGCAAAACCGATAAGCAGTAAGTTGTTACCTAAATTAAAGTTACCTGGGTCTATTAGGCTTATGAAAACAAGCAAAATTTGAACAATTGGAGGAATATGTTATGCATTTCGCGATTGCAGGTGTAGACGCTAGTCCCATTAGTCTACTTCTATGGGGTATCTTTGTAGGTTATGTTTTCACAACGGTAGGAGCTGCTGGAGGGATTCTGGCCGGTGTAGGCCATATGAGTATCTTTGGTCTTAAAAGTGCCAATATGATTAAGCCTATGAATCAGTTCTTGACTCTGGTTAGCCCTATTGTCGGCACCCCACTTTATCTTCGTGAGAAGCGGGTAATAATACCTGTCGCTATTGCTCTAGGTTTAGGTGGGATTACAGGTGCGATGCTTGGTTCTACCATCTCGTCCTCTTTACTAAAAGATATGAAACACTTCCAGCCCTACTTTGGTTTCTTCACATTTGCGATTGCTCTGCGTCTAGCCTACGAGTGTACGCAGAAATTTATTGATAGCCAAAAATCTGTGAAAAAAGCAAACCAAACGTTCGCAGCGAAAGTCAAAGAACTCAAGGCGTCTGGCAAAATGAGTGAACTTAAAGAAATTGGTGTCAACTTTAATAAAATTGGTATTCAAAACACCTTTACGTTTGCTGGTCAAGAATTTAAGTATAATACTATTTTTGTTTTCTTTGCAGGACTTATTGTAGCCGTTATTTCTGCATCCCTTGGTGTGGGCGGTGGATTCCTACTGGTTCCTTTTATGACCAGCATGATGGGTTTCCCAATGTTCATTGTGGCCGGTACTTCCGTGCTTTCCATCTTAGTTACTTCGGCAACCAGTATCAGCAACTACATCTCCATGGGGAGTTCAGTCGACGTCACTTTCTTAGCCTTTGAACTAGTCGGTGTCGCTATTGGTACTGTAGTAGCAGCCCGTGTGTCTAAATATATCAATGCCCGTTATTTGAAAATAGGTCTAGCTCTTATATTGTTTTACGTTGGTTTGAAGTATATGCTACCACTAGTAAACATTAGTATCTAAAGTTAACTATTAATAAATATAGGAGGTTCCCTTCATGAATTGTGCATCCTGTAAAATGAAGACTAAAAATATGTGCGACAAGGAAGGTTTTGATTGCACTGGGGGTAAGTATACTCTTGATGAGTGTCTCGAGGAAGAGAACAAGCCTTTTCACCGCGCTAGTGGATGCTTTCAGGCTGTATATGGCAATAATCTAAGTCGACTTGATGAAGTAATTATGTTCGCTAAGAGAATGGGTTATAAAAAAATAGGTATGGCCTTTTGTATAGGCTTAGTCGATGAAGCTGCAGTTTTGGAGAAGATTTTATCTCAACATTTTGAGATATATTCTACGTGTTGTAAAATAGGCGGACTTAAAAAAGAAGATTATGAAATACCTAAAGTTAAAGAGGATAAAATCGAAGTTATTTGCGACCCTGTTCTCCAAGCAAAAGTATTGAATCATGACAAGACTGAACTTAACCTGGCAATCGGCTTATGTGTCGGTCACGACATGTTGTTCAATAAGTACTCCGATGCACCAGTCACCACTTTCGCGGTGAAGGATCGTATGTTAGGTCATAATCCCTTGGCAGTCTGTTATTCAAGCTATTTGCGCAAGAAATACATGGATAAAAAATATGAATAGCAGATAACACAAATAATAACTCCGTCCTACGGGATGGGGTTATTTTATTAAAAAAAATGATATCTCAAAGGAAAATTGACAAGTTGGTCGCGGTCATATAAGATGTAAATTGTACTTAAAGGTTATCATCATGTCGCGGGGTGGAGCAGCGGTAGCTCGTCGGGCTCATAACCCGAAGGTCGTCGGTTCAAATCCGGCCCCCGCAACCAAGCTGTTGGGTCTAGAGCAAGTGCTCAGACTTACTATAGAGATAGGTTGTCGCCAAGTGAGCATCAGCTTTGGTATATAGGGCCGAATCCTCCACTAGCTCAGCCAGACGAGCCATTAGTTCAGTTGATAGACGAAACGTCCAAGCTCAGTAGGTTAAGCGTGTTCATCGTATAGCTGTGGCCGGTAGAACAACAAATGCGGGAGTGGCGTAATTGGCAGACGCGCACGCTTGAGGGGCGTGTGGGTAACACCGTACGGGTTCAAGTCCCGTCTTCCGCACCAATTTAAACAGATTTGTATCGATCAGAATATTCTATCCTTCTTACGCTAATTATAAGGTATTATTATCTTTAAATAAATTCAATGTATATAGAGGCTAATTGTGAAAAAATCACTTTGGCCTCTATTTTTTTGGTTTCTAAATGATATTGATAGTAGTGTTATCAGTCATTAAGGTATCTAATATCAGATGTCACAAGAGCAAGGGGAAAAAGAGCTAATTTCCGGTGTTCAAGCTAGAAAGGGATACTGTTTTCCGACCGAGGCGCCCTGCATAATTCCGGCCCAAGATATAATTTTGAAAAAAAATCAATTTAGATGTTGACATTATGGCCATGTTCAGCTATACTAAAAAAGTTCTCAAAAATAGTGGCCCGTTGGTCAAGCGGTCTAAGACACCGCCCTTTCACGGCGGTTACACGGGTTCGAATCCCGTACGGGTCACCAAACAGAATACTAGGGTGATTAGCTCAGCTGGTAGAGCGCCTGCCTTACAAGCAGGATGTCGGCGGTTCGAACCCGTCATCGCCCACCAAGAAAAAATGGCCCCATAGCTTAGCGGCTCAAAGCGCCTGCCTGTCACGCAGGAGATCGTCGGTTCGAATCCGATTGGGGTCGCCATAATTTAATCTTCTAAACAAAATGGGCAGGTGGCCGAGTGGTTAAAGGCGACAGACTGTAAATCTGTTCCGAGAGGTACGATGGTTCGAACCCATCCCTGCCCACCATTTACAAACTTAGATGTTCAGGATTTAGATTTTGAATATCGAAAGGTTGAAAATTTATTTTAGGAGAAGGCTGACGTCGTTCGCATGTCGAACGCTGCGCCTAGTAAAACGTCGCGGGGTGGAGCAGCGGTAGCTCGTCGGGCTCATAACCCGAAGGTCGTCGGTTCAAATCCGGCCCCCGCAACCAAGGTATTGGGTCCTTGAGCAAATGCTCAGGCTTAATATATAAATTGGGGTGTCGCCAAGCGGTAAGGCACCAGACTTTGACTCTGGCATTCGTAGGTTCGAATCCTCCCACCCCAGCCAAAAAACGGGCCATTAGCTCAGTTGGCTAGAGCACCTGACTTTTAATCAGGGTGTCCCGCGTTCGAGTCGCGGATGGCCCACCAAGTAATTTGCGGGTGTAACTCAGCGGTAGAGTGTCACCTTGCCAAGGTGAAAGTCGCGAGTCCGAATCTCGTCACCCGCTCCAAAAAAATATGCGCTCGTAGCCCAGCTGGATAGAGCGTCTGACTACGAATCAGAAGGCCGTGGGTTCGAATCCCTCCGAGCGCACCAAAAAA
>DHJG01000024.1:0-1578 GCA_002404215.1 Desulfosporosinus sp. UBA4726
GCGTACAGATTCTGTCAAGATCGCCGAAACTGCCCAAGCGGAGGCCAAAGAGTGGATTCTTTCACACTATGGGAATGACTATGCTCCCCCTGAACCACGCGAGTTTAAGAATAAGGGTCGAGCTCAGGAGGCCCATGAAGCGATTCGACCGACTGCAACCTTGCGGACTCCGGATTCAATGAAGGGGATTTTATCACGAGATCAATTACGGTTATACCGTTTGATTTGGGAGCGCTTTATTGCTAGTCAGATGAGTGTGGCTGTCATGGATACCTTGACGGTTGATGTCCTTGTGGGTGAATATTTATTTCGAGCGAATGCTTCGACAGTTCGTTTCCCTGGGTTTTTAGCGGTGTATGAGGAAGGGAAAGATGAAGGCGAGACAATAGATGAAGAACAAAACTCGTTGACGCTTTCAGTTTCTGCAGGAGAGAAACTAAAACTCCTTAAAATTCAAGACAAACAACATTTTACGGAACCACCGCCACGATTCACGGAAGCCTCTCTCGTTCGCAAGATGGAGGAGGAAGGGATAGGAAGGCCAAGTACATATGCGCCGACCATCGAAACAATTCAAACCCGCGGTTATGTTGTTAAAGAGGAAAAACAACTTCTGCCCACGGAGCTTGGCGACATCGTGATAACCTTACTAAAAGAATATTTTCCGGATATTTTGAATCTGGAGTTTACGGCTAACTTGGAAGAAAAGCTCGATTTAATTGAAGAAGGAAACTCAACTTGGAAATCCGTGGTGGAAGATTATTATACGCCGTTCTCCGTGGCCTTGGCTCATGCTGAAGAGCAGATTGGCAAGGTGAAGATAGAGGACCAAGTTTCAGAAGAAATTTGTGACTTATGCGGACGGAATATGGTGATTAAGATGGGGCGCTATGGTAAATTCTTGGCCTGTCCTGGTTTCCCAGATTGTCGAAATACAAAACCACTCTTTGAAGAAGTGGGTGTGAATTGCCCAAAATGTAGTAAACCACTTGTGAGTCGCCGCTCTAAGAAAGGGCGAAAGTTTTACGGCTGTAGTGCTTATCCAGAGTGTGATTTTGTTTCATGGGAAATGCCCGCTCCAGACCCTTGTCCGGAGTGTAACCAATTGATGGTGATTAAATCTTCGAAACGCCAAAAGAAACATGTCTGTACAAATCCGGAATGTCGTTTTACAAAAGTGATTGAAGAAGGCTAAAAGTTAAATACTGAACCTTCTATTCGGGATAAGGAGCGGAATAGATACATGCAACATATTACCGTCATTGGAGCAGGTCTTGCAGGTTCAGAGGCTGCCTGGCAACTTGCTGAACGCGGCGTGATGGTCGATTTATATGAAATGCGTCCGACCAAAACTACCCCCGCACATCATACCGATAAATTTGCAGAACTTGTTTGTAGTAACTCGCTGCGGGGATCTGGTTTAGAGAATGCAGTGGGCTTATTAAAAGAAGAAATGCGCCGCATGGGTTCCTTAATTATAAGTGCAGCGGATCACCACGCGGTTCCTGCTGGTGGTGCTCTAGCAGTTGATCGAGAGCTGTTTTCTGGCGAGATTACAAACCGGTTGGAAGAACATCC
>DHJG01000024.1:1645-3166 GCA_002404215.1 Desulfosporosinus sp. UBA4726
ACCTCGGATAAATTGGCGGATGAGATACTAAGGTTAACTGGAGAAGAAGCCTTATCCTTTTACGATGCGGCCGCCCCAATTGTCACGCTTGAATCTATTAATTTAGACAAGGCTTTTTGGGCTTCCCGCTATGATAAAGGAGACGCGGATTATTTGAATTGTCCAATGACTCAAGAAGAGTATGAAGCGTTTTATATGGCCTTACTCCAGGCTGAGGTAGCTGAAGTCCAAGGATTTGAACAGGGGAAAGTTTTTGAAGGCTGTCTGCCGATTGAAGTGATGGCTAAACGTGGCCCTCAAACGCTGACCTTTGGTCCCTTAAAGCCTGTTGGCCTGCAGGATCCTCGCACTGGGAAAAAGTCGTATGCCGTTGTCCAACTTCGTAAAGAAAATCAGGCTGCAACACTCTTTAATCTGGTAGGCTTTCAGACCCATTTAAAATGGGGAGAACAAAAGCGTGTCTTTTCGTTAATTCCTGGTCTAGAAAACGCTGAGTTTGTACGTTTTGGTGTAATGCACAGGAATACGTTCCTCAATGCCCCTAAGGTACTCAGCGCAGATTTTAGTTTAAAGAGTAAACCGTCGCTCTTCTTTGCTGGTCAAATGACAGGGGTCGAAGGCTATGTCGAATCTGCTGCTAGTGGGCTGCTCGCAGGTCTCAATGCCTGGCGGCGTGTTAGCGGGATGAATACCCTCGTTTTCCCATCCGAAACAACGTTAGGGGGGCTGGCACGTCATTTGGAGGGCTCACCTAGTCAAAGTTTTCAGCCGATGAATATGAACTTTGGTTTGCTCCCACCTTTGACGATGCGGATACGAGACAAACGTGAAAAAAATGCCAGAATATCAGAACGAGCTTTGGAGTCGTTTGGAGAGTTTTGTGCTTGGGAAGATTTAGGGAGGTAAGCAACCGTTTGAAAATGGATGAGGCTTTAAGCTTTTTTGCGGGTCATCAATATTCCCAAAATCGCTCAGACCATACCGTTACTGCTTATCAAAGCGATCTAGGACAGTTTTTCCGGTTTGCAGCACTCGAATTGGATCAAGAACCCGAAGTGCTCACGGTGGACCTGATCGATGTCTACATTGTACGTAGTTTCCTCGGTGTTTTGGCAGAACACGGGTTGTCGAGAAAAAGTATGGCCCGTAAGCTTGCTACGTTACGGTCGTTTTTCAAATTTTTATGCCGTGAGAACATACTTCAAATAAATCCAGTACAGCGGGTGGCAAGTCCTAAACTAGGACGGAAACTCCCGCATTTTCTATATCTAGATCAGGTAGAGACCTTGTTACGGGCACCAGATAGTGCGAATCTATTGGGTGCTCGTGATCAAGTAATTATAGAGCTACTTTATGGTTCTGGATTGAGGGTCAGTGAATTGGTTGGCTTAAATCGGGAAAACATAGATATTAGTAGCAAGCTGATCAGAGTTCTCGGCAAGGGAAACAAGGAGCGGGTAGTTCCAGTTACAAACTACGCAATTTTGGCCATCGAGCTTTATCTGGGAATGCGCGTGGATT
>DHJG01000024.1:3329-4370 GCA_002404215.1 Desulfosporosinus sp. UBA4726
GACAAACTGGTCGCCAAGATGAGTCTGGAACAACATGTCAATCCCCATATGCTTCGCCATTCCTTTGCTACACATTTATTAGATGGTGGTGCCGATTTAAGAAGTGTTCAAGAATTACTGGGACATGAGAAACTTTCGTCGACTCAAATATATACCCATTTAACCCGTGAGCGACTTAAAGAAGTTTATGATCAGTCTCATCCCCGAGCGAAAGAGCGTAACATGCCAGATACAGAGTGAATTTTCGCAAAAGTTTCCAAATCAGGTACAATTGACTTGACACACCGGAAAGGCCCTAGTAAACTTCAGTCGAGGGGGTTTTAGTCATGTTTCATGCAACGACCATCGTGGCAGTGAAAAAAGGAGAACATGTAGCCATAGCGGGTGACGGCCAAGTGACCTTTGGGCAGGCAACCGTTATGAAACATAAAGCTCGTAAAGTACGACGCTTGTTTCACGGAAAAGTGATTGCAGGGTTTGCGGGATCCGTAGCAGACGCGTTTACACTTTTTGATAAGTTTGAACAAAAACTCGAAGAGTATCATGGCAATCTTCAGCGTGCTGCCGTGGAGCTCGCGAAGGAATGGCGAACGGACAAAATGCTGAGAAACCTCGAAGCGCTGCTTTTGGTTGCAGATGCCCAAAATCTCTTGATTTTATCGGGTTCAGGTGAAGTGATTGAACCGGACGATGGAATCGCCGCAATCGGATCCGGCGGAAACTATGCATTAGCCGCAGCTCGTGCCTTAGTGAAGCATACAGATCTGCCGACTGCGGAGATTGTAAGGGAAGCGATGCTTGTAGCTGCTTCAATTTGCGTTTATACTAATGAGCAAATAAATGTAGAAGAGTTATAGGGGGTGAAACTATGGACAGCTTGACTCCACGAGAAATTGTCTGTGAATTGGACCGGTACATCGTAGGACAAGATGCGGCAAAACGAGCTGTTGCAGTTGCTTTGCGTAATCGTTACCGACGTTCTTGTTTGCCAGAGCAATTACAAGAGGAAATCATACCTAAAAATATTTTGATGATTGGTCC
>DHJG01000024.1:4482-15465 GCA_002404215.1 Desulfosporosinus sp. UBA4726
CCGTTCATTAAGATTGAAGCCACGAAGTTTACCGAAGTTGGCTATGTAGGTCGAGATGTGGAAGCCATTATTCGTGACTTGGTAGAGATTGCCTTGCGTATGGTGAAAGTAGAGCGTGCAGATAAGGTTCAGGCACAGGCCGTGGTCAATGCCGAGAAACGCTTGGTTGAGTTATTAGTACCGGAAAAACGCACAGAGAGTTCATCAGCTAACCCCTTTCAGATGTTGTTTGGACAGACTTCAGATCAAGAAAAGGAAGTTAATGTGACCCCCGAAACGGAGAAAGAACGCAAGTTGGTAGCGGATCGCTTAAGCCGTGGGGATCTTGAAGAACAGGTTATTGAGATTTCTGTTGAAGAGGCTACGCAACTTTCCGATATGCTGGGCAACAACAACATGATGGAGATGGGCTTAAATATTCAGGATATGATGTCCGGGATGCTCCCTAAGCGGCATAAAAAGAGAAAAGTAACGGTACGAGAAGCGCGCAAGATCTTGATTAATGAAGAAACTCAAAACTTGATTGATCAAGATGAAGCGGTTCAAGATGCCATTCGTAGAACTGAGCATGAAGGAATCGTTTTCTTAGACGAAATCGACAAAATTGCAGGGCGCGAAGGCGCGGGCGGTCCAGACGTTTCTAGGGGCGGAGTACAACGTGATATTCTCCCGATTGTTGAAGGCTCTACCGTCGTAACAAAGTATGGACCGGTTAAAACCGATCACATCTTGTTTATTGCTGCAGGGGCTTTTCATATAAGCAAGCCGTCGGACCTTATTCCGGAACTTCAGGGAAGATTCCCTATTCGTGTGGAACTTGAATCCTTGAGTGTCGCTGATTTCAAACGTATCCTTACAGAACCTCAATCGTCGTTGATTAAACAATACAGCGCTCTATTAGGAGCGGAAGGGATAAAGGTAGATTTTACAGAGAATGCTATTGATGAATTGGCAGAAGTTGCCTATAAGGTGAATTCTACCACTGAAAATATTGGGGCTCGACGACTCCACACGATTGTGGAAAAAGTGCTTGAGGAATTGTCGTTTGAAGCCTCTGAACTTCCTGAGGATTACACTGTAACGATTAATAGAGAATATGTTCAGCATCGTTTGGACAATGTGGTCCAAAATCAAGATCTAGCGCGCTACATTTTATAGATTTAGAATGAATGAGTCAGAGCGGAGCAAGTTGAAGGAGGAAAACAAAGCTTATGGAAATGACGTTGTTAGAAAAAACGAGAAGCATTAATAAGTTAATCCAGCGTGCTGCTGGGAATCCGGTTGATTTTGAGGAAATGGCCAAAGTCCTCCGCCAGACTGTAATTGCCAATTGTTATATAGTAGGACGAAGAGGGAAAATCCTGGGGTATAGTTTCATGAGTGATTTTGTTTGTGGAACAATGGAAGACATTGTTATCCATTCTGAACGCTTCCCAGAAAGTTATAATGACGGCTTGATGAGAGTTTCCGAGACTAGAACGAATACGAATCAGGTTGCCAATGGCTGTGTGTTTAACGGTGATGAACAGTGTCATTTCACGAATAAACTTACGACGATCGTTCCTATTTTGGGTGGAGGCGAACGCGTTGGAACTTTGGTTTTGGCCAAATACGATGTGGAGTTTACAGAGCAAGATCTAGTGCTTGCTGAATACGGTGCAACGGTTGTGGGTATGGAAATCTTACGAGTTAAGGCGGAACGAGCAGAAGAAGAAGCGCGTAAAAAGGCAGCAGTCCAAATCGCCGTAGAAACCCTGTCGTATTCTGAACTCGAAGCAGTGGAACATATCTTTGCAGAATTGGGTGGCGGTGAAGGACTTTTGGTTGCCAGCAAAATTGCTGACCGAGTAGGGATTACTCGTTCAGTCATCGTTAATGCCTTGCGTAAGTTTGAGTCAGCGGGTGTAATCGAGTCGAAGTCATTAGGCATGAAGGGGACTTATATACGAGTTCTTAACGATTATTTACTTGAAGAACTTGATAAGCATGTCAAACACATTAAATAAGCCGTGTAACAGGAGGGTACTTTCATGGAAGAACATGATTATGTTTACCAGCTGAGACCGCTTATTATTCCCGGCCTCCTTTTTCTAATTCTTTATCCCCTAGTAATGGGTAGTGTGCATCTATTATGGAAACTGCCGAGCCTAGAGACGGCTGTGCTTGTAGGGATCTATGTTGCTGCAGGACTTGGAATCATCGCTTTATGGGTTATAGGTAAAAGTAAACACGTTGAATTTAAGGATCAGCAAATAGTATTTCATTCGCTGCTTGGTAGTCATATCCTTGAACCCAAGGATATACGTCGCGTTGCCTTTTATTTTGATGGAAAGGGCCAGGAAGTGGCGCAGATCCGTGCGGGCGAAAAGTTTTTTTACGTAAGCGAATCCTATTTCCCCTTTCCCGAACTGATGAGTGACTTGGAAAAATTCATTATGCAGTATGATTTGCGTTCGAATTTTGCGAGTTATACTGGCATTAACGAATAAAAAGAGGCACGATTGGGTAATGGCATGATGTATTGTGTCATTACTCCCTGATATGCAATTCTTTGCAAGGCATTGCAATACCTTGCAAAATGTGCTAATCTATTTTCAGTGTGATTTAATGACACACGTAGTGGGATTAGGGTGCCGGTTCCTTGCCGGGAGGTGAGGGGTGTTCTGAGATGAACCTGCGGAGGAAAAAAACAAAAGAAAGGTGGTGTAACACTATGGCTGTTATTTCAATGAAACAATTATTGGAAGCCGGTGTACACTTCGGTCATCAAACGCGTCGATGGAATCCAAAAATGGCACGCTATATTTTTACGGAGCGTAATGGAATCTACATTATTGATCTTCAAAAAACCGTTAAAAAAGTTGATGAGGCCTATAATTTCGTTCGCAATCTTGCCACTGAAGGCGGTACCATGCTGTTCGTGGGTACCAAGAAACAAGCGCAAGAGTCTGTCAGAGATGAAGCGGCACGTTGCGGTATGTATTTTGTAAACGAGCGTTGGCTCGGCGGTATGCTAACAAACTTCCAAACAATCCAAAAACGTGTTGATCGTTTACGTGTTTTGGAAAAGATGGAGGTTGAAGGTGTTTTCGATGTGCTTACGAAGAAAGAAGTTTCTGCACTGCGTCATGAGATGGAGAAACTGGAGCGCTTCCTGGGTGGTATCAAGACAATGAAAAAGCTTCCGGACGCCTTGTTTATTGTTGATCCGCGTAAAGAACGTATTGCGGTTGCAGAAGCACGCCGTTTGCATATCCCGATAGTAGCAATTGTTGATACAAACTGCGATCCAGATGAAATCGATGTTGTTATTCCGGCGAACGATGATGCTATTCGTGCTGTCAAATTACTCACTGCGAAGATGGCTGATGCAATCATCGAAGGACAACAAGGTAATTTGGATGAAGCTGAAGAAGCTAGCAAAGCTGGCGAGGTAGTCGAAGGCTAATAATGACTTGGGACAGGGCGAAAGCGGGGTTAGTTTAGGCTCCCCCTGTTACTTACCCCTGTCCCTTTTTGATACCTATACAGAACGTATAAGTTTTGGTAATTTAAGAAATTTTCTTATGTTTAGCTGATGAGCTACATATGATTTGGAGGGATAACTATGGCAGACGTAAGCGCAGCTCAAGTTAAAGAGCTCCGGGAACGTACCGGCGCAGGTATGATGGATTGCAAAAAGGCACTTACACAGTGTAGCTGTGATGTAGAAAAGGCCTGTGATTTTCTACGCGAGAAAGGATTAGCAGCCGCCGCCAAAAAGGAAGGGCGTGTTGCAGCAGAAGGGACGGTTGAGTCCTATATTCATGGCGGTGGGCGTATTGGTGTGCTCCTCGAAGTGAACTGCGAAACAGACTTTGTGGCTCGTGGAGATGAATTTAAAGCGTTAGTTCATGATATTATGTTGCATATTGCAGCAGCAAACCCGCAATATTTGGCCAAAGAAGATGTGCCTGCGGAAGTGCTTCAACATGAGCGAGATATCTTAAAAGCTCAAGCTTTAAATGAAGGAAAGCCTGAGAAAATTATTGAAAAAATGGTTGAAGGCCGAGTCGAAAAGTTTTACAAAGAAGTTTGCTTAATGGAGCAATCTTTTGTTAAAGATCCAGATAAGAGCGTGCGTGATTTGGTCCTTGATAAAACAGCCAAAATTGGTGAACGCATCGTAATTCGTCGCTTTACTCGTTATGAGTTAGGCGCAGGTATCGAAAAACGACAAGATGATTTTGCTGCTGATGTTATGAAAGAAATGAATCGATAAGTTTTGCCCCAAACCTACACAACTTATTTAGAGAACACCCCGGTGTTCTCTTTTTCGAATGTGAGAGGATTTTTCAATCTTGTGTAGAATTAGACTGATGGAGGTTAATCCATGGAAAAACCAAGGTATAAACGTATAGTTCTGAAAATAAGTGGAGAAGCACTTGCGGGCACTCAAGGCTTTGGACTTCAACATGATATGCTGGTTACCGTAGCTAAACAGGTGGCCGAAATTCGCGATATGGGGATTGAGGTATGTCTTGTTGTTGGTGGCGGAAACATTTGGCGTGGCATAGCAGGAAGTGCTCAAGGCATGGACCGGGCACAGGCCGATTACATGGGCATGTTAGCGACGGTAATGAATGCTCTGGCCTTGCAGGATGCCTTGGAAAAGGCCGGGTCCGTTACCCGTGTCTTATCGGCAATTGAAATGCGACAAGTCGCTGAGCCTTATATTAGGCGGCGTGCCATTCGTCATATGGAAAAAGGTCGCATTGTAATTTTTGCGGCTGGAACAGGTAATCCATACTTTTCGACGGATACAACGGCAGCTTTGAGGGCTGCTGAAATCGAGGCAGACGTCATTTTAATGGCTAAACGGGTGGATGGGGTTTACGATTCTGATCCGCTTAAGAATCCCAAAGCGAAGAAGTTTGAGCGCTTAAGTTATCTAGATGTCCTCAGCAAGGGACTCGGGGTGATGGATTCCACAGCGACTTCACTTTGTATGGACAATAATATTCCTGTAATAGTTTTTGACCTTACTAGAGAGGGTAACATTCGCCGCGTTGTTATGGGCGAATCCATCGGTACTTATGTAGGGAGGGATAGTTAATGATTGCCGAGGTAATTAAAGATGCGGAAGAGCGGATGCATAAGGGGGTTGACGCATTACGTAGGGAATTTGCCACAATTCGCGCAGGACGTGCAAATCCTAGCGTCTTAGACAAGGTTATGGTTGAATACTATGGCACTCCCACTCCTATTAACCAGCTCGCTAATGTCTCTGCGCCTGAACCGAGAATGCTCGTTATCCAGGCTTGGGATAGGACCGTTATTCCTGCTATCGAAAAAGCAATCATGAAATCAGATCTAGGACTTAATCCGTCAAGTGATGGCACAGTGATTCGCTTGAACATTCCCCAACTTACGGCTGAACGACGCTTGGAATTGGTCAAAAAAGTTAAAAAAGAGGCTGAAGAAGCGCGCGTTTCGGTTCGTAACGTGCGTCGAGATGTCAACGATAAGCTTAAGAAATTGGAGAAAGATCACGATGCCTCCGAAGATGAGATCAAGCGAGCCCAAGAGGATGTCCAGAAGATGACGGACAAAATCATTAAAGAAATTGAGCATGTGATGGAGATTAAGGAAAGCGAAATAACCGAAGTATGATACATACCTGGCTCGGTCGAAACTGGGATGAGGTTAAGTCTGAGATTGAATGCGTGGGTAAATCCTACGCTTTTCAAATTACGCGTCCTCATGGTAGAATGGAATCGTGGGGAAGTTATAGAGTTGTCCGCGTCAGAGAATCCAATGACCGCGTGGACGTTATATTAGCGCATGAAAAATTTTCGCCTGCGCAGCGTTCGACCCCCTGAATTTAACAAGGGGGTCTTTTCGAAGTTCGTAGTTAGAGGTACTTATATTGGGCATGGGGGGGTGGGATGATGTGGTTCAAACCTTGGAGAAAAAATAAAGTTGATTTGAAGAGCCAAGTCGCAATAGAACGTCTTCCTCACCATATCGCTATTATCATGGATGGAAACGGGCGCTGGGCTCAGAAACGAGCGCTTCCTCGTTCAATGGGGCACCGAGCGGGTGTAGAGGCGTTGAGGAAGGTTGTTAAGGCGTGTTCTAGACTTGGGATTGAGGTCTTGACTGTCTATGCCTTTTCTACGGAAAACTGGCGGAGGCCCAAAGATGAAGTGGGCGTGCTTATGACCTTGCTTACGGAGTACCTGAGAAAAGAGCTTAATGAGCTTCATCAAAACAATGTGATCATTCGGACCATGGGGAGAATTTCTGACCTTCCTCGGGAGGCGCAGCATGAATTAGAGCATGCGATAGAGAGCACTCAGAACAATACCGGTCTCATTTTGAACCTAGCCTTAAATTATGGTGGGCGATCAGAGATTATAGAGGCAGTCAAGAAATTAAGTAAAGATGCCTTGTCTGGGAAACTGAAAGTTGAGGAGATTGATGAAGAGAGCTTCAATAACGCACTCTACACAAGCGGTCTTCCAGATCCCGATTTACTGATTCGAACCTCAGGTGAAATGAGATTAAGCAATTTTTTACTCTGGCAACTGGCCTATACTGAAATAGTCGTAGTGAATGAGCTTTGGCCTGATTTTGGGCAAGATGCTTTATTGGAAGCGATTAAAGAGTACCAGAAAAGGGATCGCCGTTTCGGTGGAATACATACAAATTGAGGAGTCACACATGCTTATAAGAGTACTCAGCGCACTGATTGGTGCTCCATTTTTTTTAGGATTAATATATTTGGGTGGACCCTATACCGCGTTTTTACTTACGGCGTTGACTTTATTGGCTTTACGGGAATTTTTGCAAATTGGTGAACAGATGGGCATGCACGCTTGGTATAAGCTCACAACGTTTGTTGCAATTGCTTGGCTAATCAGTCTATTCATAGGTGGTAAAGGCTGGATGTTGCCGGCTATTGTCCTCTGGCTTCTAATTGGATTGGGACGGCTTGCTTTGGCTTATCCAAAGACTCTGCTTCCGGAAGCAAGCTTTAATTTATTAGCGATTCTTTATACGGCCTTATTATCCTATCTTTATTTACTCCGACAGCTTCCGCATGGAATAGAGTGGACTTTTTTTGCAGTTCTATTGGTATGGGCTTCGGATACGGGCGCATACCTTATAGGGAGGCAATTTGGACGCCATCTTTTAGCGCCTCAGGTTAGTCCAAAGAAAACTGTGGAAGGGTCGCTCGGAGGATTATTGTTTAGTGTTATAGTGGCTTTCGCTTTCTGGCGCATCGTCGGTGGAGCCTCCTGTATCCCGTACCTAATATTAGGCGTTGTCATTGCAATCAGCGCGCAAGTTGGTGATTTGTTCGAGTCGGCTTTAAAACGCAGCGCAGGAGTTAAAGATTCTGGTAAGCTTATTCCCGGGCATGGGGGAATATTGGATCGCTTCGACAGCCTTATTTTTGCCCTGCCCATAGTATATTATGGGGTAATATTACTATCGTGAGGTGAAAGAGTTGACAATCCACCAGAAAAACAATTTATGGGTAAGTTTGAATAGGCTAGCGATGGTGACTTTTGCTCTTGTCCTGCTCAAACTCTTTACTTACTTTTTTCAAGAGTTTTTGCCTGTGTTTGGTGAGGTCATTCGTAAAGCATTTAGCGCCTTTTTGCCCTTTGTTATTGCTCTTCTGCTTGCTTTTTTACTCGAACCACTCGTTGTGCGGCTGATACGAGGCATTCGGATTCGTCGAACGTATGCCTCGATACTAGCCATCATTTTAGCACTTGCGGGATTGAGCCTCTTTATTTTCTTAATTGTTGCCCGACTTTATACAGAATTATCCGAGTTAGCGGTCGCCTTCCCTGATTATAGTTATTTAGTGGATCTCGTGACAAAACAAGTAGATACGGTTGAAAAGTTTGTCAAAGTAAACCCTCAGGTTCAAAGTACTTTGTTTGCATCGACGGAAAGCCTGGCAAGAACGCTTCAAGAATGGGCCAAATCTGGGAGTACCCTTTTACTTGGTTTTCTGACCGCCTTACCAGGTGTGTTTATTGTTCTAGTGGTGTCCATTGTGGCTACCTTGCTTACGAGCTCAACTTATCCAAAGGTGAAACTGTTTATTACTAACCTGTTTCCAACCCGTTGGCACGTCAGCGCTCAGGCAGTCAGTGCGGATTTGGGAGCGGCCATTGTGGGATATTTGCGGGCGCAAGCGATTTTGGTTTCAGTGACGGCGTTATCAACCATCGGCGGTTTGCTTCTTATCGGAAATCGTTATGCTGTCACGTTGGGTGTACTGGCGGGGCTTCTCGATATAGTGCCAATTGTGGGCACAGGGATGCTGTTTGTACCCTGGATTGTTGGGCTTGTTATTATGGGATCCTTAGGTGAGGCCTTGAAATTGTTGGTGATGTGGATCATTACTGTTACAGTACGACAGTTTTTAGAGCCTAAAGTTTTGTCGAATGGAATTGGGTTACAGCCACTTCCGACGCTCATTTCGATGTATGTAGGACTTCAGCTAATAGGGGGCATAGGTCTTATTGTAGGACCGGCACTGGTTATTAGTTTTGAAGCTTTACGAAAAGCTGGAATTTTTGGAACTCCAAAGTAGAAATGATAAGTTATTAATGTAATTACTAAAAGCAGGAAGAGATGATTCGCTTGAAAACGCTGACTCTATTGGGGTCAACAGGCTCTATTGGACGTCAAACCCTAGATGTCGTCCGTCAAACTGATGGGCGCCTTAAGATTCACGCTCTAGCGGCAGACAAAAGTGTAAAACTCATGGAAGAACAGGCCCGTCTTTTTCGGCCTGCCGTGGTTGTGATGATGAATGAGGATGCTGCTCTTGAACTTCGCGGACGACTGAGAGATTTGCCAATTAAGGTAGACCAAGGTATGGATGGAATTATCAACTCTGTTATCGCTCCGGAAGTCGATACAGTGATCACGGCGCTTTCCGGACGGATTGGGTTAGAACCGACTCTTGCCGCTATCAAAGCTGGTAAATCTATTGCTCTTGCTAATAAAGAAACGCTGGTTGCTGGTGGAGATCTAGTTATGTCGACGGCAAGAAAAATGAAGTGCAAGATCCTACCGGTGGATAGTGAGCATTCTGCAATTTTCCAGTGCCTCGAGGAAAATCTTGACACCATTGAGAAAATTATTTTAACGGCATCAGGAGGTCCATTCTTTGGATGGACCAAGGAACAACTCTCAACTGTCACGTTAGAAAAAGCCCTCTGCCATCCCAACTGGGATATGGGGGCTAAAATCACCATTGATTCGGCAACGATGATGAACAAAGGACTTGAAGTGATTGAAGCGCATCATTTGTTTAACATGGATTATGATGCGATAGAGGTCCTTATTCATCCACAGAGTGTGATCCACTCTATGGTGGAATATCAAGATGGCTCAGTACTCGCTCAGTTAGGAAGACCAGATATGCGACTGCCAATCCAGTATGCCTTGAGTTATCCAACTCGCTGGAAAAATCCTTTTGAACGACTTGACCTTCGAGGGAAGACATTAACCTTCCATGAACCGGATATGGAAGCTTTTCCTGCCCTTGCTATGGCTTACCGTGTAGGACGACGTGGCGGGACCCTTCCAGCTGTGATGAATGCAGCCAATGAGGTTGTTGTTTCGGCATTCTTGCAAAAACGGGTTACTTATCTAGGGATTCAAGAGATAGTCGAAACAATTTGTGCAGAGCATCACGTTTTAGACAATATGGATTTGGGAAGCATACTTGATGCGGACACTTGGGCACGCCGTCGAGCTACAGAACTAATTTCGTAGTTAGATATTCGAATCACAAGATTGAACCAAGAATCGAAAAGGGGGGGGTAAAGTGTTAACGACACTCGCCATTGTTTTTGTTTTTGGAAGTATGGTTATGATTCATGAACTTGGACACTATATGGTCGCGAAATGGATTGGCGTTAAGGTAATCGAGTTCAGTTTTGGTTTTGGTCCGAAAATCGTGGGGTATCAAGGCAAAGAAACACTTTATGCCTTGCGTATCATTCCTCTTGGAGGATTTGTTAAACTTCATGGCATGGATGCTGAAGTGGATGAGAACGGTCGAGCTGTGATTGCTCCGATTAACGATGCACGTAGTTTTATGAATAAGCCTGTATGGCAGCGCATGGCCGTGATCGTAGCAGGTCCGATCATGAACTTCGTCTTGGCTATAGTCTTATTTGTAGGCGTTTTTGCTTACCTTGGGATTCCGTCTCAAAGCAACAGTAACCTTATTGGCTCACTTGTTAAGGGGAAACCTGCTGCTACAGCAGGAATTCAACCAGGAGATAAAATCCTTGCTGTGAACCAGGAACCAACGACGGATTGGAATCGTCTGACAGAAGTCATTCATGCCAAACCTGACCAAGTCTTGAGCTTAACGATAGAACGAGCCAACGTGAAGCAGCATCAAATTGTGTCTGTGAAAACAGAAAAAGACGCACAATCGGGGTACGGTATGATTGGAATCGCGCCAGAAGTTACCTATATGCATGCTTCCATTCTTCAGTCAACCCGCTTTGGCTTGGAACGAACGTTGGATTTTACAAAGTTTATTATGGTCACCTTGACGCAAATGATAACCGGGAAGATCCCTGCTGATCTGGGTGGACCAGTCATGATTGCACAGGTCATCGGAGAAGGAGCCCAGCAGGGTTTGTCCAACTTATTAGGTTTGACAGGTGTATTAAGCATTCAATTGGGACTCCTAAATCTGTTCCCTATTCCCGCTTTAGATGGAAGTAGGCTTGTGTTCCTTTTGATCGAAGGATTAAGAGGTAAACCGCTTAACCCGGAAAAAGAAAATATGATCCACTTGGTGGGTTTTGTATTACTCATGGTTGTAATGATCGCTGTTACTTACAAGGATGTCGTGCGTTTGTTTGTCAAAGCTGGGTAAAGAACTAGTACAGGAGGCAGACATGATACAGAGAAGGATGACAAAATCGATTCAAGTTGGGTGCGTGA
>DHJG01000024.1:15651-16090 GCA_002404215.1 Desulfosporosinus sp. UBA4726
CTACAAGCGTACTTCCGGTAATTGCGGATATTCATTTTGATTATCGTCTGGCCTTACGTGCTGTTGAACAAGGGGTCCATGGCTTAAGGCTAAACCCGGGGAACATTGGGGCTCGTTGGAAGGTCCAGGAGGTCGTGCGTGCTGTTAAGGAACGGCAGATTCCTATCCGTATCGGAGTTAACTCCGGGTCACTGGAAAAAGAGATTTTAGAAAAGTATGGGGGTCCCACTGCAACGGGGATGGTTGAGAGTGCCTTAGGACATATCCGGTTACTAGAAGACGAGGGATATGATAATATAAAAGTCTCCCTGAAAGCCTCTTCAGTCCCCTTGATGATTGAAGCCTATCGCAAGATGGCTGTGGAAGTGAATTACCCGCTACACTTAGGAGTAACTGAGGCAGGGACGGTACGCTCCGGCGTAGTAAAGTCAGCAATAGG
>DHJG01000133.1:0-2093 GCA_002404215.1 Desulfosporosinus sp. UBA4726
TGTCCCAGTTGCCATATTGACAGCCTTAATCATACCGTCATTACTTTTACCCAAGGGCTATTTGGATATTAGTTTAAACAATCATTACCTGATTGCGGGCATCGTTGCTGCTTGTGTGGCTTATAGAAGCCGTAATATTATTGCCACCTTGGGTATCGGAATGTCAATTATGTTTGTCCTGAAATTATTTTAGATAACTACTTTGGTACCCACCTATATCTTTGTACGAACAGAGGAAAAGACCGTTCAGTGAGAGACTTCACTGAATGGTCTTGATCATTAAATCAGTATTTACCTTTGAGATGCAAGCCTCCAATAGGCTACACACAAGCAGCTTATTCATACTCACTTTATAATATGAATAGTACCCTCTTTTGTGAATAGTGGATCCTTAATAAAATCCGCCTTGGAAATATTAATTCTTCATTATAGAGACCTCTAAGGTGCCGATGCAATTTGCAATTTTCGCACTCGGACGTTAGAATTGTAACAAACGTTTTGAGGCGAAGAACCATGATTTTAATTCGTATCTATACAGACTACATCTGACCCTATCGCTATATCGGCAAGGTCCTTGCAGACCGGCTAAGTCTTGAACTTATCGGATTTAAAGGGGAACTTTAATTAGTCTTCCTTTAAAAGACCATTGGAATATAGCCTTCCTCAATATAGGCTGAAATCTCCGAACCAATATAACTCACATCGTAACCTAAAGTGTGTAAAGAGGCACTGACATTGTCTCTGTCGGAAATAAACATGCATGCTACCGGGGTTTGATATTCTAGGAGAGGAGCAACTAGAGCCTGAATTTCTTGGTCTTCGGCAACGAGCTTCTCAAACGGTCCAAAGAAAAAAACCTTTACGTCTTCAAGCCATTTGTGTTTCAGTGCATTCGTTGCATACATGACTCCCGTAAGTGCCTTCTCCCGCTCAGCCGTGGAGATGATAACCATAATCTTTTTTCCCATGGGTACTCACTCACTTTCTTACACAGTACTTTACACCCTTAACTTATACCAAACGTTAGCGACTGAGTCAATCACGTTTCATTATATAAGGTGCCATCCTTGGCGGCCATTTTGTACCATTAAGAAAAAAACAAGAGGAATACAGCTACGGAAATCCCCAACATCGACTATATGTACCAAATACCTTTAACGACGAGGAGATAAGCTTATGATTGATGATGGGTCGCATGCTGATAAAATTAAATCGGCAATAGATGAACTAGTTCAGATCGCTTTACAAATAGGTGCAGGAATAATTGATGTAGTGGCAATTTCCACAAGTGACATCTCAATTGATGACGATTTGGCCAATATGTGTCGTGAACCTGTATGTGCATTTTACGGTTTATCAGCTAACTGCCCACCTTATGTCGCTAGCCCAGCCAAGTTCCGGCATATGTTAGAAATTTATAGATATGCACTAGCCATTAAAATTGATGTTCCTACAGGATGGTTAAATACTGATGACCGTCTGGTTGTAATGAAATTATTGCATGAACTTGTTGCCGATATTGAGAGAGCGGCTATCGAGCTAGGTTATACCAATTCAAAAGCATTTGCCGCTGGTTCTTGCAAAGAGATTTTTTGCAACAAGCATTCACGCTGCCGATTGTTGACTGACAATGGAGAGTGTCGCCATCCAAAATACGCCCGCCCTGCAATTGAAGCGTATGGAGTCAACGTGCATGATCTAAATACGACGACAGGATGGTTTAAAGACCAAAATTCGAAAGAAGCAACTGTTGACAAGGCATCAATTGGAGCGATTTACGGTTTAGTCCTAATTGGTTAATGAACTGAATTTCATTGTCTACAGTGCATGGGCAATTGTTGGCTAGGCATACCAGAAAAGAATCCCTAAAATGCCTGCCAGGAACAATATCATTAGAAAATAAGAAACCATATTTCGCCGACAGTATACACAGGCTGGAAGCAATGCTTCCAGCCTGTGTTTGCAACTTATCATCCTTGAGGAGCATGATAAGGTTTAGTTGGAAACTGAACTCAATAATTCGATATTAATCAAGTGGAAGCTGCGCGTTCTTTATATTGCCTAAATTCTCTATTTATCTGTAATTCCCTGCA
>DHJG01000133.1:2346-4131 GCA_002404215.1 Desulfosporosinus sp. UBA4726
CATTCGACTAATAAAAGCAAGCTCCACGCTTGCTTTTATTAGTCGAATGCGTTTTTCGTGAATATGATATTAAACAGGCGACCAATCTTATTTACTGAAATTAAATGAGGGTAACGGGAACGAACCGCATGCGGTCCCCGTCTACATAAGCAATGATACTATTTTGGCACCCTATGCATTGAGCTAAGGGGAATTCATTTTGAAGCTCATTCTTAGAAGAATCTATGCTTTCTCCAAATGAGTTAAACCAATTCTCGTATTCCCATTCAAGCTCTTTAATCGTTAATTTGCATCTTGCCCCGTTTTCTTTGAACTACTCACGAATGAATTCGCGAGATTCGCGGGACTTCATTTAAGAACAAGGTGCTTCGCGTGTTGACTCGGTGTTAAGGCCTACGAGTGGGGCAACTATTGCACCAATGACAAATGCAAATAATCCTAACAATGCTGCAGCACTGCCTGCCCTGTGATATTATGTATAATAGCTTAATGCAAACTTAAAAAATTTTTATGGAAAACCAAGGAGGAAATCTGATGTCGAATACTGCAAATCTCGATTGGGGAAATATAGGATTCTCATATAGCAAAACCAATGCAAATTATGTGTCCTTCTGGAAGGATGGCGCCTGGGATGAAGGAAAGCTGGTCAAGGAAAACACTTTGACCATTAGTATGAGCTCCACTGCAATTCACTATGGCCAGCAGTGCTTTGAAGGCTTGAAAGCCTATCGAAGAAAGAATGGAACCATAGGACTCTTTAGGGCCGACCAGAATGCGAAGCGCATGCAGGAAAGCTGTAGGAGACTTCTCATGCCAGAGGTTCCGGTAGAGAAATTTATTGAAGCCGTTAAACTGGCCGTCAAAGCCAACGAGGAGTTTGTTCCTCCGTATGGCTCTGGCGCGACACTATACATAAGGCCCTTTGTGATTGGCGTTGGCGATAACATCAGCGTCAGACCGGCTCCGGAATATATCTTCTGTATCTTCGTCACACCAGTCGGACCGTATTATAAAGGTGGAATGTCCATGATCAAATTGGTGGTTTCCGAGTACGACAGGGCTGCACCCTATGGAACCGGAGCAGTCAAAGTGGGCGGGAATTATGCGGCCAGCTTCTTGCCCCATGAATTAGCTGCCCAGGAAGGCTATACTGATTGCGTATACCTAGACCCTAAAACCCACACGAAGATCGAAGAGGTTGGCGCTGCAAACTTCTTCGGCATTACCAAGGACAATGTATTTGTCACTCCAATGTCCCCATCGGTCCTCCCCAGTATAACGAAAAACTCTCTGCTTTATATTTCTGAGAAGGTCTTTGGTATGCAGGTGGAGGAAAGAGACGTCTATATCAACAACTTGGAGGAGTTTGCAGAAGCAGGTGCCTGCGGTACAGCCGCAGTCATCTCTCCCATAGGCAGCCTAACCAACGGTAAGAAGAAATTCATCTTTAACAGCGAAACCGAGGTAGGACCAGTTACAAAGACGCTTTATGACCATCTAATAGGTATTCAGTGTGGCGAAGTAGAGGCTCCGGAAGGATGGATCATCGAATTTGAGTAAATCGGTCCTGTTTTAGAAACCTCTTTTGGCAGGCTATTTAAATAAGCACAAGCATCCAACCCGTTCATTCGGTTCGTTTGCTTGTGCTTTCTATTTTTGTTTTCAGTTGTGAGGCAGGTATAAGAACTGATCGTCTTCTTATCATGGGTGTTATGCGAAGGTATTTTCCTCTATATGTTTTCCACGCCAATTTTCCCTAGCCGTTCGAATGGATCGTGCCATTTC
>DHJG01000241.1:0-3613 GCA_002404215.1 Desulfosporosinus sp. UBA4726
ATTAAAACGTTCTGGTCATTATCATTTGGAACTTAATGGTTGTCCGAAAAGTGCTTCGAGCCCCTCGGAACGTAAAATTTTCGGGTTTATCATGATTGTAGCTTTGGGTGTTGATTACAGCATATTTCTGGTGATAAAATAAAGGCGCTGGATTAAGCACTTGTGAAGTAACACTTTTTAAAAAAAATATAGGAATGGAGAGAAAGTTTATGAATATTTGTGATTGCATTAATAACAGAAGGAGTATAAGAGCCTTTACAGATAAGGTAGTAGAATCGGATGTGATTAGTCAATTGATTACACTCGGGACAAAAGCTGCTACTGGTTCAGGAAATGAGGCTTGGGGTTTTGCTGTTATAACTGACAAGAACGAAATGAAGAGATTATCAGATGAAGCAAAGAAACATCTGCTCCAAAGTCTTGAAAAGTATCCTTATTTCCAGCAATATGAGGACTGGCTTAAGAATGAAAAGTTTCATATTTTCAATAATGCACCATGTGTATTACTTATATATGGTGATGTTAACTCTCACTGGAATGTTTACGACTGCACTTTGGCAGCGGGTAATATTATGAATGCTGCTATGGAATATGGCTTAGGTACCTGTTGGATTGGATTTGCTGAACATGTCTGTGATACAGAGAAATTTAAATCAGAATACAAGATACCTGATCACTACAAACTGGTGTCTACTTTAGTTGTTGGTTATCCTAAGGTAGAACTGGATCCTCCAAGTCGTAAACCTGCTAAAGTTTTCGTTAAGGGATAATCAAGTAAATTGGACGTAGGACTTTAGCCTTAATTACCTTCCCAAAGGGACTGTATCGAAACTTAGTTTCCATACGGTCCCTGTTTTAGTCTTCGCTGAACCTCTATATGGGGGTTTGTTTAGATAATAGAAGGAATTTAGGCGATATGAGTCGAATTGACCCAAAGAGAGGTGAAACAAGTGGAACCTATTTTTGCATTAGATATTGGCACCCGTATGGTGATGGGGCTTGTGATGACTAAGAGCAAAGAACAGGGGTATGAAATTTTGGCCAGTGCTCACACAGAGCATCGGCAGCGCGCTATGTATGATGGTCAAGTTCATGATGTTGATGAAGTTGCTTTAGCTGTTATAAAGGTCAAGGAGATCCTGGAAAAAAAGTTAAGTAAACCATTAAAACAGGTTGCTGTGGCGGCTGCAGGGCGGGCCTTAAGGACAGAGATTGCAATTGCTGAACGTAAGGAACCTTTTCCGGTGCGCTGGGAACGGGAGGAAGTATTAGGCTTAGAATTAGAAGCAGTTCATCAAGCCCTTCGCCAGCTACAATCTTCAACTAGTGATGATTCACAAAGCTACCATTGTGTAGGATATAACCCAATTGCCCGATGGAATGAGGGCGAAGAAATCGCTAATCTCATTGGGCAGCGGGGGAAAGAGGCTAAGGTATCCGTCATAGCGACCTTCTTACCTCGGACTGTCGTCGATGGCTTGTTGGCTGTATTGGGACGGGTGGGCCTAGAAATGACAAGTCTGACGTTGGAACCCATTGCCGCGGGTCAGGCAGCTATTCCATTAAATATGAGACGTCTTAATCTGGCCTTAGTCGATATTGGGGCTGGAACAGCGGATATTGCATTGACACGGAATGGGTCTTTTTTTGCCTATGGAATGGTCCCGATGGCGGGGGATGAGGTCACTGAGGCAATTTGTTCACATTATTTGCTCGATTTCAAGGTGGGTGAAAAAGCCAAACGAGAATTAAATAAAAGAAATCAGCTGAACTTTACGGATTTCCTCGGAGCTAGAGTTATTGTAAAAAAGGAAGAAGTTCTAACTATAATTAAACCTGTGGTTGGAAAATTGGCCGAGAGTATTTCTAGGGAAATTCTGAATCTCAACAATGAGGTACCACAAGCCATTATACTCATTGGTGGAGGAAGTTTAACTCCCATGCTTTCAGAAATGTTGGCTGAGACTCTAGAAATTCCTCAGAATAGAGTTGGTATTCAAGTCAGAGAAAGATTAGGGGATATTTTTGGGGAGAAAAGCTTAAAGGGACCGGAAAGTGTCACCCCTATCGGAATTGGTATAGCCGCTCTCGAAGGAAACGGGCTCCAATATTATACTGTAGCTGTGAACAGTATGCCTGTACCAATTTTTGAATTACAATTAACGACAGTTGCTGAGGCCTTACTTGCTGCAGGGATACAACCTCGTTCTTTTTTTGGTAAGCCAGGACTGGCCTTGACCTTTGAATGGAATGGCGAAATGAGGGTCATTAAAGGTACTCTGGGAAGCCCTGCACAGTTGTCGGTCAATTGTAAGCCTGGCAAGATAGATCAAGCTTTAAGAGCGGGAGATGAAATTGCATTTATCCCTGGCGAGCCCGGTAAAGATGCCCAAGCATGCTTCGAAGAGGTGTTGCCTTCTGAAAAGGTAAAATGGATTTTTTGGAACGGGCAACGCGAAATTTATGTCCCTCAAGTCTTTGTGGATCATCATTTGGTCTGTAAAACAGATCAAATTCTTGATGGATATAAAATAACGTACATTTCAAATGATGACTTGAGCAATCTATTGAAACAAAAGGGTCATAACTTGCCGGAAAAAGAAGAGCTAACGATTCGCGTCAATGGAGATATATATGCTTTTGATTTAAATCATAAAATCTTACTCAATGGCACTGAGATAGCGGGAAATTGTGAGATCCAGGAAGGGGATTCCATAGAGGTTCGTACAATGCAGATTAAAGTGGGTGAGCTAGAACTTCAACCTAAGTCTCTCAGTTTCTTTGTAAATGGGATAGAACTCGAATACCCTCCTCAAGAAACCATCATTACGTTTCGGGGGCGTCCTCTGTCCAGAGACGAACCATTGAAGGATGGAATGGAGCTGAGGGTGGATGGATATAAGCAAATGCCAATCCTGTCAGATCTTTTGCCCTATGTAAAGTTCCCAGGACCTATGCTTCCAGGATCAACATTAAAACTAAGTGTTAATGGGCAAATGGCTGAATTTACGACGGTTTTACATCCCGGTGACCGTCTGATTGCGGCTTGGGAATAAAAACACTTGACAATAGCGCCATACACCATAAAATAGTAATGGAGGTGTAGAATAATGTTAGAAGGCTTAATGGTACTAATTGCAATTGCTACGTTAGTGGTTACATTGTGGTCCGATGCTGGATCAGCTAAAAAGAAACATTCTAGGTATTTCCAAACAGTTCAGAAACCGACTGGTAAAAAAGAGCGTGAGGCAGCGATAACTGGGCCTCAGTATGAAGGATTTTTCACAAAACTAAACAGTTTATAAGATAAAGGATCTGATGTTCGTCATCGGATCCTTTATCTTATTGTCAAAAAATATGAATTTCTGAAAGCATAATGTAAGAAAATTTTGTCTTTGGATAGAGGTTAAGCTTAGGTGAGCCCTTGAGCCCCCTTCTCATTCAGGATATAATATAAGAAATAAAGCTAAAACGACTAATATCTTGATAAGTGAAAATCAGGGAACTAAGTTCGTTAATCGTAGGAGGTAGTAATGCATCAGTATTGGTTTTACATCGGAAGTTTTCCTTTAAGGGCCTACGGGACACTTTTCGCGCTGGCCTTCATTCTTGG
>DHJG01000241.1:3705-7341 GCA_002404215.1 Desulfosporosinus sp. UBA4726
GATTTCATAATGGATTTAGCGCCGATCTTACTTATCTCAGGTTTACTGGGTGCCCGTTTCTGGCAGGTGTTTTTTTTCGACTGGGCATTCTACAGGAAATATCCTGGCGAAATTATTGCGATCTGGCATGGTGGGTTGTCCATTCAAGGGGGCGTTGTAGGGGCCTTATTGGTTGGAGGTATTTACGTATGGAAAAAGAAGTTGCCTTTCTGGGAAATTGCTGATTTAGTGGCGCCCGGGCTTATTTTGGCTCAGGCGATCGGTAGGGATGCTAATCTTATGAATGGCGATGCTTTTGGTGGTCCAACAGGAGGAGATTACGGAATTATCTACCCCGTTGGTACAATTGCTCGTGATACATATGGGAATCAACCACTTTGGCCAGCCGAAGTCTGGGAAGGGCAAATGGACGTCATTATCTTTGCCCTTCTCGTAATCTTGAGACTAAGAAAATGGCCATCAGGCATGATCTTTTTAGCTTACATGGTATTATATAATCTATCTAGATTCTTTTTAGAGAGTCTTCGAGGGGATAGCCCACGATTTTTATTCAACTGGTCCGCAGCGCAATGGAGTAGTATGGCGGCTGTGGGTATTGCCCTATTACTCTTAGCTTGGAGACTATGGAGAGACCGGCAAAGTAAGGCAGTTTTATAAAAAGTGCCTGAGAATTATAAAAGAATTCTCAGGCCTTTTTAGTTAGATCGACAAATCCTACTTTGGGGTTTCTCTAGCCTTTACCAAGAGGGCATACTAGAGTTCGTTAGGTTCGATGAAAAAGTACTCCGATGATTCCGCCTACTCCTCCAGAAACTAGTGCTAAGATGGTCTTCTCACCCATTCTTAGCCAAGATGGAGTATCTGACCAGAAAATTGCGGATAGGATGAGTACCAGAACGATAAATCCTAACCCTACTGCCAAGCCGTAGTACAATCCCTTTGTGCCTGCTTGGTGAGCTGTAATAAAGGCTGCGACTAAAATACTTGTGCCGAAGATAATGTTGATTGATAGATCAGATTCAGGGAACGACGTGAAGGCGAGAAGGAGACCGAATCCCAGAGACAATAACATTGCTATGATGGCCGCCAAGAGAATTCCTTTTAGAATTAAGCTAAACTGAAAGGATTTTAACATGGGTTATCCCTCCTCTGATTGATTACAACCTATGCCTCAAGTCATTAAAATATGACTGGTATGTTGTTTCTAAAAGTCTTAGTAAGTAAAAGCAAGGAGGAATTAAAATGAGGAAGACAATTCTAGAATTAGGGAAGATGAAACAGACAAGTGAGAAAATAAGCATGTTAACGGCTTATGATTATCCGTCTGCTCGATGGGTTGAAGAAGCTGGAGTAGATACCATTCTTGTTGGAGATTCTTTGGGAATGGTGGTCTTAGGGTATGATTCAACTGTTCCTGTTACAATAGAGGAAATGCTGCATCATACCAAAGCGGTTCGCCGGGGAGCGATGCAAACGTTTTTGATTACAGATATGCCATTTATGAGTTATGCGACATCTGATCTGGCCTTGATGAATGCAGGTCGACTCATCAAAGAAGGGGGAGCGGATGCCGTAAAACTTGAAGGTGGACAAAATGTTGTTCATATTGTTCAAGCTCTTACGCGAGCTGGGATACCCGTTGTCGGACATATTGGATTAACTCCCCAAACGGCAAGTCAACTGGGCGGTTATATCGTCCAGGGGCGAGATCTATCGAGTGCCAAGCAGTTGGTTAAAGATGCTCATGCACTAGAACTAGCTGGGGCCTTTCTACTTGTTCTTGAGTTAATGCCAAAGCAGGTAGCTCATCAAATTTCAACGGAATTAAAAATCCCTACTATCGGGATAGGTGCGGGACTGGATTGTGATGGACAAGTTCTTGTGTTTCATGATATCTTGGGACTCTTTGAGCGTTTTCAACCTAAATTCGTTAAACAATATGCTCAACTTGGGCAGGACGCAGTCCAAGCTATTAAGTCATTTCATGATGAAGTTAAACTAAGTCATTTCCCAGCAACTGAGCATACATTTGGTTTATCAGATGAGGTTATTCAAAAACTTTATGGTGATAAATGAATTTAACGTTAATAAAAAAAATAAGATTAAATAATAAATTAAATTGCAGTGTAGTAAATGTCTTAAAATTTGATATAATGTAAATAATTTTAAGTAATTTACTAGTTGGTTTGAAAGGATGGACTTGCATTGAGATTAAAGGAAAAAACCCATCGAAAATTTGTCGAATTTTTCGACAAGATTTCTAACATGTATCAAGGGAAGGAATTTGAATTAGCATACTCAGATATTCAACGGGAGACAGGAACTGCAAGTGTTACTTTAAAACGTGCCATTCAAGCTTTGGCTGAAGACGGAGTGATTGAAGTTCATCCTGGACGCAACTCGAGATATGCGCGTTTTCGTTATCTCTTGGCCACGCCGGACTTAGGGGAAAAATCGTCACAGGCTCAATCTAATGAAACACGAAATTCAGAGAGTTTAATTGACGAACAAAAGGTATCTGGAACAGGTCAATCATCAATGTCTGAAGACGTCAACGAACTGACTCACCTTGTAGATCATCTTCGGCGGCGTATACGTAATCAAGAGATGGCGATTGCCTTACTTCAAGATCGTCTTGCAGAAATTGAGGACAAAATACGTAAACGATAATTTCCAAGCATTTAATATCGATTTTTTTGTATTGTAGTGATATAATATAAACATATCCTGGGTTGTGCGTATAGATTATCTTGGTTTTGATCCTATTATGTGACAAGGGAGCTGAATGCCAAGCTATTACAACAGGCCCTTTTATTAGGGAAGTTGGAACGTTTGAACTAGGTGCCCACCTGCGAGAGCGGGGTCAGAAACCTGGAGTCTTACGGCAAGCTGGGGAGGGGTAGGGATTATCATCCTTACCCCTATTGTTTTCAGAATGTAAAATGCTAAGTTACTTATAAGGGGTGTATTGATGACACGGATCATACTAACGCGTCATGGCCAGACCTTATGGAACGTTGAAGGGCGAGTTCAAGGCGGCTTGGATTCTCCGCTTACCGGCAAGGGGATACTTCAGGCTTGTTCTTTAGCTGACAGGTTAAGGGACGAAGGAATCCAGTATATCTATTCCAGTGATTCTCTTCGAGCAATTGGCACAGCAGAAGAAATTCGTCGTAAGCTTGGGCTTACCAATATATTCACTAATCCTGCGCTTCGAGAGTTTTCATTTGGCGAGTGGGAAGGGCGTACTTGGCAAGAGGTTAGGGAAGCTTATCCGGATATCTTTAAGATTTGGGACTCCGAACCCCATCTAGTCACCACTCCCGGCGGAGAAAACATGAAAACGGTTCTGGAAAGATCGTGGAAATTTATGGAAAATATCATAAAGTTCCATTCGGGAGCAACAGTTTGTCTTGTAACCCACGGAATAACCTTAAAGTTATTGGTGACGAAAGCCTTAGGTTTTGATATTCATGATTGGGCTCAAACGCCATGGCAACATAACACAGCATTAAATATATTTGAAATAGATGGACAGCAATGGATGCCGAGAATCATCGGGGATTGCCAGCACTTAGATGCATTGGAGTTAACTAACCAAGAGAGTGACCTAATAAAATAGGTAGTTAAAAGGGA
>DHJG01000241.1:7468-11718 GCA_002404215.1 Desulfosporosinus sp. UBA4726
TCCCTTTTAACTACCTATTTTAGTTTATCTTTTTAGGGTTAAAATTTTCGTTCTTGTTATTCAGTACTTTTTTCCCAGTCTTGTTTATACATCGCGCTTAATTTGGCAGATGCAGTAGGGGAAGGGACGGTAAGTGAAAATTCATGGTTGGTGACAAACGAAGAATGGGTCCATGCTGAACTGCTTAAAATGAACGACGTATTGTCAAAAATAGCTAAGTGCATCCCTAGCATTGGTTGACTCGGGTAATACCTAATATCTATGCCTTTGTTCTTTAACGTTTCTAGGGGCGTTTTATTAGCCGCTGATCGATCAAGAACTAGGCGTACGTCACACCCTTTCGCGGCAACATCAATTAAGGACTGTACCAGATCGGGATCGCTGATTTCCGAGATTTCTATCCAAATGGATTTTGTACTTCCTGAAATTAGTTCTGTAAGCTGCTGCTTAATAGTGGAATTGGTGGATAAAACGTTATTATCCTCTGGTAGAGGAGATGTTTTGGGTACAGTCAAGGGGAGCGTTGTCGTGAATTCCCAATCCTTTGAGAACCAATTAGCGGCTTTCCAAGTTGATTTTCCCGATAACTCTACGGCAAGATCATGGGCTTGAAGCCCATCAGCAGTCCAAGGTGGACCATAAATGAGGGCTCGGCTTTGATCCACAACTAAGTATTTGGAATGGTCGATTTGCCCTTTTTGTGCAGGATAAAACTGAACAGATACATTTTGGGCTTTAAGTTGATCTAGTGTTGTCCGGTTGACCTTCTGCCATTGGTCTAAAAGAATACGGACGTCTATTCCTGAACGAGCTTTAGTAAGAAGAAGCTGAATAAGCGTTGGGTCATCAAACTCTGCTTGTTGAACGTAGATCGAAGTTTGTGCGGACTCTATGAGGCTTAACGTCCGATTATAGATGGCATCCTTATCGATTAAAAGCGCCTCAGCTGGCAGGTTGGAGATCGTGACCTTTTCTTGCGATTTAGGAAGTTTAAAGGAACAACCACTTAATAACAACAAACTAAAAAACAATACTAAAAGGGTAGGAAAGACGGATTTCCATTTTGACATGGCGTGTAATTCTCCCAAGTTAAAAATATTGTCTATATTATACCATATATGGACAGAGTGCCAAACCAATTTTGAGACATAACCCTAAGAAGTTTTTCATACCTATACAGAAAGTAAGTTTCGGGTAGCATAACTCAGTTGGTATAAGCGAAACTAAGGCGACCGCCGGCGGTCTCTTCTCGCCATCCTAAGTCTATAGAGACACTTGGTCATCCTTAGCCGGCGCCTGAGGATTGGCGCTAGCCAAGTTTTCTTTATGAATATGGGCAAAGTGAGTTAATACTGTGAAGGGGCATAGACTTATGAAGTATTTCAAATCTATGGTGATCGTATTTGTGGTTATTCTAAGCCTTCTTACAATTCCAGCTCTTTTTCCTACAAAAATTTATGCTACTCCGATTGCAGATGATTCTGTACCTGGTTTTTCTGGGGCGAAAGCGTATGAGCATGTGAAGTATCTTGTGCAAAAAATTGGGCCTCGACCTGCTGGAAGTAAGTCAGAGTTGAAGGCAGCTCAGTATATTAATTATGTTCTCAATCAAAATGGCTGGAAGGTACGAGAACAGCCCTTTAGTAAGGTTGTTGTACGAGAAGCATCAGCCTTGCAATTGGAACAACAGGTGGAACTGATTAATAGTCAGAACATTATTGCCGAATTACCAGGAACACTTCCTGACACAATTGTTATTGGAGCCCATTACGATTCAGCAAATCTAAATGCACCTGGGGCGGTCGATAACGCCTCAGGCGTAGGAGTTTTGCTAGAACTTGCTAGAGTACTGAGCAAGGAACCTCATCAAGAGACCTATCAACTAATCTTCTTCGGAGCAGAGGAATATGGGCTCGTTGGCTCGCAGTTCTATACGGCGCAAGCAGACCTATCAGCCGTTCGCTGGATGCTCAATGTCGACATGGTTGGAACCCCGATGGAGATCGATGCGGCAGGCAAAAAGTCTGCTCCGCCAGAGTTAATTAAGCAAGTCACAACTTTAGCACGTGAAAGTCATCTTCCCTTTCATCTTAGTCGTGATTTCATCACAATGACCCGTGAAAGTTCACAAGGGGGGGGAAGCGATTTCAGCTCCTTCTTAGACCAAGGCATTCCGGCCCTTGGTTTGGGTATTTCTGGGCGACCTGCTGGATATTTTCATCGACCTGAAGACCGATTGGATCGCGTCTCTCTCGAAGGAATGCAGAAAGTCGGCGATTATACCCATCTTTTAATAAAAAATGTGAAGTTGGATAAACTGGGACCCGTTGTCTGGGATGATCTATATTTGCCTTTTCAGCTTGGTAATAACATATTTATCCTATCGAGTTTCGGAATTCGTATTTTTATTTTTATAACGTTTATCTGCACGGGTTGGGTTTTGATCCGTTTTTACAAAAAAATGGATAAGCATAACTTAATCTGGAAAAAGGCTCTAGGGGTTCTTGGGATTACCCTCATATTTAGCATAGTTGTAGTGGGTTTAAGTGGAATTGGTGAACTTCTTTGGCATTGGCTTAAACAGATTCAGTTTCTATGGTACGCTTATCCTGCGCTCTTCTTAGGAGCACGTATAGGAATTGCTTTAGGTTTTTTCATCATCCTAGCAAGTTGGTTTTATAAGCTTCCTATAGCTAGGGACCCGGAGTCCTATTGGCTTGCTGGAGTAATACTGTTATTTGGTGCCAGTTTTCTACTGACGCTCATTCGTATAGACATTGCTTTCCCCTTTGTATTTTGGCTCTTGTGCATGGATTTGCTGTTTTTTGTGCCAAGCATTCTCCTCGTTCTGATCAGTCCTTATTTTATCTATCGGTTGCACTTTGAACTCTTAAATTCAGAACAGTGGATCAACTTTTACCAAACGTTTCATCAACACTTTTTAATCTTCCTTGGAATCTATAGCTTGCTACTTGTTCCCTTTTTTGTGGCGGCTTTACACGTCGCCAGCAGAAAAAAACAATTTTGGCAAAAGCAACTGTATCGTTCGCGTAAACCTGCTTTACTAGTCACAGGTATACTCATTTTAACATTAGGGTTAGTACCAAACTACACTAGAGATTACCCACAGGCAGTCACTGTTCGAGAAGAATGGTCGAATAGCAATGGTTTAGTACATGTTTTTTCCGACGAAAACCTGCCGAGCCAATTAGTGAAAGACCTAAACGCTCAGGAAGGGAATAGTATTTATGTTCCTACACTCAAAGAAAAGCCACCCATAGTTGTCGAAACATCCGTAAGTGAACGAATGAATAATTCAAAACGTACCCTTGATGTATCATTTAAGCTTAATTATACTAACGAACCTTATTTTATTAGAGTCGAATTAGAAAGCGATCAGCCCTTTGAAGTTCAAACTGATGAGTTTTTACCGATGTCTAAACTTCCTAGGAAATTGCAATTGAAAGGACTAAAACAACCATCTGGAAAATATGCCCTTATTATGCAGAGGACGCCTCCCCAACGAAATCTTATTCGGATGTCTGTAGAAACCGAGAGTGTAATGACGTGCTACGTAGAAGCTGTGTTTCCAGATCCGTCACCACAACTACAAATTCAAAATCCACTTTTATCGCTAGATTATCAGATTTGGTTCAAAGAGAGCTATGACTTTTAAGTGAAATTGATCCGGTATAGTTAGAACTTTATGGGGAATAATAGAAATACTTTGAGGAGGGTGAAATAAATGTATAAAATGGTAGCAGTCGAAGATGGACTCGCAAATATTACTCGAGCACTTCATGATGCCGGATTTAAAACGATGCCTTTAGAAAATCAGACCTTGCATAATGTTCAAGCTGTTGTAGTTAAAGGGGATGGAACGGATAATTTGGCTCCTGAATGGTCTATAAGCATGCCTGTCATTAATGCAGCAGGTCGAAGTGCGGATGAAGTTGTAGATATTCTACGGGATCGTCTCTCTTAAGACATACGTTATTATATTGTTTGCCATCTCAACCGTCCTTTTCAGTGGGCGGTCTTTTTATACTATTCAATAGGGCTATTGTTGAGGGTTGGGTAATAGCCAAGTTTTCTTTTCACAAAAATGGAATAATATTACATATAATAGATTAGAGAAAAAATATCTGTAATCTCAGGAAGGAGTTGCTTTTATGTTTGGGTTTGGATTTCTTCCCTTTGCTTTGGGTTTTGGTCTAGGAACTATAGCGACACCTCGCTATGCACCATAT
>DHJG01000241.1:11831-20936 GCA_002404215.1 Desulfosporosinus sp. UBA4726
TACCCTTACCCGGGATGGTATTAGAAGAAGATTTGCTATAATAACAACGAAAACAAAAAAAGGAAGCAAAAAGCTTCCTTTTTGTCGAATTTCACGGTATATTTCTAGTAACGATGTCCATCTTATACCAAAGGTTGACCGGAAAGTGAGGAAGACTAAGTGACCATTGCAAAAGCATTTCTCAATAAAAATCGTAAAAAAAGACTAGAACAAGGCCATCCATGGGTGTTTCCCGGTGAAATTGAAAAGATAGAAGGGGAGCCTCAGGGTGGGGATATAATACATATTGTTAATCACGTGGGACATTTTCTGGCCCAGGGATTTTATAATCCGTTATCTCAACTCATCATACGTGTGGTATCCTATTCTGAAGTCGAAGTGGATGAAAGCTTATTCCAGACTAAAATAGAGCAAGCTTGGAAGCGCCGAAAGTGGTTAGCGGACGTCACATCGTGTCGGGTAGTCCACGGTGAAGCGGATTTTTTGCCAGGGTTAATTATTGATAAATATGAAGATGTCATAGTTGTCCAGATTCTTTCCCTCGGAATAGAATTGCGCCGTCAATGGGTCTATGATGCGATCACTAAGATTTTTAATCCTCGTGGAATCTATGAGCGAAGTGATGTCCCTGTAAGACGGCTGGAAGGTCTCGAAGAAAGAGAAGGCTTTGTGAGTGAGCCTTTTGATACTAAAGTAACGGTACGTGAAAATGGACTTAGCATTTTGGTGGATGTTGCTGAGGGTCAGAAAACAGGCTATTTCTTTGATCAGCGAGAAAATAGGGCAGCATTGAAGCCTCTAATGACAGGGTGGGGAACCCGCCATGGTATCACAGTAGATGGGGAGGGGTATCCTAGAGATGCAAAAGGGAAAGTAATAAAAAATCCCTTTTGGGATGGTGCCGAGGTGTTGGATTGTTTTTCCCATACCGGTTCGTTCATGTTACATGCCTGTCATTACGGAGCAAAGAAAGTAACTTGTTTAGATATCTCAGAGAAGGCTGTTGATATGGCTAGAGCGAATGCACTGCTTAATGGATTTCTTCATCGTACTGAATTTGTGGCGGCTAATGCTTTTGATTACTTGCGTGAACAGGTGAAAGAGAAAAAACTATGGGATATTGTCATTCTTGATCCTCCTGCTTTTGCCAAAAACCGTCAGGCCATAGAAGGAGCGGTGCGAGGCTATAAGGAGATTAATCTGCAGGGCATGAAATTGGTTCGTAATGGTGGGATCTTAGTTACAGCATCATGTTCGCACCATTTGAGTGCTGCACGATTTGTGGACATGCTCCAAGATGCTGCCATAGATGCCCATAAAGTATTGCGGCTTGTCGAATTCAGGCGAGCTGGAAGTGACCATCCTGTGCTTCTGGGGAGTGAAGAAACAGACTACTTAAAGTTTGCCATGTATGAGGTATTTGATCGCTAATTTCCACGGGGCCTTTACAAAGGAGTAATTTTTTGATATATAAATGGTAATAAATAGAGGAGGGCTAGGGGTGGATAAACAGAAAATGTTTCAACGTATCTGTAGTTTGTTGCGCAATCACTCCTATAAATTAACACCCCAGCGTCAGACAATATTACAAACATTTCTGGAACATATTGATCGTCATTTAAGCGCTGAAGAGGTCTTTATGCTGGTTAAACACCAAAACCCTGAAATTGGCTTGGCAACAGTTTACCGTACACTTGACATATTGGCGGAAATTGGTGTTTTATTAAAGAATGATTTCGGTGATGGACGAAGTCGATATGAGTTTAGTAGAAAAGACGAACATCATCACCATCACCTAATTTGTCTGCGTTGTGGAAATGTATCAGAATTTGATGATGATCTACTAGAGTCACTTGAAGCTGTGATCAATAAACGAAATCAGTTCAAAGTGATGGACCATGATTTGAAGTTTTATGGATATTGCCATAATTGTGAAGAGACGCTGTAACAGCGCCTCTTTTTTTTCTTTATTTGGGGCGTATGTGACGGACAAAGTAAGTATTACCTTAAATATTTTATGAAAGATAATAAAGAACGAAGGCTGGTATAGATTGAAATCTGACGAGGCAAGCGGATACAGCAACATATTTTTGAGAATTACCGCGCAATTAAAAGGCATTTGACGTTCGATTTTAGGAATAACGAGAAGGTGATAGCGTATCGAAGGGAGAAGGATTGGTAAAATAAGTAAAAAGGGGCGAGGATTATGTCTCTACCTTTGACCTCGGAAGTCAAACAAGAAAGGTCATCTCTCAAAAATTTAAATCTCTGGAATTCTCTTCAAGCCATATGGCATCATCGGATAGGTAAGAGAGATGAGGCTATTCGGAATTGGGTGGATTTATTAAATCAGGAATCGCCTAAGCCACGTTTTAAGGTGGCGCGTTATTTAATAGAAGCCCAAGCTTATCAAGAAGTCAGAGATTATTTAGAAGGATTGAGTTGCGACCAAATTGACGATTTAGCGGAAATAAACAACTTGCTTACGCAATGTTATCTTGGGCAAGGACTTATTCCCCAGGCTAAAGAAAAGATTGAACAGGCAATTCAGACAAAACCTCAGAACGCAACTTATTGGGACCTGCTCGCGGATTGTTATTTAGAACAAGGAGATTGGCAAGCGGCAACTCGGGCTCTGGACAATTCACTGCGAGCAGCTCCCAAGAACCCTGAAACTATTTATCGTCTTGGGATTATTTATGCCTATCATGGTGAATATTTGGAAGCCTTAAGGTGTTTCCAAGGTAGTTGTCAACTTCGGCCACGGCAATCATTATATTGGGAAATGAAGGCGGAAATGCATTTGCATTTAGATCAGTTGTCAGATGCTTGCACAAGCTTTGATAAAGCATTACGCTATGGAGGGACCCCAGATATAGCGGCTAGGCTTGCGTACTGTTATATCCAAAGCGGTCAGGTTAAAAAAGGAATTCAGTATTATGAATTTACTCTCAAGTATGAACCGGATCACTATGATGCATTAAGTAATTTAGCGGCTGTCTATCAGAACAAGGATCGCTCTCTTGACGCTTTAAAGTTGTTAGAACGCGCTAAAAACATTTATTCGAATGATCCAATTCTACTTAATAACTTAGCCTATACCTTGGTTCATCTGGGGCGCGTTAGAAAGGCGCAAGAGTATTATCATGAAGCTTTAGAGTTGGCACCCAACCATCCGCTCATTCTTTACAATTTAAGTGTTTGTTTAGCTCGCAAAGGGAATTGGCAGGAGGGAATTGATTGGTTGAACAAACTTATGGAAATAGACCCTCATCATTCAGCGGGATGGGCTTTGTTAGGGACTATTTACGACCAAATCGAAAATTATGATACAGCAATTGATTGTTTTAATAAAGCATTAAAATTAGCATAATCTAGAGGAGCGCACAGCGCTTCTCTTTCTTTACATTACTCAATTGAATTATAGTTTCTGATAGGTTATGTTCTTTTGTAAATAATAATGGTAAAATACATAGTGTTAGTCAATTTGCTAGAGAGGTTAGTTATGCTAAAATTACCAATTACAGAAATTTTCTCGTCGATTCAAGGGGAAGGTCCTTACGTCGGAGTCAGACAAATTTTTCTTCGCCTGCCAAAGTGCAACCTAATATGTCCGTATTGTGATACAGAGACAACGATACCGCCAGAGTTTCGAATAGAGACAGTTCCCGGTTCACACCAGTTTAACGTCATGGAAAATCCCGTGCCTATAGATAAGCTTCTAGAGGTTCTCCAAATCTATGATTTTTCACAACATCACTCCCTGAGTGTCACAGGAGGTGAGCCCCTTCTTTGGTCGAATGAACTGATGGTTTTATTTCCTCTTATAAAGCAAAAAGGTTTGAAGATTTATCTTGAAACCAATGGAACCTTGCCAGAGCAACTCCTGCATGTTTTGCCGATGGTTGATGTGATCAGCATGGATATTAAGTTACCATTTAATGGCCAGACCTTTTGGGATGTTCATGAATCATTTCTGCGATATAGCCATCAAAAAGAAGTGTTTGTCAAGATAGTCGTTCATGTGGAAACTACCCTGAACGATCTTCGAGAAGCTCGTGACTTGGTTGCCAGAGTTGACCCATCCATAGTAACGATTCTTCAACCTGTAACAACAACACAAGGTGTTAATACACCTAACCCTTACCAACTTTTAGAATGGCAAAGCCTGTTTTTGCAGAAACTAATCAATGTTAGAGTTATTCCTCAAACACACATTATTATGGGACAACTTTAGATTACTTAACAGAGAGGCTTAAAAAAAGGGGGAGAAATATTTTGGGGATGGATACAGAAAAAATTGAACAAGCAGTTTTAATGATTCTGGAGGCTATAGGTGAAGATCCTACACGTGAAGGGCTTTTGGATACACCAAAGCGTGTAGCAAGGATGTATGCGGAGGTATTTGGTGGACTGCATGAAGATCCTAGTGAACATTTAAAAGTTCAATTTTCAGTAGAAGATCATGAAGAGATGGTGCTCATTAAGGATATTGCGGTTTACTCTATGTGTGAACATCATCTTGTTCCATTTTATGGGAAAGCTCACGTTGCTTATGTCCCCCGTAAAGGAAAGGTTACAGGACTGTCAAAACTAGCTCGTGTAGTCTCTGGATTTGCTCGTAGACCGCAGCTTCAAGAACGATTAACGTCGCAAATCGCAGATTCTATAATGGAAGTACTAGATCCACTTGGCGTGTTGGTTGTCATTGAAGCAGAGCATATGTGTATGACGATGCGTGGCGTCAAGAAAGCAGGAGCAGAAACAGTAACTTCTGCAGTACGGGGAATATTTAAGTCCAATCGTACTACTCGAGCTGAAGCATTTTCTCTGATACAAGGGAACAAACGCTAAGAAAGAGGTAATCATGGACCAGCAGCAGACGAATCCAACGGATCGTCAAGGGAAAATAGAACTTATTGCAACCCAGAGACTTAGTGTGAATGGCGAACTTTATAAGGTTGTGGATTTTCTGAATAAAAATTTAAGAGAGCATCGACTAATGTTTGGATTGACCAAAAAAGAGGATACCATGGTGATTTCTGTCTATGAAGTGGAGTGATTTGGGGGAATAGTATGCACATTTTACTGACCAATGATGACGGTTATAATGCACTAGGCATCCAGACTTTATATCGTATCCTCAGATCGCACACAAGCCATGACATTAGTATTGTTGCCCCTGAAGGTCAACGTTCAGCAACAGGGCACTCCATAACGTTGTTTCAGCCTTTATTTATAGCGGAGCACAATCTCGAAGGACAGCAAAAGGGATACACTGTTAGTGGAACGCCCTCTGATTGTGTAAAACTTGCAATTCAAGGTGGGCTTATCGCTAAGCCTGATCTTGTAATTTCTGGTATCAATCAAGGCCCTAACCTAGGGACCGATATTTTTTATTCGGGAACTGTTTCTGCAGCAATGGAAGGCGTTTTGCTTGGAGTTCCTTCAATGGCACTATCTCTAGCTAGTTATGAGTACCTGAATTTCGAACCAGCCGCAACATATATGGCGGAGCAATTAGATTTTATTGTAAAACACCATCAAAATGGATTAATGAACATAAATTTTCCAGGCAAGCCTCAGATAGAGTGGCAGGGCGTTAAAGTGACAAAGCTAGGAAAAGCTGTCTATGAAAATGTCTTCGAACGACGTATTGACCCCCATGGAAGAACTTATTTTTGGCAGTGTGGGAATTTAACGCAAGACCTTGAAGCTGATACGGATTTACGCGCAATACAGGAGGATTATATTTCTATAACCCCCATGCATAGTGATTTATCAGATTTCGAACGTCTTCAGTCATGGCAGACTATCTTTAATAAATAATATAACTTAGAGTCGAAGTATCTTCGTTACACTGCTGGAGCCTCACATACTTATTAAATCCAACATAAAGGAGTACAGAAATTCTGTACTCCTTTATGTTGGATTTGATTAAAGAGATGTTTCTTTTAAGGATTCTTTTGCCCTGCGAATCATAGTTTTAACCATACTTCCACCAATTCGACCTCCCACATGACCACATTCGCGAGACGTCATATTTCCCCATCCCTCAGACTCGATTTTTGAGCTTAAGCCTAATTCATCCGCAACCTCATATTTGAATTGATCTAACACAGAGCGGGGCAGAATATCACTACCGTTACGATTTTTTCGACTCATAATGAATCTCCTCTCATCTGTATTTAGGGACAATTGTAGTATTCGCATTTATTGAGAAGTTTATAGTATTGAAATTCTGGGTAGAAATATGTCTTTTTGTAAACGGAGGAAGTTATAGGATGATAATGGTTACATTTGTAGTCTATTTCATAATTTTCATTCTCATTTTTTCTGGTCCTAAATTCAGAAAGAGAGAAAATTTGCAGGTTTCTAAGCTCATTGTAATCCCAGCGCTTTTAGCCATTGGGATGGTCTTATTGACGGTTATAAAGGTCTACTTCATTTATAAGATTATGATTCTTATCTTTGGGCTTGTGACAACTTGGTTATCGTATTGGCAATGGGGAGAGCAAATTCGTCAGCGGTGGAAATGATTTTTATATTGGCATATATTTTCCGATCAACGGAAGCCGTCTTAAGTCCGAAAATGTAACCCCACCATTAAAAAATAGCACTAGGCTGTATAGTGTTAAACCAATTAAAAACTCGCTCAGATACCCTGCAATATGTCCGCCAAAGAACGGGTCCAAGAAGTGAAAAACTAGAAGCATGGCAATCCCCCCACTGAGGGGCTGAAGGACGAACCGTTGAAGGTCCAAGGGCATTCCGGTATATTTGGAAATAGCCATAAGGTTTAGAGTCGCCGTAATAAAAAAACCAAGAGTATAAGCCCACGCCGTTCCTCGAAGACCCCATTGAGGAAGGCCGGTGAGGTACATTAATAAAGGAATTCGAAGGCAAGCCGCAATAATGGAATTGAGGACTGGAATCTGAACTTTTCCGAGTCCTTGTAGAATTCCTGTTGTGGTTTGTTGTATATATGAAAAGATGCCACCAATGGCTAAAATCCTTAAAACAGGTGCAATTTGTGTGCTCTTGAAAACTGCGGTGAGTGGCCGAGAAAAATAAAATAAGATAATTAGGCAAGGAATTCCTATCAGTATCGTTAAACGAATAGCTTCAGCACCACGGGCCCGGACGATATGAAATTGTCTTCGGGCCGCTGCTTCTGAAATAGCCGGAACAAGTGAAGTGGCCAAGGCAAACGTAAATACACTTGGAAAGGCAAGTAATGTAAAAGCCGCGCCTCCAAGTTGTCCAAATAAGGTTATAGCTTCCCGCGCTCCGTATCCGGCCACCTGAAGACGCATAGGAATTAGCATGGCGTCCAAGGCAGATAACCCTGTGGAAAGTAGTCTCCCGACCGTTACAGGGGAAGAAAGGTGCCATAATTTGCTTAAGATGAGCCGTGTGGAATAAGTAGGTTTAGGCCCTTCCACTTTGAATTTATAGTTTAGCCATTGATACTGAAGGATAATGGCTAATAAGCCCACCACTTCTCCGACCAGCATTCCTAAAGCTAATCCAGCTGCAGCCCATTCAACACCGAAGTGGAGGAGCCGTGTCGCGACTGTATACCCGACGGCAACACGGACAACTTGTTCACAAATCTGGCTTATTGCCGTGGGTACCATGTTCTGTAATCCTTGAAAGTAGCCGCGAAAAACCGAGGACATAGAGACTATAAAAATCGCCGGTGTGCAAATCAGAAAAACATTAATTACCCGCGGATCAGGAAAAACTCGATGAGCTATATACGGAGAAAGGAAATAGAGGCCGATTGATACGATGGCACCTGAAATACCGAGAAGCCAAAGTGAAAGGCGGAAGATGGACTGTGCTTGTAAGGTACGTCCAAGGGATACTTCTTCTGAGACCATCTTGGCAATCGCGAGCGGAATTCCGGCTGTCGTAATAACAAGAGCCAACATGTAAATCGGGAATACCATAGTAAATAATCCATAGGCTTCACCGCCAATATTATTCATAATTAAATATTGGAAAGCCATGCCCAGCAGCCGGTTCAACAAATTTGCTCCTAAGAGTATGGTTGCTCCATAGACAAAGGTCCTTTTTGGCATGTCATCCCCCACAATCAAAGTTAGAAAACCAAGAATCGTTTACTTCTAACCTTATGCTTATCTAAAAGAGGAAATGCTCAGAATTTTTTCGGTTTATACTCTGGATAATAAAGGGTTTTTGCCTTAACATAGAGAAGGTTTTTTAAGTGAGAATATTCGGCTAGAATTGGGGTATCATACCTCCTATTAGGAGGTAGCGATCAGAGTGTGGAAACTTATCAAGAACGCAAAACTCTATTGCCCGGAATTTGTAAAGGATACAGATGTCCTGATTGTTGGAAAGTCTATCGCTGTGATTGGTCAAAACTTGGGATTTCCCGAATATGTAGAAGGGGAAGTAATCGACCTTCAAGGTAAGACCCTGGTTCCTGGGTTTATAGATGCCCATGTCCATATATGTGGAGGCGGAGGAGAAGCGGGCCCGGCTTCCAGAACTCCGGAAATTAAACTTTCTCAATTGACAAGGGGAGGAACAACAACGGTCGTCGGTTGTTTAGGGACAGATTCTGTATCCCGGACCATGTCAGAGCTACTCGTAAAGGCCCAAGCACTTGAAGCTGAGGGAATAACCACGTTTGCCTACAGTGGGGCCTATCAAGTTCCTACGCGGACGCTGTTACCAACGTTGCAGCAAGACTTGGCATTAATTGAAAAGATCATTGGTGCCGGGGAAATCGCAATATCAGATCATCGTTCGGCTCAACCACAAATCGCGGAACTTGAGCGTTTAGCTTCCGAAGCCCGAGTGGGAGGAATGCTCGGAGGAAAAGCTGGAATAGTCCATCTTCATGTTGGTGAGGGCAAGAGAGGATTGAACCTAATTTGGGAGATCCTTGAGCAGACTGAGATACCTATTACTCAATTTATGCCCACACACATCAACCGCACGCACTCCTTACTTGAACAAGGGATTCAGTTCCTTCTAGCAGGAGGGCATATCGATCTTACCGCAGGATGTGATGATTTTCCCGTAGAACTACAGGTGCCTGCAGTCTTACAAATGTTAAACGAACGTAAG
>DHJG01000239.1:0-3313 GCA_002404215.1 Desulfosporosinus sp. UBA4726
AAGCAGATTTGGAAACTTTGTTTGGTGCAGGATATCAATTGACAAAAATGAAGGATTTGTCTCAACCGATGCAATATGCTTGTAAGGAGACCTTGATCATAGCCGGGCCCAAAGGGGCTATTGAAAGGGTTCGTATCCTCGGCCCAGCACGAAGAGAATCCCAGGTGGAAATACTCCAGGCAGATTGTTTCAAACTTGGCATAACCGCGCCAGTGAGGTTGTCTGGAGACCTGCAAGGAACTCCTGGAATCACTCTCATTGGCCCTAAAGGAAGTATCCTTCTATCCAAAGGCCTTGTGATTGCCCAGCGGCATATTCATATGACCCTGGAAGATGCTAAAAACTTATGCGTAACCGATGGAGAACAGGTAACCATCCAAATAGATGGAATTCGGGGTGGAACTTACTCGAATGTCGTCATAAGAGCCAACAACACTTCGGCACTTGAATTTCATATTGACACGGAAGAAGCGAATGCTATGCAGCTCGCAAATTCAAAAATAACAATTGTAAAATAAAATTTAGGAGGCAAAAAAAATGAGTAGATCAGAAGCTTTAGGATTAATTGAAACAAGAGGTCTAGTAGGAGCAATTGAAGCGGCAGACGCCATGGTTAAAGCCGCCAACGTTCAACTGATTGGCTACGAAAAAGTCGGCGGTGCTCTGGTAACCGTTATGGTAAGAGGAGATGTTGGTGCTGTAAAAGCAGCAACCGATGCTGGTGCTGCTGCAGCTCAGCGAGTTGGCGAACTAATCTCCGTTCATGTCATTCCGCGCCCACACGGTGACGTAGAAATGATGCTTCCCGGAGGTAAGAAAGAAGTATAATCAATCACTAGACAGGCTATAGGGCGAAGGCCAAAACCTCTTTTGAGAGGTTCTGGCCTCCGTCTTTTCTGTACTAGATTCGTTAATTTGCAGAAACTGCTTATAATACCTGTGTTTATGTCGGGGTCAAGGATTAAATCCTATTTACATTCTTAGAATGGTGTTGTATTATTAAAATAATATGCGTCCGAATCTGTGACTTCTCTTTCTTTCAGTAACTTAAAGAAATTTGGTCACCTGCCCATCGGATGCCTTCTTTTTTGAGAAGACTTCACAACATTTAGCCAGGAGCTAATTGCCACTAATATCCCCACTTTTTTTGAATTGAACTACTGTACAAACAGTGGTTGATTCTTTTTTATTATTAGGGCAGATTGGCAAGCTTAGCAAAATAGAATCAATCATAGAAAAGGAAGTTTTGGCGAAAAGCATGAACAAAGCTGACAAAACATTAAAAGATTTAATGGATTCCAATCTTTATTCTCGCTATAGCGGACTATTATCTCTATCCAATCTTTCTTTGCAGTTGGTAGATACCAGTGGTAATATTCAGCTTGAGTTTAATCCGTCCCCCGATTTTTGTAAATTTATTTGTCAGGAAGATGAAACTCGGATATGCCTAGACTATACTTCTAGATTAAAACCAGGTAAGGGAGATCGATTTATCTGTCGGTACGGACTGGAAAACATTCTTTTGCCAGTCAATATTAATAACCAGACCATAGGCTATGTCGTTGGAGCGCAGGTCTATTCAACTGATAGTGAATACCAGAAGTATCTGATTGATATAACGGCCATGGCAATGGATAAAAAACTCGAACCGGAATTTATTGCTAAATCAATTGCAGCGATAAAAACTACCGAAGAAAATAAAATTGAAATTCATGAGCAAATTTGCAACCATATTACCCAAAATATTGCCTATGACTTTTCTCAAAGCATTGATACTACGGATAAGGCCATAGCAAGATTGTCTATTGAAAAAGAAATGCTGGAAAAAAAGATTATTGACCTCGAAGCGAAAAATATGTCGCTAGTGATAAACCCGCATTTTCTGTTCAATACCCTAAACTCTATCGCACGCATTGCTTATTTTGAAAAATCCCATACAACGGAAGAACTCATTTACTGTCTTTCCGATTTATTGCGGTACAACTTAAAACAAGACGACGAGTTACATACTATCGGAGCTGAGATGGACAATATCGAGAAATACCTTTATATTCAGAAAATAAGATATAAAAATCGTCTGGAATATGACATCGACATTTCAGATCATATTAAATCCCATCGAATACCCAATATGATCATACAGCCCATTGTTGAGAATGCTCTTGTCCATGGTATTACCCCTAAAAGGGACGGGGGCAAGATTAAAATTTATGCAGAAAAATATAAGAATGACATTAAAATATTTGTCTCGGATAATGGGAATGGTTTTCCTAAAGAAGTCTTACAAAGTTTGCAACAATCGGACAATAAGCTGGGAATAGGTTTTCGCAGTACGGACAAACGTTTAAAACGATATTTTGGAGAAGATTACGGGTTAAAAATCCCAAAATCAGACTATAGCGGAAGTACCGTCACCATCTCGATTCCCACCAAACCCAATGCGAGGCGATAGTGATGAGCGTAGTTTTAATTGTGGAAGATGAATTACTCGAATTGGAATTTCTTAAATTGATTGTGGCCGAAGAGCTTCTCCCCAAAGATAAAATAATCACTTGCGAAGGTGGAATTCAGGCTGTCAAATTGGCAAAACAATATCGACCGGACATGATAGTGATGGATATACTTATTCCTGAAATGGATGGCTTACAGGCCCTTCAGGAGATAAGAAAATTCCTTCCCCAGGCATGTGTTATGATTTTATCGGCCTGTTCTGACTTTTCCTATGCCCAAACAGCAATTCGCCTCCGCGTTCAGGAATATTTGCTCAAACCTATTAAACCGTCCATTTTCAAACAGGTATTCCATGATCTGTTGACTAGTGTAGCGACGTGCCAAGTACATGCCGACGAAGAAATTGTGGAACGAAAAACCAACGAGGTATATTTTATTGAAAAATCAATAAAATATATTCACGATAACTTTAAACAAAAATTATCCCTGCAATTGGTCTCGTCCAATGTATTTTTGAATCCCCAATATTTCAGCCGCATCTTTAAACAAGAAATAGGAGTAACCTATATAAATTATGTAAATAAATTAAAGATTGAGTATGCCTGCAAATTATTGGAAACAACTGGCTATCCTGCTTATCGAATTTCCAGTGAATGTGGTTTTACCGATCCCTCCTATTTTAATCGTGTCTTCGTACAACAAATGAATATAACCCCCAAAGCATACAGAAGGATACATCTGTATGATAGCGAGGATAAGGGGTGAATACCAGAGTCTTGCCCTATGTATGTGGATCAAATCAACGGTGATAAGAGCTTCTCTTTAGGAGGAGCCTTTTTCATGCCCTAAAAGCGTCGGTTCA
>DHJG01000239.1:3528-11282 GCA_002404215.1 Desulfosporosinus sp. UBA4726
ATGAAGATTTCTTTTATTCCCTTTTGAGACTTTGTGATTAGCTTACCGCTTTGAAAGGTTAACTCAGCATAGGCTCTCCTAAATATATCAAAAAGCTCTTTCTCACCTTTAAACTGGAAGGTCACGGTGTTAAATTGCATTAGGGCTCAAGCACGAATCACCTTACCACCTTTACGTGGTTTCTTCTTCATATGTATTATATTTACGGGGCAACTTCGTCTTCTGGAACCTATACCCATATCGCTACAGTAACTGCCGCTAGTTATACAAATACCGGCCTATGGGCAGATACCACCTATTATTACAAGTTACAGGCGGTCAACAGCGCCGGCACAAGTCTGTATTCACCTATTGCTTACGCAAAGACTAAATAGCACTGGAAATTTAATATATTAATTAATTCTATCCACGATCTAGATTGGCGAGCATAAACAAAGCACCAGCATTCCATTAAGGGCGCTGGTGCGTTTGTCATAACAACTATTATACTTGCGTTAAGTACTAGATTAGATTATTTTTATCTTTCACATTCTCGAAGTTTGATACTCCCCATATTATTGCACATTCTGTAGAACTCATTAATTAATACGTCAAGCCTTTCGCTAACCCCTACTACTCTCATGTCAGTAAGGTCTTTGTCCGTGGCAATTATTTGCATTTGTAATCTCAATTCTTCAATTTTCTCATGGACCGTGAGCTGCACTTTTAGAACACCTTCTTCTATCAAAAAACTTGAGCACTTGCACATTTTAGTACAATTATATGGTAATATCAACCATATATAATGGAAGACTTTGTCGGAATGTGAAAAGGATTAAAAACCAATTTTGTTAGTGTTTATTAGAAAATTTAAATTTGAGTTTTTTTGGATATTCTTCAATTCTCTTGAAGAAAACAAGAGCAATTATGGACCTTGGTCTCTTTATGAGCGTGGTTTTTTATTGAGGAGATTTATATTCACGTTCTATGGTAAAATAGGGATTATATTCTGTGCTTGAAATGCCAGAAGTAATGAAATCGCTTTTACAACAGGTAAGAAGATATATACAGGAAATGACCGATTATGATAAAATTAGAGTCATTTATATCGATGATTCATCTGGTGAGATTTCCGATTTGGGAATAATGAAAGGTAACGTACTTTGAAGGAAGAAATCTCAAGTTAAATTAGTGCTTTACAACTTTGGAAACTTAATCTTCTGTAAGCTATATTAAAAGGGGGAGAGACAAATGAACCAATTCCATAAAGACTATAAAACCAGTATTCTTAGAGTGTGTGAAAAAGTAGAAACCTTGGCCGAGATAGGTGTACAGAATGGTATATTTCAGACTTCTGATTTCTTTCCATACTTACCCAACTTGAGGCGCGAAATAATGGATATTAAAACTGACGAGGGGTTTAAAACTTATTACGGAAACTGGGGAGCGCAAGAATTAAAGACTTTGATACAGCAAGTTTGTGGTAAAGTTTGTGTTTGGGGTTGCAATATCGATTCCAACAACGAAACTTTTCCATTAGCAGTACATGATTGCTCTAATTGCCCTATTGCGTGTTATCGTGAGAGCTATGGCTCTGATGAGGAAGATTAATTGTGAATACACATGTACTTCAAAGGTGGAAGTATAAAAATTACTCATTGACTTAGGTCAGTGGGTAATTTTGCTACGTTACCTTTGACTGAAATTTTGTATTATTTGAATTTGTAAAAGGCTAGACAAGGGTATAATGTTAGGGTTAACTGAAGTTGACTTCTTTTTTACTACAGATAGCTAAGACATGTCTGCCAAACAGAGACGTGCTACTACGAACGATCTTTGCGAGGAGACTGATTAAAATATAGTGACATGAATGTCGTGTGAGTATGGTTTAGGAAGGCTGGTTTTTATGCATTCACTTGGGCAAGACAAGGCTCCGATTTATGAAGCACTGTTGAAATATAAATCCATGCGCGTGGTACCGTTTGACGTGCCGGGGCATAAGCAAGGCAGAGGTAACATCGAACTCACTGAATTTTTGGGTCAGAAATGCCTTTCAGTGGATGTTAATTCCATGAAGCCGCTCGATAATCTCATCCATCCCGTCTCTGTAATCAAAGAGGCAGAGGCGCTAGCGGCAGCTGCATTCGGTGCAACACACGCGTTTTTCATGGTCAACGGCACCACTGCGGCTGTTCAGGCCATGATTATGAGCGTGTGTAAACAGGGCGAAAAAATCATTATGCCTCGTAATGTCCATAGAAGTGCCATTAACGCCCTAATTATCAGTGGAGCAATTCCCGTTTATGTTAATCCAGGTGTTAATAAACTTTTGGGCATACCTTTAGGTATGTCGCTAGCCGATGTGAAAAAGGCTATCGAGGAAAATCCGGATGCTAAAGCAATTTTCGTTAATAATCCCACGTACTATGGTATTTGTTCTGATTTAAGGTCCATTACAGAGCTTGCCCATCGCCATAATATGGCTGTCCTTGTGGATGAGGCGCATGGCACTCACTTCTACTTCGGTGCAAACATGCCTGTCAGTGCGATGGAAGCAGGAGCGGATATGTCGGCAGTTAGCATGCATAAAACAGGAGGATCTCTGACCCAAAGTTCATTTTTGCTGAAAAATGGTCGCCTTAGCACAGGTCATGTGCGCCAAACAATCAACTTGACTCAGACCACTAGCGGCTCCTATTTACTATTATCTTCTTTAGACATCTCCAGACGTAACCTAGCCATGGATGGAGAAAACATCTTTAAGAAAGTCTCTTCTCTGGCCAATTATGCGCGTGAAGAAATCAACAAAATTGGTGGCTACTACGCTTTCTCAACAGAACTTATTAATGGAGATTCGGTGTTTGATTTTGACCATACTAAGCTTTCTGTCTACACGAGAGAAATAGGGTTGGCTGGGATTGAAGTTTATGACATTCTCCGTGACGATTACGGAATTCAGATTGAGTTGGGTGATATAGGTAATATCCTAGCTATCATTTCCGTTGGGGATCGCGCATTGGCCCTAGAACGACTTGTGTCTTCCTTGTCCGAAATAAAGAGACTATATATGAAGGATAAAAAGGGAATGCTTGACCATGAGTACATTACTCCAGACGTAGTGATGACGCCTCAGAAAGCTTTCTACTCTGATCAGCGCTCTGTCGCAATCACAGGCAGCGCAGGGTATATAAGCGGAGAATTTGTTATGAGTTACCCTCCTGGTATTCCTATTTTGGCGCCAGGAGAACGGATAACAGAAGAAATCATTGATTATATTGCCTATTCCAAGGCTAAGGGTTGCTCCCTTTCAGGGACCGAGGATATGGCCATTGAAAATATTAAAATACTGGAGGAATAAACAATGGAATTATGGTATACAGAACAGCACACAGACAATGTTCGCTTTTCCATTAAAGTAGATAAGCCTCTTTATTCGGGGCAGAGCGAATTTCAAAGAATTGACGTCTTTAATTCTAAGGAATTTGGCACTGTTTTCACCCTGGATGGTTTGATGATGGTCACAGAGAAGGACGAATTTATCTATCATGATATGATTGTTCATGTGCCTATGGCAACTAACCCAAAGATTAAGAATGTATTGGTCATTGGTGCAGGTGACGGTGGAACAGTAAGAGAGTTAACACGATATAATACGATCGAAAGCATTGAAATGGTAGAAATTGATAAAATGGTCGTCGATGTATGCAGAAAGTATTTACCGCAAACTGCCTGTAAGCTGGATGATCCCAGAGTTCAGCTATATTTCGAGGACGGATTGAGATTTGTCCGTTCCAAAGAAAACGCTTATGATCTGATTATTGTTGATTCCACTGATCCTTTTGGACCGGGGGAGGGGCTGTTTACAAAAGAGTTTTATGGTAACTGCTCTAAGGCGTTGAGGGAGGATGGCATTCTCGTCAACCAGCATGAGAGCCCCTACTATGAGGAGTATGCTAGGTCCATGCAAAGAGCTCATAAGCGTATTCAGGACTTTTTCCCAGTTTGCCGAGTTTATCAAGCTCACATTCCAACCTATCCATCTGGTCACTGGCTGTTTGGTTTTGCCTCTAAAACGTACGATCCCTTGATTGATATTGATGAGAAGGCGTGGAACAGTCTTGGACTAAAAACAAAGTATTACAATACCGAGATCCATAAAGGGAGCTTCGCTCTGCCTAACTATGTAAAGGAACTTTTAGTAAGCGCAGAGGAATAAAAGAAACTTACTTCAGATGGGGTTAAAGCTCCATCTGAAGTAATAAGTTACACTTATCGCATTAGCTAGCGGATTAATTAATATGCCATCACGCTTCCCACCTGGGGAGCTTTTTTGGCTTTTGGTTTAGGTATTTAGAGGCAAGAAATGAATAGGGGATTGCGTTATTGGAAAGATTAGGGAATGTACAGAGCATTTTTGAAAATATTTATTATATAAAAGTGCTTAGAGATTGGCCCAACCGAAATATGACTTCAATCAGGTCATATACTTTATTAGGGAGGGGTGCCAGTGGAACATTCCGTGCAATTAGGAACGCAATACTACAGAGAAAGTATCTGTGCACGTTTACGCGAACTACGGGACAGAGAAGAACTCCCTTTTCAAATCGTGGAACATCGGCAGGGAAAGCGCTGGCTGATTCAGTGTTTGTTTCAGATCCCTTCGTCGGAGGCGACGGATAATGAGGGTATGGTACAAAAAATACACCGCTATTATTTAGCGAATGCCCTGGCGGAAACGATTTTGCTTCATTGGGAGAAAGACCATGTTGTCCGGATACTCAAAAAAAACCAGCACTTAAAGAAAGAGAGCTGGCAATGGGTAATTAACAAGACCTTGGATTACTTGAATAATGGATTAGGGCAAATCCAAGGTTACCATGTCAACCGTAAAACAAGCCTCGTTACCCAGATTTTGAGTTGCCTCGATCGGAGTTCGGTTTTTGACATAGAGGGCTTTTTGCGCTTCCAAGCTCAGGAGTATAGAAGTGAAGTGAAAAAGGCAGTCGAATTTGCCATTGATGAGTACGTTGTTGAAAAAGAATACTTGGAATTCATTCAACTATTAAAGCACTTTGTGGATAGTCAAAAGCCTCGTTTAGACAGTTTGCACGTTGGAATAACCCCCCAAGGTAAGTTCCATTTATATAACAACGAAGGAGTCAAAGTGACTCATGAATATCTTGAGGATTACCAACTTGACAATGTTCATGAGTTAGGTTACGAAGATTTACTGATCAGTGCCTTGATTGCTGTTTCGCCTCGTCAAATCACACTGCATATACGATATGCAGGTTACCAAGATACATTGCAAACCATTCGAAGTGTGTTCGGCGATTGTGTACGCGATTGTAAAGGTTGTTCTTTATGTGAAAAGTTTTGACAAATAAGTAAGTTGATTGTTATAATATAAATAAAGTTAGCTGATCAATTAGCATGCAGATGATAATCATAAGGATATTATGGATGTAAATCGTTGAAAGGGAGAGTACCCTAATCTGTCGCGCAAGAGATGAAATGCCAAGGCTGTGAGCATTTCTCGTGAACGTATGGGGGAAAACCACCCTTGAGTGTTGGGCTGAAATAAGTAAGCTTAGCCGTACCCCGCGTTAAGGGATATCGAGTGAGAGGTTATCCGTTATAACCTTTCAATTGGGTGGAACCACGGGAGTAAACTCTCGTCCCTACTAGGGACGAGAGTTTTTTATTTTTTTTAAAATTGGTAAGGAGTGATTTCAATGATTCAGGTGACTTTAAAAGATGGCTCAATTCGTGAGGTTGAACAAGGAACGACAATAGCGGGACTTGCGGCTTCCATTTCTCGGGGATTGGCGAAAGTGGCTGTAGCTGGGAAAGTCGATGAGAAGATGAAGGATCTTTGTTATCCACTCACGGAAAACGCGGCAGTAGAGATCGTAACGATAGATAGTGAGGAAGGGTTAGACATATTAAGACACTCTACCTCACACTTGATGGCCCAAGCTGTAGGAAATCTATTTCCAGGGACGAAATTCGGGATCGGACCATCGATCGCTAAGGGTTATTATTATGACTTTGACTCCGAACATGTCTTTACCCCAGAGGATTTGGTAAGTATAGAGAAAGAAATGAACCGACTTGTGAAAGAAAAGCATTCGTTCGAGCGAAAAGAAGTCTCACGAGCCGAGGCACTTGCCTATTTCACTGACTTAGGTGAAGGCTACAAGGTTGAACTCATTGATGGTCTTCCGGAGGATGCCACTATCTCCATGTACACTCAAGGGAATTTCACCGACCTCTGTGCCGGGCCACACCTCCCTTCAACGGCCAGTGTTAAGGCTTTTAAGCTCATGAGTTTGGCGGGAGCCTACTGGCGGGGGAGCGAGAAAAATAAAATGCTTCAGCGTATCTACGGAACAGCCTTTGCTAAACCCGCAGATTTAGAAGATCACCTGTTTAAGTTGGAAGAAGCTAAGCGACGCGACCATCGTAAACTTGGCTTAGACCTTGATCTCTTTAGCCTCCACGAGGAGGGACCAGGTTTTCCTTTCTTTCATCCTAAAGGCATGATCTTGCGTAATGCACTGGAGGATTTTTGGCGGCAGGAACACCGCAGACGCGGGTATCAGGAGATTAAAACCCCGATTATTCTGAATCGTTCGATGTGGGAACAATCAGGACACTGGGACCATTATAAAGAAAACATGTATTTCACGGAAATCGATGACACCGATTATGCAATCAAGCCTATGAACTGTCCGGGTGGCATGATCATGTACAAGACAAAACTTCACAGTTATCGAGACCTTCCACTTCGAGTGGGGGAACTGGGCTTAGTACACCGCCATGAACTCTCTGGTGCTCTACATGGTTTGCTGAGAGTCCGTAACTTTACTCAGGATGATGCGCACATCTTTATGCTCCCATCTCAAATCAAGGAAGAACTTGTTGGAGTTATTGAGCTGGTAGACTATTTCTACAAGGTATTTGGCTTTGACTATAATGTTGAATTGTCGACTCGTCCTGAAGGGTCTATGGGATCAGATGAGGACTGGGAAACGGCAACCAAGGCACTTCAAGAAGCCTTAGAGGAGAAAGGTATAGATTACAAGATTAATCCTGGTGATGGAGCGTTCTATGGACCTAAGATTGATTTTCATGTAAAGGATTGCCTCGATCGAACTTGGCAGTGTGGAACGATTCAACTCGATTTCCAGATGCCTGAGAAATTTGACTTAACGTATATTGGGGAAGACGGTCAAAAGCATCGACCAGTCATGATTCATCGAGTCGTGTATGGAAGCATTGAACGATTTATTGCACTTTTAACAGAACACTATGCAGGAGCTTTTCCTGTTTGGCTGGCACCTATTCAAGTCCGTATCCTGCCGATTAGCGAGTCACATCATGAATATGCTAAAACGCTGGTCTCTCGTCTGAATGAACTTGATATAAGAGTAGAGTCGGATGAACGCAAAGAAAAGATTGGTTATAAGATCAGAGAGTCTCAAACTGAAAAGATTCCGTTTACGTTAGTCGTGGGGGATCAAGAAGCTGAATCTAATATGGTAGCAGTTCGACGGTACGGTCAAGGGAATGCCGGAGAGAAGATGATGGTTGAGGAATTTATTGCACTCATCCAAGCAGAAATTAAGAGTAAGATAATCCATAGCGTTAGTATTAAGGAAGCTTAAACGGAATGATAACAGTGAATATGCTCAATTTGACTTTATGTCAAGATAGGGTATTGACACGGGCTAGTTATTGATATATGATGTTTGATGTCAAGCAGAAGCCAT
>DHJG01000239.1:11379-12683 GCA_002404215.1 Desulfosporosinus sp. UBA4726
TGTCAAGCAGAAGCCATCCGCTTCTCACCTTACGGCGTTAAGTCGATAAGGTATCTTCTGGTCCTGAGCTTAGGTTTTGTGCTCTCGATTGTTTAGAAGACGGGTGGTATTCATCCGTCTTTTTTGTTTTGCGCTGATATTTTTAATGGAGGTGGTTTCTTATTAGCAAGGACTTAAGACTCAATGACGAAATCCGGGTTCGGGATGTTCGTCTTGTCGGTGAAGAAGGGGAACAACTTGGGATCATGACGGCACGAGACGCCTTGGCCCTGGCGGTCGAGAAGTCTTTAGATCTCGTTGAGATCGCACCGACGGCCAAGCCGCCGGTTTGCAAACTAATGGACTATGGCAAGTACAAGTACGAGCAAGCCAAGCGAGACAAAGAGGCTCGTAAAAAACAAAAGAATATGGAAATTAAAGAAGTTAAATTGCGCCCAAATATTGAGGATCATGACTTCGAAACCAAAGCCCGCAACGCCCAACGCTTTTTAGCAGATGGAGATAAAGTAAAGGTGACGATCATGTTCCGCGGGCGGGAAGTTACCCACCCTGAGCTTGGGAAAACGTTATGCGTAAGACTCGCTGAGTTTTGTAAAGCAGAGTGTACCGTAGAGCGTGAGCCAAAACTAGAGGGTCGGAATATGATTATGATTTTGGCCACAATTAAACATGACTGATTATTGAGAGGGGGATTACTCAAATGCCTAAAATGAAAACCCACCGTGGAGCAGCTAAGCGTTTTAAGAAAACAGGAACTGGCAAAATTATTCGTATGCACGGATATACAAGCCACATGTTGGAAAAGAAATCACCGAAATGCAAACGAAATTTGCGCAAATCTACGGTAATGGACAAATCCGATGTGAAACGCATTAAGAGCTTAATAGCTTATCTATAATACTTGACTTAAAAAGGAGGTCTTCGGGATGGCCCGTGTAAAAAAAGGCGTAACTAAGCATAATCGTCATAAGAAAATATTAAAGTTAGCAAAAGGATATCGTGGGGCAAAAAGCAAACTCTATCGCCCAGCGAATGAACAAGTCCTAAAATCATTAGCTTATTCATATGCCCATAGAAAAGATAACAAAGGTAACTTCCGTAAGCTCTGGATCGCCAGAATTAACGCAGCTGCACGTCTGAATGGCTTATCCTATAGCCGTATGATGAATGGCTTGAAGAAAGCTGGAGTTGTTGTTAACCGTAAGATGCTAGCAGATCTCGCGATAAGTGACGCTGCAGCGTTTACAGAAATCGTTAATGTTGCCAAAGTACAAGTCAACGGATAAAGAAAACTTGGCTAGTGA
>DHJG01000182.1:0-364 GCA_002404215.1 Desulfosporosinus sp. UBA4726
AATTTTCCAACGTCTATGACTAAAGGTGTACCAGATTGGTCCATGAAGTGTCACTCCTTGTTCGAATTGCTCCCGTACCCGTCCCTCAAACGCTCGCTCGGGTACCGCCGTTTGATAAAGGTTAAAACACTCACCGTCCGAAACTACAGGAAGACTATCTTTCGCGCTATTATCCTCACTCAACTCCACGCCCGGGAACTCCCACAGATCGGCCAGCAACCCTTGACTTGGTCGTTTCTGTAGATATACTTGGCCCCCTCTGCACAGCACAAAGGTCAAACGAGTTACCACCTGGCGTTGTGCTTTAGGCTTTTTCACAGGGTAGAGGAGAACTTCATCCCGACGGTTCCCTTCGCAAACTTGG
>DHJG01000182.1:609-3061 GCA_002404215.1 Desulfosporosinus sp. UBA4726
GTCTCTACTGCCTCAGGCCAAGCCAAAAGACGGGATACCACCCGCTTTACATTTCCATCGATAGCTACAACACTATGCCCGAACGCAATGCTGGCAATGGCTCCCGCCGTATAATCTCCGATCCCTGGGACCCTCAGAAGACCGTCAAAATCCGCAGGCATCTGCCCTCCGAGCTGATCGCAAATATATCGGGCGCCTTCCCACATTCGACGGGCTCTGGAATAGTACCCTAGGCCACTCCAAATGGTTAATACGTCCTCTAGGCTTGCCGTAGCCAGTTGTTGCACACTGGGAAAGCGTTGCAAAAATCGCCCATAATAAGGAATGACGGTCTTCACCTGAGTCTGTTGAAGCATGACTTCAGATATCCAAATTACGTAGGGATCTTTTGTCTTCCGCCAGGGCAAGTCCCTCTTTTCTTCTGTATACCACTCTAATAACATCACCGCAAGACGGTTATCTTCAATATCTTTTGAACTATCATTTGATACACACATTATGTATTTTCTCCTATTGTTATCATAAATTTTAACAATTGTTACTAAAGATGCTTTCTTTAGCTTCTACTTATTTATTAGGATCAATCCTACCATACAAAACACAACTCCAATTATTTGGTTAAACGCAAATCCTTCTTTGTAAAATAGTATCCCTATGGGGATAAGCATGAGGGCCAGAATAATATTGGCAACTAAAGACCCGACGCTAATGTTCCAGCCTGCCCTGTAAGCCAGCAGATACCCCAATTCAAGCCCAACAATTGCACCCCCAAGCACCACACTCGTCCAATTCAACTCGTTAAAGGATTGAAAAAATCCTTTATCACTTCTATAAAAGAAGGAGACTATTAAAGTCAAAATCGCCGCGGTCAAGTAGGTAATTAGCAACGCTGAAAAAGGATTAGCATTCTGCGGTGTTGACTTTTGGCACACATTATATACGATATTTGACATCACTATGAGTACAATAGGGAACACATACATAAACATACTTCAACCTCATTCATTTGCTATTTATACACCTCTCCATTAAACCATAAAAACAAGCGATAAACCTAGTTATCACTTGTTTTATTACGAACCCTCTCAACTACCAGCCCAAAAGCAGCCAATTATTTTGCGGATGCTGTCAATCAGACCTCATTATCTAAAATATCGTCAAATTTCGGGATCGGCCTGATTGGCATTGCTGGGCAAAGATTCACTACGCGCTTCTGCGGCAAAAAATCATACATTCTCAACGCTCCTCTCACAACCAAGAGCACCAAGCCAAATACCAAAAGGGCAACGGCGTACTCCACCAACGTTGGCGTACATAGCTAATAGTTTGATCAATCGGTTTGGACGTAGTCACTGCTTTAATAATAAACGAAGCCGTGCTGACTGACCCCACAAAGACACCGGTTGCCGCGGCTGCAGATACCTTAAGGAATTGTCGGTGAAAGTCTTACATTCTTTCTTTCCACTTCGATCACCTCCATTTGATGATTATTTGGTTTTTCAGCCTAGAAATATGTAGTCTAAATAGTCAACTTATTACATCATACATTTTTGTTCTCGACCAAATGCTTGCTGCGGTAAGTATGGCCAGAGCAACCTATCTGAAAAAAATTGCTTTTAGCGAAGAAGATGTTTCTCCCACCTTATCCATGGGAATCACCATTGATCACATGGTCTCAATGTTTATACCGTGGCTAGGCGGTTTTATCTGGACTATCTTTGGCTATGAGTATGTATTTATCGCTGGGGCCGCAATTGCCGCGCTCAATTTGCTTCTCACTACCAGGATGAATAAAGTGAGGCACCCGCTCTGAGCAGGTGCCTCACTTTATTCAACCCAGTTGGTTAAACCATCCTGATTCGCGATAATTTTTTCAGCTATCTTTGTCCCAACATAACAAAAGTAGTTCTCGACGTCTTCCTGACAATAATAATTGTTGCCTTCTATAAATTTACCACTTTCCACAACTCGGCGAAGAAGGGGAATCCTATTAGTTTCGGTTATATCAAAGTTTTCAATGGAGCTTTCGAATTCTTCTCTTAATTTTGCAGTACCCCAATACTTAGGACCTTTTTGGGGTTTTAACTCGTAGACTCGTCTCAAGAATTCATATGGGAACGCGCCAAACGTAATAAGGAGTTTTGGTTTATGTTCAAGAACAAGCGCCCTGAACGATTCTATTTCTGCATCTACTTCAGCTCCCCACCAATTCAAGGTATTAGGAACAAGTCCGCTTTCTCTTACAACATTCCAAATAAAGATATCTGAAGTATCTATTCTTTTATGTATTTCCCTAAATACTTTGTCTTGAATAATAGCCAATACAGGTGTCCAAATGTAGTAGCGTACAGAGGGATGTTTTGGGTTAACTAATAACCAAATTGGACAACTTCTTGAGCCTGACTCTCTCGCCATCATTTCCATCTGATCTCAATCCTCTCATTTTCAATCC
>DHJG01000184.1:0-563 GCA_002404215.1 Desulfosporosinus sp. UBA4726
TGTTATCAACCATATCCTGTAGCCTGTTGTGCTTGATAAACTCATCGTAAGCTTGAGTAGTAAGGACCCCTCCGATCGGAATTTTAAATCCATACTCAGCCAGGCGTCCTAAATTCCAGCCCTTACCGCCAACCTGTTGTACTCCGGACAGAAAAGCTTCATCCCAGGTAAGAAAGTAGTTTCCTTTGGGTTTAATCAATTAAACCACCCCTTGCTTAATTGTTCCGGACGCCATAAACTAATCCATTAAGAAATCCAGTACCATCTGATTGAATTCTTCCGGCTTTTCCACATTAGGAAAGTGACCACAATCTTTCATCATCACTTTCTTGGAGTGCTCGATCTTCTCATGAATATACTCCCCTATTTTTAGGATAATTTCACTATCCTTATCGGCAGAAGTAATCAGAACTGGGAGCTGAATCTCTCCCAAACGTTCGTAAGCAGAAGGCTTCAACTCAGTCTCCCACATAGGATTCCAGTGAATATAATTAGTGGACTCTTTGACAATTTCAATGACCTTGCCTCTTGCACCTGGCCTGTTCGGGGATGGGAAAAAGTAT
>DHJG01000184.1:624-3525 GCA_002404215.1 Desulfosporosinus sp. UBA4726
GAAAAAGTATCTATCGGGATATCCGATTTTCCATGCCCTCTTTTGTCAAAACAGATCACTTTGTACTTTCTCGCTAAAGATTCAATTTGATAGTCCCAAATACGGTGATCGCTAAAGGGCCCACCATGAGTAAGAACTAATGGCTCGCCTTCTCCTTTTATAGAATAAAACAATCGGGTGTTATTGATTTCTAGATAATCACGAAAAGACTCGTACTTTTTGCACACAAATAACATCTCCTTTACTTGAATCTATCCCAAATACCATATTTCTATTTCGATCTCCCTTCCCTGAGCATGGCTCCATTCAAAAATAGGTCTACCAGTTTAGCCATCTCTTTGCGAAGTTCTATCCTCGACGTATCATGCAGCCAATCCATGACAACGGTCATTCTGAGAGTATCCAATTGTTTCACTAGCAGTTTGGCCGGGATATCCTGCCTGATTTCACCCGCCTGCTGGCCTAACCTAATAATCTCCGCGATAAGGGTTTGACTTCCGCCACCGCTGTATCCTGCTCCTTGGTACATGTTCTTTAGGCGATAGCCGAGACAGATTCCAATAATCTCCGGGTTAATCTCCACCCACTCATATACTTTTTCGAGTGTATTCTGTAAGCGCGACCTTGTATCAGGCAAGTCTTGCAATGTTCGAAAGACTTCATGATTGGATTCTTGGGAAAGGCCTTTGACATATTCGTCAACGATAGCCTCTTTGACCGGAAAGTGATTGTACAGAGTTTTCCTGGCAATATCAGCTTCTTCAGCGATCTGCTCCATCGTCGTATTGTTAAACCCTTGGCGTTGAAATGAATCCATCGCCACGTTAATGATTTTCTGCTGGGTTTCCTTCTTCTTCCTTTCAGTCCTACTTTCTACTGGCACATCTCTAGGTTCCATCATTACACCTCCTATGTATTGGTCTCATTACAATTAATTTATAGAATACAATTTCTATACATATGGTATCGTTATACATTGTATATCTAATTTATATTAGCTCTTTCAGCTGCGGGTGTGTCAATACTTTGTTGTTAACTTTTCATAAAATGACAATTTGCCCTACGGGCAATAAAAGCCGTTTATACAATCATTTATTCCAACCAAGAAAAGACCCTTCAGTGAGAGCTTCTCACTGAAGGGCCTCGATCATTAGATCAGTATTTACCTTTGGCATGAACTAGACTTTCACCCTATCTCATTGCCTATAGAAAATGCTGAGCCAATTTGTTTCCCTATACCAAAGTAATTCCTACTATCAAGCGCGTATATTAAAGGTCGTATTTGTTCTATAAGCGTCTGATCCCCCTTTTCTTGTAGGGAATCATCAACTTTAACATCCATAACCTCACCAATAAACTGAGTGTGTAGGCCTAATTCAATCACTTGTATTATTTTACACTCCAAATTAACTGGAAATTCGTTTATATAGGGGGCATCTACAAACTCACTTTTTACGGGTGTAAGACCAGTCTTAGCAAATTTATCTTCCTTCTTACCAGATACTATGCCAAAATAATCGGCTTCTCTAACATAACTTTCTGAGGGAATATTGATTGTGAAACCTTTTTTGGCCATAAGGTTACCATAAGTATAAGTAGCTTTGCGTAGTGAAATCGCAACGCAAGGTGGAGATGAGCAGCATATTCCTCCCCAAGCAGCCGTCATAGCATTTGGCTTGCCTTCCTCATCATAGGTACATACAACCAAAACCGGTGTAGGATAAATCAACGTTTTAGCGCCCAAACTTTTTTTCATAATCTTCACCTCTTAAATTATTTAAATTACGCTCTCCTTCTAACGCTTAATCGCATCTTGTCAAAGGAGAAGGGTAATTTGTCTCAATCTTAACAAATCTTTTTTAAGCTTAAATTCCCATTATTTGGAGACAAAGTGATTATCTTGTACCCAAAAACGCCAAGGATAGTGTACAGCTTCTCCACTGTTATGAATACCTATTCTTGGACCCACCGCAATAGATTCAATGTCTTTTCCTTCGGCGATAAAAAGTGGATACTCAAACATCGCTCTCCCGTAATCTTCCTTGACTATCCCAAGGGATTTGGTTAATTTTCCTGGTCCATTGGTTAGCTCTAGTTCCTTTTTCCCTTTTCCGCGCCGTTGATACATCAGGTCAATTCCGCCACATGGTTCTAGGGCTCTAATTAATACCGCCTCTGGACACCCGAGCTCTCCACCTACGACGTTAATAAGGCAATGAGTATGCATAACATAAGTATAGGCATACCCAGGTGGCCCAAACATTATTTCAGTTCTTTTAGTCCTTCGATTCTCGAAACCATGCGCCGCACGATCTCCTGGTCCAATGTAGGCTTCGGTTTCTACTATCCATCCCGACACCGTACCTAACTCAGTTTCATTCACTAGCAATTTCCCCAACAAAGCACGAGCTAAAGTAATCGTGGGTTGTTGGAAAAACGAATAACTTAGCGGTTTAAATACCATAGTCGTTACCCCACCATCATGTTTGCACTCACCAATATTCCATTTTTACCCTTAACTTCCCATACTATTCATGGGGATATTGTTCTTACCCGAACTGTAATAGTCGCAAGCAAGGTCATAGTATTCTTCTATTCATCATCTATGATTTGAAACTGTATACTCGCTGTATTTGATCAAGCGTGTCTTAAGGTCGTCACCGTCTGCATAAAGCTCCGGCGTAGCATCCAGCCATGAATATCTCTCAAAGAACCGGTCGGCTGACGACGGACCAAAGGAATAGTCTCCGCCTTCGCTGCTCAGGAGGAGGGTACTCTTGCCGAGCAACGCATTCACTTCCTCCGCAAAGGTGATCATCTTGAGAGCGTCCAGTTTATTGACGCCGTTTACGTCAAACTCGATTGTGTTACTGCGGACGACATGCTCGGCGCCGCCCTCCA
>DHJG01000184.1:3703-6786 GCA_002404215.1 Desulfosporosinus sp. UBA4726
TCGCAAAGGAAAAGTGAAGTCCAGCCCACATGCGAAGTGCCGGCCTGCTCGCTCCATATATCTTTGCCGTTACTGTCATCAATGCGAAGCGTGACGAATCCATTGTCTTGTTGTGATTGATCAAGATCAATTGATTCCTTCAGGCCGTCCCTATTAACATCAGCTTCGCCTATAGGTTTCCACGGTTTATCTGATCTCTTAATCTCATACACCAACTCGTTGGCCCCATAGTAAAATACCACTGTAGACCCGTCTTCGACCACATAACCGTCGCCATGTAGCCCCGATAACGTAAAATCGGGTTCACCCATACTTTTTAAGACCGACTCGCGTGGTGTTCCTTTTTTGATATTCTCCCATTCGTTAACATCACCATTTCTAATCTCGCTGCCACTACCGCCATTTTCCCCAATGCTTTCAAGATTCGCCCTGTCATTCTGCTTACTGTCTGTACGATCAATCAGACTGTAGCCGTAGAGGATGACTGCCAATACCGAAATAATCAGCACCCATGCTGCGGGCATTCCAAATATGAGCGGGCTGCCACCACTGATGATGTGGCCTGCTAGTTTTTTCATTATTTCACCTCATTATACCAACCACCTATGATTCTGCCTACAATCCTTGATAAAGTCAACATACCATCGAATCCTTATCAGCTTGTAGTGTCAAGCGAAAGTACCTCAGTCTTAAATCCTGATTGGCGCCTCATTTGTATTTTCAGTGTCAGCGGGGAAAGATTTTATTGTCTCACTTCGCTTTCCGGATATCTCTCGATAGATCTCCAGCACGGCTTTATTAATAACTGCTCCAAAATAGGCAGTGATAATTGCTCCCAAGACAATACCCTGGAACCCCAGAGTTGCTAAAGGGTAAATACATATCCCCACAAGGGAAAAGCAAATGCCAAAGGAAAAGGCCATCTTGATGGTTAATCTTAAGTTTTCAAATAGGAAACTTATTCCGAGTTTAAAGTTATCGATTAGACTTACATCATCTACCACCATTGAGTACTTCACGTAAACCAAAGGAAGAAATACTAAGCCAAAATAACCATAACCTAATTCCTTATTTATTAAGACTAATAGAATGGGGACAACCCCCAAGAGGCTAAGGATAAAAAACTTAAACCATGATTTATTACCATCTCTGAGAAAGTCTTTGAAGGTTACCCTTTTATGCCCTGCTTGGCTGATAACGGCCAAATAACCACTGTCCAAAAAACTTGTGACAAGAAGAACCGATAAAAGAAGTAACAGGTTGGTCAGGTCGATTTGATTTATGACTCCTCGAAAAGCACTTGAATTATATTGATAGATTAGTGAAGGAAAATCTTCCAGCATATATCTAATACTCGGTGGGGCTGATATAAACCCTATTTTTAGGTTGAATAGTTTAGCGACAGGCTCGTATTTGCACTTGAAAATTCTTTCAAAAAGACTAAGTTCTCCAATATCTAAAATTACGGGCAGCAAAATAATCCAAATAACCTTATGAATAGCTTTAAACTGCTCCATTAATTTCTCAGTGATAGCCATTGACCCTGCTCCTTTAAGTTACCTAATTTGTGATATAATTAATTATTATACCATATTATGGAGAGGAGTATTGGGCTGACGCATGAAGAAATACGTAATGTTCCTATTGACACTTGCAGTATTATTGGCAACTGTTATAACTCAAATTTCCGCCAACAAAGCGCTTGCTAAACCCAACTTTAGGGAACCTTTTCTGGAATTTACGTCCCCAAAGTTCGGGCAAATTAAAAATATTGTTTGGCTGAATAATTTTATTTCAGCTGATAACGCTGTATTAGTTTTAGCGACAAAGCTCAAGGATAATCTTAGCTATTCTTATTTATCTTATTTGGATATTGTTACTGGGGAGAGTACACTCTTAGCAGAATTTCCGACTCACCAATACCTTGACGATGTTATTTTGTCGATTGGCCCCTTCTCAGGTAATAGTGTAATTACCGCTTATAATGATGGTATTGTAAAAACAACGCTTACCAGGGATGATAAGCAGAGTTTACATGCCGAACAGGAACTTTTACCTATCGATGGTTTTGATGTAGCTACTAGTATGGATTTCAAAGGTAATCTCTATTACTCTAAAGCCAATGATAATTTATTATATGTAAAGAATTTTGAGCAAACGGCCTTTCCTTTTCTTGTAACAGATAACCAACCCAACCGGGATATGACCTTCTTACGAAAACCCTATCAAATAGTTAATGCCAACACCCTAGATCGTACCCTTACCTATACCTCACTTACCAAAAACGGGATTGACCTCTACTCCATGGATTTTGTTGGTCTGCCCTTAACAAGCAATAAACCTTTGATCAACAAGGTTGTGCAGGCACAAGCTATCGAAGATGGATTCGGCTTTATAGGTATGAGGTTAAATGGAGACCCTTCTAATTCCTCCGCTGATCAAACTTTGAATATTTTTATGGTGAGAAGAAATAGATCTGATTACCCTAATATCCTTGAGTTGGATACTATTCCATTTAACATTGATCCTCTAGGTGCAGTGCCTGCCATGTCCTCAACGACCTTCAATGAGGATTATACCTTAGCCTATACCAGTTATGATGAGAGCCACAGAGGTAAGCTGATTATCTGCAATTTTGAACAAAAACCCAAAGTTATCCTCGAAAATGAGAATCTCTTTGGGCCAGTAAGTATTTCCAGAAAAAGTATACCTGATCCCACTGCTCCTTCAGTTAAAGGTGATTTTAGAAGTAAATATATACTTTATTTCACACTAGAGAAGGATAGGGTCAGAGTGAAGATCTGTGACGAACAAGGGAAGTTAGTTAAGGATCTTACGAATATGCTTATGGGGGATAAGGATTAAAGGTAGACTCCCCCACCTAAGTCTCGATGTTCAACTTTAGTTGAACGAGTTCACTTAAGCTGCTGATTATTTTGGAAAAAATCTTGCCAAGGATCATTGCCGCCGATCCTGCTGAGCGCCTCCGCCATATTGACACCGTCAGGAGCTACCGTGTCCAGTTCAGCCCAGGCGATGGGCATGGACACCCCGGCCCCTTTCCTCGCTCTCAGGGAATAGGG
>DHJG01000184.1:6961-8124 GCA_002404215.1 Desulfosporosinus sp. UBA4726
GTGTAGCGGTCTGGCCACTTCTGCTCCATCACTTCGGCAACGCGCCTGGCAAAATTGTGAAATCCATCCCAGGCAACGGCAGGTTTTAAAGGGACGACCACATGGTACCCTTTGCCGCCGCTGGTCTTGAGGTAGGAGTTCAGGGAAAGTTCGGCAAGAATAACTTTCACATCCCGGGCACCCTGGCGCACCCTGCTCAGGTCCATTCCTTCATCCGGATCCAGATCAAAGACCATTAGATCAGGTTTTTCTAGCTCGTCGATACGGCTTCCCCAGGTATGAAATTCCAGTGTGCCCATTTGTGCTTCGGCGATCAGCCCGGCTGGGTTCTCAATATAGAAGTAGTCTTCCATTTCTCCGTCACTGCTGGAAATAGGGATGGTGACGATTCCTTGGCTGCCTGGACCGGGATGCTTTTTATAGAAGCAGGTCTGGGCGATGCCCTTGGGACAGCGCACAATGCTGAGGACCCTGTGGCTCACATAGGGTAGCATGCGCTCTGCCACCCGGGCGTAATACCGAATCACATCCCCTTTGGTAATTTCAGAGTCGGCAAAGATCACCTTGTCCGGGTTACTGATCTTAATTCCTTCAATGATCAGACCGTTGGTATTAGCTTCCACAATTCCCTCCGTTTCTTTAGTGCCTGATAAAGGCTGTATTTCCTCATTGGCTTTATCCTCATCCGCTTTTTCCTTTTTAACATCCCTGGGATTCTTATCCCTCCGCAAGCCTTTGAAGCTGGCCTGCCTTAACAGATTCTCTGCGGTCCATTCGGCAAATTTAATTTCCGCGACCAGTTCAGGTTCGAGCCAAGTGATCTTTTCCTTCGACCTAGGCTTTGGCGCGAGTTGGAAAGGGGACTCCATTCTCTGTAGGCCCGCAAATTTTCCCGCAAGCTCTTTCATGTCGGATTCGCTTAAGCCCGTGCCGGCCCGGCCGGCATAGACTAATTCCTCCCCTTCATAGACGCCAAGGAGCAGGGAACTTACCCCGCTCGTTTTTTTCTCAGTAAGTGTATATCCTCCGATCACAAATTCCTGCCTTTGATCGCATTTAAGTTTGATCCAGTCCCCGTTTCTTGCTCCGCTGTAGACGGAATCGGCTTTTTTGCCGACGATCCCTTCCATGCCTGCCTCACAGGCCGTGCGGAAACTTTCCTT
>DHJG01000188.1:0-4645 GCA_002404215.1 Desulfosporosinus sp. UBA4726
TAGCAATAATTTCATCAGCTCGACATCCTTTTGTTATTACTTCTGCTACTTTCTTAAGAAGTTCATCGCCTACAATGTGACCGAAGGAATCGTTAATAAGTTTTAGTCCATTCACATCTCCCATGACAATGGACAAAGGGAAGTTTCTTTTTACATCTAAGCGCCTTATCTCCTCTTCAAAAAATCGTCTGTTATATAAACCCGTTAATTGGTCGTGATAGCTTAAATACTCCAGTTGTTGTTCCAATTTATTCCGCTCACTGATATCTCTCATTAAGGCATGAAAAACCTTTTCCCCATATAGTGAGATCGATGTGAACATGACCTCAACAGGGGATATAGTACCATCATTTTTTTGATGCCACCATTCGAATTTTGCTTTTCCATTCTTCTCAGTAATTTCAATTTCTTCAATTATTCGTTCTTTAGAAAGTTTTCCATCCGGTTGAATTACAGGTGAAATTTCCCAAGGCCTTTTACCGATAATACCGACCTTGGAGTCATATCCTAGCAAATCGATAGTCGCTTGATTACAATCAATAATTGTATGTTCTTTTATTATCAGTACTGCATCTGAGGAGCCCTCAAATAGTGTTCTAAAGGTATATTCACTTTTCCTTAATAACTCACTATTTCTTTTCATTTCCTCAAACTGATTTCGTAGTTCTTCTTCAACAACAACTTGTTCTTTCATTGACTCTCGTAATGCAATCGCTATCCGCTTTCGCTCATTTGATTGAGCAATAATCCCTCCAATAAAGACGGTCGCCAGAGGGTATAAGATCAAGATTGGGAGACCTATCAGTTTAATAGTACCGATGGCTTTATCTGCAGGAAGTGTGAACATCTGCAAGACCATCGTGACATGAACAATAACCCCCATATACAAAAGTTGTCTCCAAGTCACCTCACACGCTTTACGTTTGCTTAGTGCCCAAAATAGAATCCCCCAGAGCGCGGAAGAGATAATTACCAGAACACCCAATAGCGCACCGTCTCCACCTTGCTGAATTCGGAGAACCAGGGCCATTGTTCCGGCTATTGTTACCGCTATCGGGCCAAAGAAAATCCCGGATATGCTGATCATCACTGAACGACCGTCAAAGATTAACCCAGGTGTCACTACTAAAGGGTGAAGCATTCCAATTACAGCCGCACTTCCAAACAGTAACCCTTGTAAAACAGCATTATTCTTCTCCTTATTTCCGCGCTGTCCAATAAAGGCAGATATGATGCTTATTGACACTAGAATGCTGAGATTATATAAAAGCTCTAATAGTATGTCCACCGCTAATCCTCCTTTGGCTCCAAATTTAGCACTCTCAAATTTCATGTTAATGGTTCATTATAGAAACTATTACGCCAAATTTCTATAATTAATTCCACTAATTATATAGTATAATATTTAAATATTATATACTTTTATTTCTCTGCTCCCATCAATCGTTGGCACAAAAACAAAATGCGTTGTTGTGTCGAGATGACTTTCCAATCTTCTCAACTTTAATACATTTATTTAAGTATCCATGCAAAATTAAAGAAGTCCTAGAAGGCAGCTATAACTGGCTTCTAGGGCTTCTTTTTGCGTTCCTTTGTTCCTTTGTTCCATTGTTCAGTTAGGCAACTGACGTCCCTAACTTCTTCATCAAGAGCACTTCGTTGCCCTTGGCATTATAGATCACTTTGTCACAAAATGTTCTCATCAAGAGAATACCACGTCCGCCTTCCTCCTCCAGCAATTCATCAAACGCCTCTTCATACCTTTCCTTTTCATGTTGAGAATTAACTTTCTTAATGTTAAAGCCTGGTCCATCGTCCTTGACCCTCATAATTAGTTTATCACCCATCCGCCTTAACTTAACTTGAACTTCCCCAGCGGAGTGGAGACCATTATTTAACGCTTCATTGATGGCCACCTCCAGTAGGGGCGCATAGATCGGTGCATTTCGTTCCAGGAATTTACTCATAATGACCTGAGCACGTTCGAGGTCCTCTTCATTTTTTATCCTTAACGTATTTGTTTTCATGTTTTCTGAGAGAATCTCAATGCAAATAACGGAAAAATCATCATTCCTATCAGGACTTTCGGCCAGTTTCTCAAACCAATTTGTATATTCCGTAATACTCTCCCACTTACTTATTCCATGTGATTCTATGAGATCGGATACCCCATCGCTCATCATGCAATATATTTCCCCTGCTTTAATGGGTATGGTCACCGTTTCAATCTCAGGATCATCGATAATCCCGAGATAACAGCCAGATATAGGAACTAATGAACATTCATCAGGTTTGGCAGCTAAGAATAACGTTATACCCGCGGAGATAAGTTTAAGCACCCTAGCTTGCAAATCAAATTCAAAATATAGCAAGGCGACAAAAGAATCCTCATATAAATAGTTCTTTATTCTCTCGTTAATAGTCTGAAGATGCCCCTCTTTAATCGTCTTCCCAGTAAGTAACATTATATCTAGCATCATTTTAAAGGTTGCAGTTTGCAAGGCTGTCGCCACACCATGTCCACTCACATCGATAATGTATCCACACAGTTTGTTCTGTTCCTCAAACCACTTGTAGTTATAAAAATCTCCGCTGACCATACTATAGGGCTCAAAGATCGTACTAACCAAGACCTTGTTTCCGGCAAACGGCAAGGGTAGGGAATCACGTTGCACCCGCTCAGCCAGCAAAAGCTCCATCTGATTTTGCCGTTCTCGCTCCCGGAGCTTGTCTTCAATCTCCTTACGGTCCGTTATATCAACGATAGTGGTCGCTTTAAACGAGTTGCTGTTTGCTTCATCCCGCGCAGGATAGCTTTGCAGCCAGAGCCACCGTATTTCTCCGTCTGGTCTAATAATTCTAAACTCCACGTTTGTAGCTTGATTTATACTTAGAAAATTCTGCGGGAAAGTAGCTTGCATCCTTTTACGGTCTACGGGATGAATCAACTCTGCCAATGCCTGGGGATTATCGAGCAACGTCTGGCAGGGCATTCCCGTGATTCGTTTATAGGCGGGACTGACGTAAACAATTCGTTTCTGATCTGCAACAAGAAAGATCTCATTGATTGTCTCTGCGACCTGCCTGAATTTCTCTTCGCTCGCTCGCAACTTTGCATTCAACTGTTTACTTTCAGTAATATCCATCATTACTGCCAGGGTAGCCTTCTCCCTTTCAAAGGTAATATCTGTACCCTTTAAAAGCACGTTGATAATTTCACCGGTCTTTTTAATAAGTTCTATTTCATAGGAGACACAATGGTCTCGCTTTATTCCATTCGTTAATTCTGAGGCTATGTCTCCTAACGAATTTTCTGTCATAAAGCTCTTGATATGGTGATCGATATATCCGTCTTCATACCCTAGGGCTTCTTTACCAGCATCGTTTATAAATTTAATAATACCTTCTTTAATGATAACTACAATCTGAGGAGCATTATTTACTATAGCAGCATACCCCTCTTTACTTTCTCTTAGCTCAGCTTCCATTTCAATTAAACTTGTAATATCTTCAAAGCACTCCATCTTCTCACTAATTTCGCCAAGTTCATCTTTTAGTATTGCTACACTTTTTAAAACATGCCTAGTTTCACCCTCTTTGGTTATAATATCACATGTTTCATTCATTAACGGCGAGTCCTTTGCCTTGTGACACAACTCACAGCCCTCAATACCTACGCCATGCAATACCCTTGAGCATTCTTTGCCTAAAACCTCCGCTTCAGTGTAGCCGGTGATCTGCTCAGCTATTTTATTCCATCGTATGATCTTTCTGTGCTTATCTACTGAAATGACAGCACTAGGGACCGTTCGGAAAAGCAACTCTGCATATTCTGCCTGTCCCCTTAGTTGTTTCTCAAGCCTTTTTCTGTTAGTAATATCCCTAGTAATCGCAATCAATCCAGCCAAGTTTCCCTGCTCATCAAAGAAAGGTGTTTTGACTGTTTCAGTGTCAATGACACTACCATCAATCAAAGAACATTCACCTTCAAACTTTAGAGGTATGCCAGCCTCAAATGTTTCCCGGTCTTGCTTCCGGTAAACTCCTGCCAATTCTAAGTCTTCGCTAAAAAGGTCGAAATCCGTTTTACCTATAACTTCATCCTCGTTTACCCCTAAATACTTTTCTACTTTTGATTTATTACACACTACATACGTACTATTTATATCCTTAACAAACACATAATCAGATATCGTGTCTAGCATTGTTTTTAAAAATATCTTTTGGTTGGTCAGCTCTATTTCAAGTTGCATATGTTCTGCAATCATATTTCCGACACCTAGAGAAGTATCTTTGCTTATACCATATATTACATTATTTCTTTCCCACTTCCCCTTAAACAGTCGAGTTTCCACTAAAATTAGCTTTCCTGATTTAGTACAAAGCGGTATTGAATAGTTTGATACATCACCAACCAATAGACCTTTTACTCGTTCCTGTACTTCCTCACGTCGCTCTAGAGGATGCAGTAGTTCTATGTTCAGGCTTATCATTTCTTCTCGGGTATATTCTAATTTTTTTAAGGCAGCTTTGTTCGCCCTGACGATTCTACCAGTTCCATCCATAATAAAAAGGCAATCCTCAATTTGATCGAACAATAAATTAAAACTCTCCCTATATTGGTATTCAGCAACATCGTGATCAT
>DHJG01000188.1:4865-5992 GCA_002404215.1 Desulfosporosinus sp. UBA4726
GCTCTAGGCCAACAGATTGTCAATCTATTAACCTAGAGCCTCTAAGGGATTACCATATTTTCGTATAAATTATATGTTTTATTGCTAAAGCGATTTAATTACTCAATTATGAATACCTTGTCTAATCTAGTTCGTTTGATTAGTTCGAGGGGGAGTCCTTGAGCACCGGTCAACACAAGCTTACCGTTTTTTTCCTTGGTACGTTTATTAATCGTCACTAATGTTCCTAATCCTGAACTATCTATATAGCTAAGTCCGCTGAGATCCATCCTTACATCGACAATTCCTCGATCTATTATTTCTAACAGATCATCCCTTAGTAGCGAAGCATCGTGGACGTAAATCTTATCCGTTAAATAGACCATTGCCTGATTTTCGCTGACTTTAACCAAGTGTTTCATAATCGATCTCCTTTACGCCTCCACTTTAAACTTAGTAATGAGACTATGTAGATTTTGGGCCATAGCACTGGCTTGCTCAGAACTTGCCGCTACTGTCTCAATGATTGCTGTGGTTTCTTCCGTTGCAGCCGAAACCTCTTGAGCATCACTGCTCGTACTTTCTATATCTTCAGATACACCCTCGATTAGTTGAACGATTTTATCGGATGAGGCAACCTCATCATTTGTAACTTTCGCAATTCCATCGATATCGCTAACTGTTTCCGTTACGGCGGTCAGAATGTTCTCGAGTGATTCTCCCGCTTTATTAACCTCTTGCACGCCTACTTCAACCTCGGCCAAGCTATGCTTCATGGCTACGACCGCACTCTTAGTGTTTTCTGTGATCTTAGAAATAAGCTGTGAAATATTGCTGGCCTCTGCATCCGATTGTTCTGCCAATTTTCTGACTTCCTCAGCAACGACAGCAAAGCCTCTGCCTGATTCTCCCGCCCGAGCAGCCTCTATAGCGGCATTAAGCGCCAGCAGATTTGTTTGTTTGGCGATACCTGTGATTGTATCATTAATTATCCCAATTTGTTGGGAATATTCATTCAGGAGAGTAATTACTTTCTCTGCTTCCTTTGTCTTGTTATAAATCGTTGTCATGCTCTGCATAACGATGTTTACCGTGCCCTTCCCTTCCTTCGCCGCGTTAATAGAAATATCTGACTTAGCACTAGCTGA
>DHJG01000188.1:6146-8708 GCA_002404215.1 Desulfosporosinus sp. UBA4726
TTCAGTCGAGCTGTCACTTACTGCCTTAACAATTTCCAGCTGAGATGTTATCATAGCATTAAATGACTCGCCAAGCTGCCCAATTTCATCTTTAGTTTGAATAACCGCTTTAACCATCAAATTTCCTTCACTTGCCTCAGCCATCAGCCCTTGCAGCACCTTAATTGGAGCCGTAATTTTACGGGCAGCCAACAGTCCAATCAGAATCCCTAAAAAGGCTACTAGGATTGCTGAGGCTATGGCAACCATTTTAGCTTGCTTTGTAACATTATATGTATCGGTTATAGCTAGATTAATTGCATCAATTCGATAAGTTTTTGCTTCATTAATCTTCGCGTTCATCTTAGTAGCCAGAGGTGCTAATTCTGTTACAGCAATCTGCATTGCTCCATCTTTGTCGCCTGCCTGTAATAAGGTAATAAGTTTTTCCTCAGCACCTTTAGAATATAGATCGTTCAAAGCTTTAATGTCAACGGATAAGACACGTGCGTCCTCTGTACGAGCCTCCTTAATAAGCTCGTCTTCAAGCTTTACATTCAAACCTGCTAGTCGCCTGTATTCCGTGAGATACTGTTCCTTGCCGTAGAGTATATAGGCCCTCAGATTAGAGGACTGGCCCAAGGCATTATAGGCAACATCATTATTTTTCTCCAAACGCAGAATCTCATATTCCTTGAGATTCTGGACAGACATTTGTGACTTATTACCTCCATATATGGTGTAGGCAAATCCCGCAGTCGCCACCAAAACGACTAACAGAAAGTAAGCAATCATTTTCTTTGCTAATGTCATTTTCATTCATTTCCTGATTCTACACAGGTAGAAATCAGATTCCCCTCCTTTAATCTAAATAGATTCTCATTATTCGCCCCACAATCAGACATGAAGGGGATTGCTTCTTTCCCATTAACAGGGTTAAGTCTTTGTCAAAGACTTAACCCTGTTAACAGCTCTAACCGACTGGACTAAGGTCCAACTCCACTTGCCAAACACCACTGTATCTGAAGTTATTTATCTCCGCATGATGTAATATTTGACAAACTTGTTTGAATCCCTGCATATTTATAAAATTATTGTTGGAAAATGGCATTTAATTCGTTTTCGTGTAAATTATTATTTCATCTCTATCTTCTCACTCTTAATCAATGCTTGAAGTACCTCAATTTTCACGCGGAATGGATTTTACATGATAAGGCGAGCTGCTTAAAACGTGCAGCTCGCCTTATCATGATGGCACCGTTTAGTACCCAAAAATGACAATTCAAGATCAAAATTGAGTGCTGTATGCTATACTTATGCAATAATGAAAAATTTGTTATTTGATGCACAATGATCCGCTAAACGTTTACGGTAGAATCTTCCGATTGGATACCGCAAATGGGAATTGGATGAAAGGTAGGTTGAGCAGCATGAACAATAAAGTTCTTTTAGTGGATAACGATGTATATAATCTGGCTTCTTTTGAGAGAAATTTTAGATTGAAATATAAAGTTGTGACCGCTCAGAGCGGGGAAGATGGGCTGATAAAGATAGAAGAGGACGGCCCCTTTGCTGCCATTATCGCTGATTATGACATGCCATGCAAGAATGATGTTCCATTTCTTCTCTTAGCCAATAAAATGGCTCCAGATAGTACACGGATCATGTTTTCAGGTATGAGTGATACAAAAGTTTTGATTGACGCTATCAATGATGGGCACATCTTTTATTTTCTTAATAAGCCCTGCCCCACGGAACGGTTAGAGCAGATTCTAGTCTCCGCGGTGGAAAGATACTGCTTACTCACCTTAGAGAAAGAAATGTTAGAACAAACCCTAAAAGGTAGTATTAAGCTCTTAATCGATATCCTATCCTTAGTAAATAATCAAATCTTTACTCAGGCTACCCGTTTGCGCAAGACTGCACAAAAAATTGCTATGCGTTTGATGTCCAATAATCTTTGGGAAATCGAGATGGCTGCTTTGTTTTCCCAGATAGGGTGTGTAACAATTCCGAGCGAGATTCTAAACAAAGTGAAAAGTGGACAAACGCTAACCCAAGGGGAGATGGATATCTATTTTTCTCATCCTCATGCAGGCAAAACCCTTTTGCGTAATATTCCTCGCATGGAAGAAATAGCCAATTCAATTGCCTATCAATTTAAACAATTTGATGGTAATGGGTATCCCCATGACGAAAAAAAAGGAAAATCAATACCCTTTATAGGCCGAATTATTAAAGTGGTCTTTGATTATGACACTTTACTAGCTCTGGGTGAGTCGCCCGCTAATGCTCTGGCAGAAATGAGACGGCGAGATACCTGGTATGATACTGCGATTCTTGCAGCACTCGATGCTGAAATCAATAGCGTCCAGCCTGGTTTTGTCGTCATAGCTCTAAAAAGGGAAGAAATCACTATCGGTATGGTTTTAGCGGACGACATAAGAGACAATTCGGGAGCTATATTAATTCCAAAAGGATATGAAATTACGAATGTATTGCAAATGCGCTTAATTGTTTATGCTCGCTTAGGCAGGGTCATGGAACCGATCAAAGTGCTAAAACAAATTTGAGGATACCATG
>DHJG01000064.1:0-11029 GCA_002404215.1 Desulfosporosinus sp. UBA4726
CTCTATATGAGATAGCCTTTTTTGTGTTGGTTATACTGTGAGGATTAGTCATCGGAGCATCGGGATTCCACCCGTTCATCCACACTGCTGGAGTATGCGTTATGAGTCGTAGTGTGGCGATAAGCTCATTCGCTTATCGTATCTCGAACACGGAAGTTAAATTTAGACGCAGAAGTATGAGTTAGAAGCTCAGTGTGGCAATAATCTCCTCCTATTATTACCTTCAGGACCTATAGTGCTTAAGACCCAAGCCCCAGAGAGAGTAGGCCCAAGCCCCAGGGAAGGATCCAGACTGCAGGAGTGTTCGTTACAGGTCGCCGTGTGGCGATAGGCTCGTCCGATTATTATTTTTTTGCTAAATAAGCAAAGCAAAATACTATCTCTAACGAGGTAGAATTGTGTTTCTAAATAATATTTTCAAGCACTGGCTATTGGAACTTTTTGAGTATCGTACAGTTTGAATTATATTTCTCTTAAAATAATTAAAATGTTTCTCACTCCCCCTCCTTGCGAGGGCACTTAGATTATGTGTATATACCATAACGTGGTATATACACATAATCTAACACCGTTGAACGTTATTGGGCTAATAAACTCTTTTAAAGCTAAAAACCAGTGGTTCCAACGACCTGTAATTTTATTTATTTAACCTGTAGTTTATACGGGTGTACAAATACTGGAACAATCTTATAATAAGTCAGGAAATATGCAGTTTTAAGGGATTAATGGTACGAGGTGTATTGAATAGAAATACTTTTAATTTAAAGAGATAAAGACTTATATAAGTTTTAGCATCATATTGGATGAATGTTCAGGACTTACATGATTAGTGATAAGGAAATTTTAAGGGGGTGAAGGACAACTAGGAGACGTTATAAATCTGAATAAGATAGTCCGTTTCTCTAGAACAGAGAAGACTCAAATGTAGAGAGGAGAAATTAATTACATGAAAAAAACAAAAAAAGTATTAGCTTCGTTAGCTATTGCTAGTATGGCAATTACTATGATCCCATTTAATGCTTTCGCTGCGGGTGTAGTCCCGACTAAAACTAGCGCCCAAATTGTAAGCAAAGGTGGTTCGTCACAAACGGTAAAACTTAAGAAAATCGTAACAGAATTTATGTCCCTTCGTGGCTATCTTAATCCAAGTGAAAAAGATTCCCTTAATGAAGCCAAATCAAACTTCTTGACTGCGGTGCAAGATGGGACTTTAAACGGTGCCACTGATGGACTTTTGACGGATCAAGTAGTTGCAAAATTTCAAGCTAAAGGTATTACGAAAGCTGATGCGAACGTGGCAATCATCAAGTCCCTCCAGGATTTTCAAGCGATCCTCTATGCTAGTGACGACGCTACTATGGTAAGCGCGCTCGTAAAGTTTAAAACTGAAAATGGGAGAACATTCAGAACGCTTTTCGGAGATGACTTGAACGTAGAATTATTATTTGATTACATGAAGGCTACGCAAGATGAGCTCCAAAAAGAGATCAAAACTGAAATTAAGAAAAATCCCTATGCCTTATTTGCTCTTGTAGGGGGCTCTGGTACAGAAATCGAGGATATATCAGTCGAATGGCTGAAAACGGCCTTGCACAATGTTTCAGATCGTGCAAATAGTAAGTACAACATCTTTAACCAAAAGTTCGCAGATATTGGCTGGAATATAGATTTACTTCTCGACACGCAACGTCAGGTAGGGGTAGTTATTGATCCTTCAAATGTCGCCAAAAAAGCCTTGGCAATGTCAGTTATCCGTTCTCAAATTCAATGCAGAATTAACGGAACTATGAGCGATCCGTTTACCCCTCTGACATTGAAAAAAGGTGATAATAAACTTAAACTTGATCTTTCTATCAAAGGGATAGATACTGGCGCATATAAAATTGCAGGCCTGCTCGCTTGGAAGACCGATAATTCGGCGATTGCAACTGTTGCTGGGGATGGTTCTTCAATTAATGCTGGTACTACAAAAGGTACAACATTCATTACTGCTTATAGGATGAATGATTCACAAGTAGAAACAAACGAGTTAATTAGGATCACAGTGGCTGTAAAATAATTGGGGTTTTGCTCAACGCGAGTACTACACTCGCTAGTTGCGGGAGAAGACATATCGGATATACAGAGAGTTGGGGATTCCAGCTCTCTGCTTTTTGCGTAAATCCTTTTAAGAAGAGACTTCAATCAACTTATTGAAATATAATCGAATGTTTTAAGGAGGATAATTTACGACATGCGTAAAGACTGGCAACGACTATTTTGTACATGCATGGCTATCGGCTTGGCAAGCGTTTTAGGGTTTTCAGTACAAATGGCCTCCGCCGCGACGGTAATTCCCTCTTTATCCGGGTTGAGTGCAACGGCAGTCTCTCGCCTAGGCGGGGGAGACCAATATGAAACTGCCGCAATAATAGCCCGGCGAGGTTGGCCAGGAACGTCGAATGCGGTTGTCCTTGCAGCGGGCATGACGCCTAATTTAGTGGATGCTTTGGCGGCAGGGCCGTTGTCAACTAAGCTTGAGGCTCCATTGATTCTTACGGACGGGGGAAATCAGCTTAATGCTTGGGCCAAACAAGAACTTCAACGTTTAAAACCTTCAAAGGCCTATATAATTAGCGGTACGGCTGTGATTAAGCCGTCGGTTCTAGAGGAACTTAAGGAAATGGGAATTAACCTTGTCGAACTGGGTGGATATGATCAATACGAAACATCGGTAAATATTGCAAAAGAAATGATCCATCAGGGAGTGCAAGTTTCTCAAGTCGTCTTAGCCGCTGGGTGGGGGACCTCGGCCGATGCCTTATCGATTGCTGCAATTGCCGCTACTCAGGGTATACCCATATTGGAGACCACTCGTGATGCCCTACCGACCTCGGTTGAATCGTTTTTGGATAGTCTATCAGGTATTACAGATTCTTTTGTTATCGGTGGAACGGCTGTTGTAGCTGATACTGTTCAAGCCCAACTTCCGGGAACAGCTCATCGTTATGCTGGATTGACCAAATATGATACAAATATTGAGGTTCTGAAAGGGTTCAAAAATGTTCTTAAGAATGAAAAGGTTTACGTGGCTAATGGAGAAACCTTGGTTGATGCCTTGGCCGGAGTACCTTTGGTGGCGCAGAGCTCATCGGCAATTCTCTTGACCGATCAGACCCTACCGACAACCTCATGCGATTATGCGTTACAGAATATACCGACTGAAGTTGTAGCACTGGGTGGAGAAGCTGTTGTGCCCCAAAGTGTTTTAGAGCAATTGATGTCAGGAGTTACCCCAGCGACTATAAATGTCCTCAAATTCCAGATCTTAACCGTTCCTGCTTACGACTCAGAAGAAATGAGTAATGGCTCAACTGTTGATATGAGCGGTGCTCCTGATACGACTCAAGTGACTGGCTTTAGTGTCACCGTCGACCACTCTTGCGAATTGCAATTGGATGGGATCGATAAAACCATTCCCCTTTCAGGAGGACAAGCCACCCTGGTGAACCTTGATGACTTGATTTCGGGAACACAAGGTGGAAATGGGATTAGCTTAAGAACACTTAGAGCATTTTACGGCAACAGTTTTACAATTCAAGGGGAGATTAAAGAGAATGGCAATGTTACTGAAAATCTATCAATGACGCTAAAGCTCTAAGTAGGGGCTGTTTAGTAAGGAAATTTCCAGAGAAGAGCCGTATAATCTTTGTGCAATCAAAAGGTCGTAGTTTTCAGGAAAAGACCAATATTATATCGAGTTTGAAGGGTTATTGCGAACAATAAATGTCCAACAAGTTTTACAGGGCTAATTTGGGAGGTCGACATGGAGGAGAAGATTGAATTACGGCAGTATTGGGACGTGCTGCGAAAACGTTGGATGATCGTGGTGGTCATAACGCTTATCGCTACACTAACCAGTGGAGTTATTAGTTATTTTGTTATAAAACCAGTATATCAAGCTTCAACCACTCTGATCGTTGGAAAGAAAGCTTCGGAGTCTGGCCAAGCGGCAAACCAAATGCTCGATAATAATGTACTTCTAGCTAACCAACAACTTGCCAAAACCTATGCAACGATCGCACAGAGTCGCACTGTCGAACAAAATGTGCTTAAGGATTTAAACTTGCCGCTGACGGTCGAAGGTCTCGACAGTCTGATCTCCGTAACTCCAGTAAAGACCACGGAAATTCTAGAAATTCAGGTGACCAATCAAAACCCTGAATTGGCTGCCTCGATTGCTAACACAATGGCGCAAGAGTTTTCCAAAGCTGTTATTGAAATCAAAAAAGTGGATAGTGTAAGCATTGTGGATACTGCAGTGATCCCGGATAAGCCCATTAAGCCAAAAAAAACCCTAAACGTACTGATTGCCTTTTTCGTGGGCATTATGGCCTCTGTTGGATTGGTCTTCTTGCTAGAATATCTGGATAACACTGTAAAGACTTCCAGTGATGTCGAGAAGCTTTTGGGGATTCCAGTACTGGGCATCATTCCAAATTATGAAATGGAAAAATAGGGTACGAGAGGGAGATTTGATTGGCATATTCATTAATCACCTTAGAACAAACAAAATCCCCAATCTCAGAGGCCTATCGGGCACTTAGAACAAATGTTCAGTTTACAAGTGTGGATTCAGAGACCCAAAAAATAATGATCACAAGCTCAGGTCCTCGGGAAGGGAAATCTCACACGGTCGCTAATCTCGCGGTCAGTATAGCTCAATCTGGAAAATCAGTTCTTATTATCGATGCTGATTTGCGTAATCCTACTCAGCATAAACTATTTGGGTTGGATAATGGAGAAGGGTTATCGGTTTCCCTGGTTCAGGATCAAGACTATCGTAAATATATTCGGGAAACTGCTGTGCCTGGTGTCATGGTGCTCCCGGGAGGTCCCGTTCCTCCAAATCCTGCAGAGCTTGTTGGGTCTAAACGGATGAAACGTATGATCGAGGAAGTCAGTGAGCAATTTGACATGGTCCTAATCGATACTCCTCCCATTATTGCAGTTACTGATGCTGCGATTCTTGCCCAGGAGGTCGATGGAGTCATTCTAGTCTTAGCCTCAGGGGAAGTGAACAAAGGTTATGCACAAAAGGCCAAGGACGTACTGGACAAATTGGGGGTCAAGATCCTCGGGGCTGTTCTAAATAAAGTGGACCTGAAAACCAACGAATACTACTATTACTATTATAACTCTTCTGACGATAGTAAGAAGAAGTATAAGCGTCATAAAGACCGCTAAAGCAAAGAAGCTTCCTTCTTCTGTGTATAACATGAGGGCTATGAAGCCGTAAATTACACATTATCTTTTTGGCGAAAATGTTTAGTAAGTAATTCAAAATTGCCCAGATATTGGATAATTAGTGGAATAGGCCTAATGAATACACAGAATTTAAATAATATTTCCCGAAATAGGAGGAATTTGGGGGATAGATGTCAAACTTAGCTAAAAAGGAAAGGGGAATAGACATGAACTTTGATAACATTGCTAAATTAGTTCACGAATTAGCCAAATCTTCAAATCTTAGCTCAGTAAAAATACCTCAGTTAAAATCTATCCGTGAAATTACAAACTTCGAATTGGAGGCAATCACAAAGGTATTCTCGAAAGAAGAATTGTCGGGTAATACTTTAGAGGCTAGAATGTCTCCGACTCTTTATTGGTTCTAAAGGGGCTAAGTGATGCCATGAACATGGACCAAATGATTGCGAAGGAAATAAAACTGCTTTTAACTGAATCAGGGCTTAGTAAGGATGTAGTATGCATAATCAATAGTTGGCTGGATTCCAATTATAGAATCAAGGGAAGGTATGGATGGGCCCAATTAACGCTTATGACTTGCGATAGCACTGGGGGAGGCTCAGACGTAGGCCTACAAGGAGCCGTTGCTATGGAACTCTACGCCTTGGCAGCGGATATTTTGGACGATATTCAAGACCAAGATAACAACGATCTTCCCTGGCGTATAGTTCTTCCTGCGCAAGCAATTAATTTAGCAACTTGTATACTAGTTCTTAGCTACAAGGCCCTTTCAACTATATCTAATCGCAGGTATTTCGAGGATGTTAGCAACGCTCTTAACCAGATGGGCTTGCAGGCGTGTGACGGCCAATTTCAGGAGTCTTTGAATGACAGTAAAGATAAAATTTCGCTTGAAGAATATTTCGAGATTATTAAGCAAAAATCGGGTGGATTAACTGCTGGTGCATGTAAAATTGGGGCGATCTTAGGAGGCGCTGATCAAACACTCGTCGACCAATTAGAACAATTCGGGATGAGTTTAGGTGTAATGAGTCAAATCAAAAACGATATCCATGATTTCTTAAATTTCGAAACAAAAAGTGATTTCGCTAGAGGAAGGAAAACTCTACCGTTCGTTTATCTTTTAAATGTTCTTAATGAGATAGAATCTGAAGAGTTAAGATGCCTTAGTACTCTGGCGATCAAAGATCTCGATGAATTCGGGTCAAAAGAAAGAGGGCGGTTAAGAGAATTGATGGTTAATGAGGGGACCATTCATTATTATTCGGTGATTTACGAGATGTATAAGCAACGTGCGATGGAGATTTTAGAAGGTATTACAATTTCGGAAAATAGAAAAGAGAAGTTGATTCAGCTTGTTGGATAAAAATTATAGGCGGCTAGCATTTCGAACTGCTAATGCCGTCTTTCTTATAGTTTGCCTTGCTTATTTTACGGTTCTGGTCAATCACGCGTATGTAGGCCTTAGCATTGAAAAAAGAGAAGGAAACTGGAACGTTTGTTTTAGTGATCCCCATGGTGAGGGTTATCGATTAGGAATTCATATCGGGGATATAGTTTTAAAAATTAATAACGAGGACCCAGGAACTTATCCTTCTTCTGAAAAGTGGGGTGACGCGGAAGGAGCCTCTACGATTACCGTAAAAAGTTATGGAGCGCCGGTTAGAGTTGTCCGCATAGCTAAACCGCTTTTAACCTATACATTACTAAGTGAACTCCCAATGGCGGCTCTAGGATTTATCTTTTGGTTAGTAGGTCTTGTTACAATTTTTAAGCGGCCTTTCCTTGTACAAGCTCGAGCTATGTTCTGGCTAAATTGGCTCGTCGCTTTAGTTATAATTTTAGCTCCAGCCTCAAGCCGTGGATTGATATTGGCGAGAGAATTAGAAGTAATTGGCTTCTCTGTCGTACCAGTTCTATTAGTGAATTTTGTTTCTGTTTTGACAAATACACGTAATAGATTAAATCAACTTATAATTTGGACCTTATGCCTAATTTCTGTATTTTTATTTACGATCCTAATTTCCAAAGAGTTAGGAGCAGTTTTTGCGGTTGGCGAAATGAGAAAATTAGCGCTAGCCAATGGGCTGATCGGTACCGTTACAGTTTTATGGAATCTAGTTAGGCTCATAAAATTACCTACTGATAAACCCGCGAAAAACCAGGCAACTATTGTGCTTGCGGGCCTTGCGATGGGATTGTTGCCTTTTATTATACTTACTGCAGTTCCAATCCTTCTAGATGTTGACCTTATCGTTAATCCTAAGGTTAGTGCTCTCTTTATCGCGATTTTTCCAATTATCCTTAGTTATGTTGTAGTAAATAAGAGCTTGCCAGATGGCCGAAAGTTCCTCGAGTTAATCATTACTTCTTTAGTTTCAGGCATTCTAACAAGCTGCCTTTTCACTGGTTGTTTATTTCTTACAGGGGAGATTGAAAAGTTCAATGTTGAGACGTTTCTTTTGTTGTTCTCATTAACCATAATGGCGCTGGTGATATTTAACCTTTTTAAAGCGATATGGCATTATGCAATTGATAAGATTCTTGGTACACAGGAAAATTATAGAATCGAAAAAATAGTTGTTGGAATAAACGGAAATTCGTCCTCTTTGAATGAAGTTTTAATAGTAGAAGAGTTAGTGAACCAACTTGGGCTTGAAGGTGCCTTTGTTATAACAGAGGATCTGAACGGTCAGTATACAAAAAGTGCAGTAGGACGATACTTTGGAAATACAACCGAACAAGCAGTCATGGAAGATTATTATAAAATAGCTAAAAGTACAAGACATTCCATCGAAACTTTTTCTAGTGATTTTCCTGTGGAGATGTATATACCTTTCGTTTCTGAGGATTTTACATGCGGAATGTTCCTGGGCCATCGTCATTCCTATATCAGATTTCAATCAAATGAAGTAATGTTATTAACCACGGTGTGCTATCAAATAGGTCAACGTCTCAAAGCGATCCGTGTTATAAAGCAATTGTCAAGGGAAATGAACGTAATGGAGAAAAAGTCTCGAGAATCACAACGAAGAAGCCAGGGGCTGGAAGTATTCAATCGCTTATTGTTTAGTAACCTTGAGGAAGAAAAGAAAGTTTTAGCGCGGGAAATACATGACGGATCATTACAGATAGGCTTGGATTTAAATCGGAGGATGAAGGAATTAATTGCGAATATTTCGACTGAGAATAATAGTTTTCAAACTGTCTCAGTAATGCAGGATATGGTAGAGGATTTGAATTACGAACTTCGTTCAATTTGTAGCAATTTACGTCCATCCTCTCTAAGGGATTTGGGTCTTATTCCTGCAGTCGAGGTCTTGTTTCAGCAAATAATGCAAAAAGAGCTTTTGGTAATATTTCTAGAAGTAATAGGAATGACTAGAGAACATCGGTTTAAAGAGGATATCGAAGTGGTAGCGTTTCGCTTTTTGCAAGAAGGAATTAATAACGTTCTGAAGCACTCAGGTTCGACCAGAGCGAATGTCAGGATTAACCTGGAAGATGAGAGAATGGAAATGATCATTAATGATTCCGGTAAAGGGTTTGACCCCCAGAAGATTGCCGATTGGTCGCTAGTGGGTAATCATTTCGGGATCATTGGAATGAAAGAAAGAATTGAGAGCTTAGGTGGGAATTTAGATATCACTTCAAATATTGGTCATGGGGTAACGCTTAGGGCTTCTATCCCGATTTAAAGTTTAATTAAAGTGTAATGTTTAGGAGAGGTTACGGTGTATTTATCAGGTAGACATAGGGATGCTAGTGTAGTAGGAGGAAATATAATGATTTCTAGTTCGGAGAAAACTATAAGAGTGGTTGTAGTGGATGACCATACACTCTTTGCGGAATGTACTGTATCAATGCTATCTTCTGAGCCCTATATTACTGTCGTGGGAATGGCTAATAGTGGAAGTGATTGTTTAACAATAGTGAAGAAGGAATCACCGGACGTGGTATTACTTGATATTAATCTTCCTGATTTCTGCGGAACTGATTTGATAGAGAAAATTAAAGAGCTAGCTTCAAATGTCAGAATTATTATGCTTACTGGACAAAGCCCCGAAGAGTATGTTTATGCCTCCTTAGATAAAGGTGCCCATGGCTTTCTTCTCAAAGACTGCTCCAAAACGGAAATGACTGCGGCAATATTACAGGCCTCTAGTGGCAAGTACTATTTTTCCCAAAATATGGCCCCGTATTTAAGATCTGCAATTGTTGGTGAGGAGAATAATAAGAATATTATTGAGCCCGAGCCCGAAAAAAACTATGGTACATTATTTACTCCAAAGGAAATAGAAATCATAGAATTGATTTCCAAGGGCTTGCGCAATAGAGAAATATCTATTTCATTAGGCATTAAAAATCGCACTGTGGATTTCCATGTTAGCAATATACTGTCAAAATTAGGCGTTAGATCCCGGTTAGAGGCGGTGTTGATTTATACAAAAGATAAAGTGGAAAGTGCTTAGATTTGTAAAGAGAGAGCGCGCTTACTATTATATAAAAAAGGAATGGAAAAGAGTCACACATCATGTGTGGCTCTTTTCCATTCCTTTTATCAATTATGAATTTACCTGTAGGAAATACCTAAAAATTATATTTATTTATCCTGTAGTTTACACAGATGTACAAATATTGGAAGCGTCTTATAATAAGTCAGGATATAGGGTAATAGGCATACATTTACGCTAATTACCCACGAAGGTATTGGAGAATCAAATTGAAATCCTAGATATTACGGGGAAATATGTAGCCGTCGTTTTCGGTGAAAGGGAAGTTGCACGAAGCAGAAAGTATTGACTAAGGAGGCTAGAACTGAATTTAAATTGTGAAGGAAGGTCGCGTAAATGAAACTTAACCAAAAATCCTTAGCTTTAATGTTAATCGATTCAGTCCTTGTTAACCTAGCCGCGTTTGGGAGTTTTTACCTCCGCTTTGAAGGAAATATTCCTCAGGAATATTTCCAAACATATTATCATACAGCTTGGGCTGGAACGCTCATCTATCTATTCGTCTTTTTAGTATTTGGTTTGTATAATCGGCTTTGGCAGTATGCCAGTATCAACGAGCTCATCTCTATTATTTTTGCAGTTACAGTTGGAACAAGTAGCGTAGTACTCGTTATCTATTTCTTAGCCCCAATGCGCTTTCCTAACACAGTAGCGGTGTTATTATGGCTGATCACTACGTTCTTAATCGGTGGGTCTCGCTTTATAGGACGAATTTTACAAGATACAGTTTTCAGTATTCAACTTCCGGGAATACCTAAGAGGGTGCTTGTTCTAGGCGCTGGAGATGCAGGGGCTTTAGCTGTTCGAGAGCTTAAAAATAGCAATTATAAAGAAGGCTACCCTATTGGTATCATTGATGACGCTCCACAAAAGCAGAAACTCAGGTTAATGGGGATTCCTGTGCTGGGAACAAGGAAGGATATCACGCGAGTTGTTAAAGCTAACAATGTCGAAGAAATCATTATCGCAATGCCTTCCGCTCAGGGGGATGTCATTCGGGATATGACTGAACTTAGTAAAAAAAGTGGGGCTGTCGTTAAGATTATGCCTGGTATTTATAACTTTTTCAGCGGGCAGGTCGACACGCTGAAAATTAGGCAAGTGGAAATTGAGGATTTATTGGGAAGAGATCAGGTGAATCTCGATATTGAGGAAGTAGCGAGCTATCTTGCAGGAGAGACCGTTTTAGTTACAGGAGCTGGAGGGTCAATAGGCTCAGAACTTTGCCGGCAAATTTGTAGATTTAACCCAGAAAAGCTCATTCTTGT
>DHJG01000064.1:11096-14731 GCA_002404215.1 Desulfosporosinus sp. UBA4726
AAGGTCGAATTAGTTTTCAGAAGATTCAAGCCAGGAGTCGTCTTTCATGCGGCTGCTCATAAGCACGTTCCACTCATGGAGCGAAATCCTGAGGAAGCTTTAAAGAATAATATCTTAGGAACTTATAATGTTGCTGAAATCTCTGACTTGACTCAGGTAAAAACCTTTGTGCTTATTTCTACTGATAAAGCCATCAATCCGACGAGTATTATGGGAGCCACAAAACGAGTGGCCGAGATGATTATTCAAAGTTTAGATTGGCATTCGCAGACTCGTTTTGTCGCGGTGCGCTTTGGTAATGTTCTGGGGAGTCGGGGGAGTGTCATTCCAACCTTTAAGAAACAGATTGCTAAGGGTGGTCCCGTGACGGTGACTCATCCTGAGATGGTTCGTTTCTTTATGACAATTCCTGAAGCGGCTCAACTCGTGATTCAAGCTGGAGCGATGGCCCAGGGTGGGGAAATTTTCATTCTGGATATGGGCAAACCTGTGAAGATTGTTGATTTGGCACGAGATCTGATTCGACTGTCAGGGCTCGAAGTGGATGTGGATATTAAGATTGAATATTCAGGCATCCGACCTGGGGAGAAATTGTATGAGGAGTTGCTCACGGCGGAGGAAGGGACGACGAGTACGAGGCATCAGAGGATATTTGTTGCAAAGCCTAATGGAATTGATGTTGTAGCAATTGAGAGATTGGTTCAGATGGTCAGGGAGAGGGGTTCGTACTTGACGAGGGAAGAGATCGTTGAGGAGCTGGGTCATGTTGTGATGGGATTTCAACAGCTTCCGGGGAAAAAAGAGGTGGGGAGGATGTCTGCAAGGTAGAGTTTTTATCTAAGGTGCTTAATATCATTGTATATACTTCCAGAAGTAAATGATGGAGGGGATTATTTTGAAAAGATTCTCAGATATTCTTTTTTGCATTATAATACTCAGTATTTTAAGTCCTTTGTTACTCATAATTAGCTTAGTCATAAAATTTGATTCTAAAGGTCCAGCATTATTTAGACAGAGAAGAATTGGAAGAAATAACCAAGAATTTGTGCTATATAAGTTTCGAAGCATGCGAACTGAGGCTCCCGAGGTGGCGACTCATTTACTAAAGAATCCTCAAAGCTATATTACTCCTTTCGGGAAGTTCTTAAGAAAGAGTAGTTTAGATGAGTTGCCTCAATTACTGAATATCCTAAAAGGGGATATGACGTTTATAGGACCTCGGCCAGCCCTATATAATCAGCACGATTTGATAGATTTGAGAACAAGGTGTGGTGTACACACGTTAAGACCTGGTGTTTCGGGATGGGCTCAGGTAAACGGAAGGGACTGTCTGGAAATAAGGGAAAAAGTTGACTATGATTTCGACTACTTAGAACATCACAGTTTAACCATGGATATAAAAATATTGTTATTTACGGTTTTGAAGGTTCTTCGGGCAGATGGGGTTCGAGAAGGGACTCAAAATTCGATTATGGTTTCAGAAAAGTGAGTGCTATGTGAAGTAGTTCATTAGTAAGGCGGTGAGGCGTTTGGCGGATCTCATTATCATAGGGATGGGCGGTCACAGTAAGGTTGTGACGGACATTGCTAGGTTAAATGGTTATAAGATTTTGGGGTACCTCGATGACGTCGAGCAAGTGGGTACTCATCGTGAATTGTATCTTGGCAGAATTGACACATTGCCAGTATGGGTTAGGGATACTCTTAGTTTTGTTGTTGCTATTGGGAATAATTTGGTGAGGAAAGAGATTGTCCGAAAGTATAATGATTTGGATTTAAATTATGTTAAGCTGATTCATCCCGCAGCTATCATAGGAAGCAAGGTGGAAATTCTTAGTGGGACTGTAGTAATGCCGGGTGCAATTATCAACGCTGGTAGTAAGATTGCTAAACACGTTATTGTAAATACAGCTGCAGTTGTTGATCATGATTGTGTTGTTGGGGATTATGTTCATATTGCGCAGGGCGCGGTTTTAGCTGGCGGAGTTACGGTTGAAAGTTGTAGTTATATTGAGGTCGGGGAAAGGGTAAGAGGTTGGAGTGTGATTGAGGGAAGAGCTACGCGAGGCTAAGTCATTGGAAGGGAATCGATGTCAATGATGGATAGATCCAAAGCAGGTGAAAAAAGGGTAAATAGGATCAGTACAACTAAAACTAAAAATTCAGACTATTTACCGGTAGTAAGTGTGATCGTAGCTACTTATTGCAGAGACTCCTCCCTTAAAAAAGCTTTATTGTCCCTCGTTTCCCAAACATACAAGAGTATCGAGATTATTGTTGTTGACGACAATGCAGATGATGAACGGAGTAGAAGGGTAGAAGAAATCATTAAATCTACTGAGAAGTGTTCCAATTATCGAGTTTTGTATATTCGAAATGAAAGAAATAAAGGCTCGGCAGAAACTAGAAACGTTGGGATCAGATCGGCTACTGGGGAATATGTTACCTTCCTTGACGATGATGATGTATATTTACCTAATAAAATTTCAAGTCAAGTCGAGCATATGATCGAAGAAGATTCTGATTACAGTATAACGGATTTGGATTTGTATGACGAGAATGACAGACTGATTGAAAAGCGTAATCGTAAATACCTCAAGCAAAATAATCGAGATGATTTGCTTAGGTATCATCTCATGCACCATATGACTGGAACCGATACCATCATGTTTAAAAGAGAGTATTTATTGGACATTGGAGGCTTTCCTCTCATCAATGTAGGGGATGAATTTTACTTGATGCATAAAGCGATTGAAGCTGGGGGTATATTCAGCTATTTGCCCGTCTGCGATATAAAAGCCTACGTGCATTCGGAAACAGATGGCTTATCAAGCGGTGAGAGCAAGATCAAGGGCGAAAATGAGTTATATGAGTATAAGCAGAAGTATTTTGATACGCTGAGTTTTCAGGATCAACAATATATAGTTATGAGGCATTACGCTGTTTTGGCATTTGCTGAAATGCGAAGAAAGAGTTATGGGAGTTTTATGATATATGCACTAAAATCTTTCTTTTCATCGCCGATAAACTGTGCTCGTTTGTATATGGAAAAGAAATAAGATGCTTGTATTGGAGAGGGCTTGTTAGAAAATGAAAAAAGTCAGCATAACAACCGTATATAAAGGCTTCAATTATGGCTCGAGTCTTCAAGCATATGCAAGTAAAGAATATTTGTCTAGTTTGGGATATGATGCGGAAATTATAGGGTATCGGGACGGAGTTATAAAAGGAAGAGATATTCGTTTCAACAAGCTGCTGGTAATGTTTTTGCGTTCGTTTTGGAGACCGTCTTTATTTAGAAAAACTTTTTCAACCTATAAAACCAGCCTGCAAAAACAAATAAGTGAAGATGCAAAACTAGCCTTTTTAGAGTTCGCTGACAGAAGATTACAAGTAAAAAAATATTCTTGGCAGGGACTTAAAGCTTATGCAAGTGACGCTAATGTATTAGCCTGTGTTTGCGGTAGTGATCAGATCTGGAATGCGACCAATATTTATATTGATCCCATTTTTTATTTGAAGTTTGCACCAACGCAGAAAAGAATTGCCTATGCACCTAGCTTTGGGAAAAGTGAGATACCGGAATATAACCAGGAAATCATCAGGAAAAATATTTCTGAATTCGATTATTTGTC
>DHJG01000064.1:14898-15299 GCA_002404215.1 Desulfosporosinus sp. UBA4726
AGGAAAGTATATACTCCTTTATTTTCTAGATAAACCATCTTCCACAGCTATTCAGTACATTGAAAGACTGTTAAAAGTTTATCACTGCTCGGCAATTGCTATCCCCTATCAACATAGCGAATTCGCCGATTTCGAGTGTTCTGAGAGTGTTAGTACAGGGCCATTACAGTTTATTGATTTGGTTTCAAACGCCTTGTTTGTTTGCACCGATTCCTTTCATGGAACAGCCTTTGCCATNNGTTAGAGAGGAACAGGGTGCGGAAATCATCAAAGACTTAACGGGGATCGATGCTCCCGTTATGATTGATCCAACTCTATTACTCGATAAGAACGATTGGTTAAACACAGTTAATGATTTAAAAGTATGTGAAAGAGAAAAAGGAAAGTATATACTCCTTTAT
>DHJG01000064.1:15432-16531 GCA_002404215.1 Desulfosporosinus sp. UBA4726
TTGAACTCGAAGAAAGATTTATTTCTGAAACGGAACCTGGCGGAAAACTGAGACTGGAGTATCAGATGTCTTTTGAAAATTCAAATCGCCTACTGGGCTGTGAGCGCCAAAAGGCGAAAGAATATCTCTTAAACTCACTGGCTAGCATCGAAAGCAAAACGAATTGTGGAGGGAGTCATGAAAAACAATGTATTAACAGATAGCTCAAATATCCATCATTGTACTGGATGTTCAGTATGTGCGGTTTCATGTCCCTGCAAAGCAATTACAATTGCCTTAACAAACGATGGCTTTTATGAGCCGTGTATAGATGAAGAAGTGTGCACTGATTGCGGTTTATGCAAAGAGAGCTGTTATAAGTTCGATAAGAATGTTTTATACAAAAACGAAGAGACCAGCGTGGCTTACAGTGCCATGCATAAAAACAGTTATGAGCTAAAAAGTTCTACTTCCGGTGGAGTATCAGCAGAGCTAATGAGAGAATGCCTAAACCAAGGATATAAGGTTCTGGGTGTAGCTTATGATTATGATAAAAACATCGCAGTCACAAAAGTAGCATCTTCTATCGAAGAGGTTGAACAATTCAAAGGTTCGAAGTATTTTCAGAGTTATACACTGGATGCATTTTATGAAGCAATCCATGATAGCAGCAACCAAAATTATGCGATCTTCGGAACACCATGCCAAATATATGCGCTATCTAACTATATCGATTCACATAAGGACAAAGACAAATTCTTATTCATTGATATTTTTTGCCATGGTTGTCCAAGTATGAATTTGTGGACAAAATATCTTGAATTTAACAAGAAAAAATCAGCTGTTTCTAGATTTGACAAAATCGAATTCAGAAATAAAACTCATGGATGGCATGAGTTCGGTACTACGTTTCACAGTGGAAAAACTAAGTATGAAAGCCCCAAAATTAATGATCTATTCTATTCTATATTTTTTGATAAAAGTGCATTAAGTCGCGCTTGCTATGATTGTGAAATGCGAAGCTCCGTAGCCTATGCAGATATTCGATTAGGAGACTTTTGGGGACATCAATACGATACAAATATAACGGGTGTTTCAGCAGTCGTGTTATGTACTGAAA
>DHJG01000153.1:0-1152 GCA_002404215.1 Desulfosporosinus sp. UBA4726
GATGACGATCAACTCAATGCCTTGCTTTCAAGCATCGACTTCGAAGCGAGAAAAAATGATATGTTCCAGCGTGCTGCAGTCTTTGATTCTGCACCTGTCAAAGAAATCACAGAATACATCCAAAGTGTTTGTGGCCAAGATGCCATTAGATACGACCCACGCGTCGCAGGGATTACCTATGCCTGGAGCCAAGGCCAAACGTTTGTTGAAGTTCAAGCTCTATGTAACCTTGATGAAGGAGATATCATCAGCGTTTTTAGGCGAACCATTGATCTCATGCGCCAGATGCGGGAGGCTATAAGCGATTCTGCTCTACGAACTCGACTGAAAGTATGTATGGGAAAACTTGACCGAGATGAAGCAGCCATAATGGAGCTTTAAAGGTACTGAAGAATCCGAATATTAAAAAGGGAAAAGCAAATGCTTTTCCCTTTTTAATATTCGGAACAACGATCCATCTGTTGAATGTCTTACGCAAACTGGTTACGCAACAACTTCAAAGTCACTTTTATCTGCCCCACAGGTTGGACAAACCCAATCTTCCGGAATATCCTCGAAAGCGGTACCCGGTGCAACACCTGAATCAGGATCCCCAACCGCAGGGTCATAGATATAGCCACAAACTGTACATACATATTTTTTCATTTCAAAATACCTCCATTTCTTTATTATTCATGATTTTAGATATCATGTTCATGTTATTTTAGCATTATTTATTTACTTTTGCTAATTTTTTCTTCTTAATAATTGTTAATTATCTTAAGGATGTGTTATCCAAGATAATACCGTATTTTTTCAAAACATAACAGCGGAAATTCTCTACACAATGACAATGTTCGTGATGATCGCAAAAACCCACTTCAATCTTACCAATTAAATGGTGGTGCAAAATATGTACATTGACATATAAATGACTTACCCGCTCGTTTAATTTTAAATAGTACCGTGTCGCGATATAGAATAAAACAAGCACAGCACTACTTAGAACCACTCCATTATTTGTCATGATCCAAGGAATAAGCAGTGCCAATAAACCTAGAACTAAAACAACAATTAGCCCAATCGTTTGGTGAAGTTTAGCAATTCTCCACTCTTTATAACGGCCAAGAAATTCATAGAATAGCTTAGCCATACGCATTGAGGGAAACGGCG
>DHJG01000153.1:1317-5612 GCA_002404215.1 Desulfosporosinus sp. UBA4726
CTCCAATGACTAACCACCAACACCACTAAACGGGGTTCGTTCCGTTGTTCTTAGTTCATATTTTATAGACTTCCTTGACTAATTAAACGAAAGAGGTCATCAAGTTCACCAACATAATCTGCCTGCGTCTCCAATTCTAAAGTCCCTACGAAAAACATCTTCATCCCCAGTTCTTGACAGACTATGTCATCCTTATTTTCGCTGACCAATAAGCAACTTTCAGGTTTAACACCGAGACATTCCGCAACTTCCCTGAAAAAATCAAGATGGGGTTTGCAATAATGAAAGTTATCCAACGCAGAAATAACTTTAAAATGTTCTGGCGTAAGTCCAGCCCAGCGAACCTGTTCCTTCATTGCAGTTAACGGCATTAATAGATTCGATGCAACTGCGGTCAGGAATCCCTGTTGAATGGCATACTCAACCACTTTTACCCCTTGTGTATTAGCCGTAACTAAGCATCGTAACGCGGGAAAATCAGATGTATAGAATTCCTCGAAAATTGGCCTCAATGTTTGAACTGACTGACCCGTGGCTTTAATAAAGTCATCATAAAACGTCTGCATATTTGTTTGCCCAGGTTTGGGTTCATTTTGCGCTGTTAGCATAGATTTTAATAGTTGTTTAGAAAACTTATCAGCTGAGAGAAGATGCGCAAAGCGAGGAGCCAGGATTCCAAGAAAATTCCGCATGAAATCAGCTGTATCTACGTTTGTCAACGTTCCCTCTATGTTAAAGAGAATAGCTTGGATCACTGTCTTGTCCTCCTATTGAGGTCTAAAACACAGAACTATTCATTGTTCCGGTCCTATCCTATATTATTCTCCTTTTCCTTACGAAATCCTTCTTGGTCCTGAGATCTTATGATATTACATTTAAATTAATTTTATTCAAATCATTCCCCTGCCAAGGAAACCAATCTTTTTTGTATAGGTATAAAAGAGAACCCTAAAGGAATGCCTCCTTAGGGCTCTTAAATGTTTCTGCGTTTATCTGCTGCAGTCATATTAACGCAGACCAATTCTTTCTAGCAAACGCCCTTTCTCCATTGCGATTTCGCTCGCTTTCGAGGCAACCCATTGCCTTACTACTTTCTGGATAAAATGTTGTCTGCTTTCTAATCTACTTCTGCTTAGTCACCAGGAAATCCTAGGTTGTAAAAAGTAAATTCACCACTAATATTGTCTAAATAACTACTTTTTGTTCATTTTTGCCTTTTTTCTTTTCTGCAGAAGAAGTTCGGCCGTGTGAATTACTTTAATTTTTGGATTTTTCTTATCTAAGCCGCCACCAATTTGCATTAAACATCCCGGGCAATCCACAACTACAAAGTCTGCACCAGTCTCTTCAATATTTTTCATTTTCCGATCCAGGATGGGTCCTGAAATTTCAGGGAATTTTATAGAGTAAGAACCAGCGAAACCACAGCACCGATCGGATTCTTTCATTTCAATTAATTCGACCCCCGCTGTATCTGTCAATATTTTACGAGGTTCAGCAAAAACTCCCATAGACCGTTTCAGGTGACATGAATCATGATACGTAATTTTCATCGGTACGCCGTCTCCGCCTGCAGGCAATCCGCCTAAGTCAAATAACAATTTAGAGAAGTCTCTGGACTTTCGGCTCAGCTCTTCAGCGCGGGCTAATAAGGTAGGATCATCCTGGACAAGTTCTTTAAAGCTGTCGATTAACGCATGGGTACAGGTTGGACATCCGGAGACTACATAATCAACCTTTTCTGCTTCCATCGCTTCGATATTCATGACTGCACACTTACGTGCATTTTTTCGATCACCCATGTACGTTGCCGGAGCACCGCAACAAGATTGTCCATCTGGGAATATGACTTCATAGCCTTTTTCATTGAGGCCAGCGATAATCCCTTCCCCGATTTTTGGATAGACAAAGTCAATCAGACAACCAGCATAGAGGGCAACCTTACCTTTTGGCTTCTTCACCTCTTGCTTGACCTTTTTGATTACATCACGGAAGGGAACCTTGGCAACCGTTGGTAAACTTTTCTTTTCCGTAAGTCCCGAGAGAAACATTGGTAAGTGACGAATAACTGGTTGCCCTTTGGAGAAAGGTAGTTGGGCAAGTGAAGCAACCCGTAACATCGAATGAAACAGGCGCCGATTCGACACGACATCCAAGGCAAATTTCGGGGCTGCTCCGATACCATCTTTTTCTCCCATTCGATTACGCAGCTCTAAAATCATCTGAGGAATATCTAGCTTTCCGGGACAAACTTCTGAACACTTCCCACATTGCAGACAAAGATTTTGAGGATTTTTGGCATCTCTTTCTGAATTTACGAAGTTGGTTAGGATGGTTCCAATGCCACCGGTATAAATATGTCCATAGACGTGCCCACCCAAGAGTTGGAACGCTGGGCATACATTGAGACAAGACGCACATCGTACACACTGGAAGGTCTTTTTAAACTTTTCGTCATTAAACATTTTCCGACGACCATTGTCAATGATGACAATGTGAAAGTCCTTATCCTTTACAGTACCATCAGCGTAGTAGGCTGGGGTAGGTCCCGTTATCATGGTTACATAACTGGTAATCAGCTGGCCAGTAGCACTCTTTGGAAGCGCCTGTATGATGTGTTGTGCATCTTCAAACTTACGCACGAATTTTTCCATGCCCACTAAGAAGACTTGAGTAGGGGGTAAGGTATTTGTAAGTCGTCCGTTCCCTTCATTTGTCAGCATCATCAGGGTCCCAGTTTCAGCAACGGCAATATTAGCTCCTGAAATGCCCATTTCAGCTTCTAGAAACTTCTTACGGAGTTCTACTCTGGCAGTTTTAACAAGTTCGGCAATAACTGGTTGCTCAACCCGCTTTAAATGACCGCTAAAAGTCGTAGCGACTTCTTCTTTTGTCATATGGATTGCTGGCAAAACCATGTGAGACGGATGTTGCCCAGCGAGCTGTACAATCCATTCACCTAAGTCTGTTTCTTGAACGTCAATTCCATCGGCAATCAAATCGTCATTTAATAAAATCTCTTCAGAAACCATTGATTTAGATTTTACAATTCGTTTAATTCCCTTTTTCTTAACTAAGTCACTGACATATTTCTTGGCATCTGCTGCAGTAGCTGCACGATAAACCTTAGCTCCTCTTGCCGTTGCTGCTTTTTCGAATTGATCCATCATTTCATCGATATGGTTTGCCGCATAAGACTTAACTTGCACAATATTTTCACTGAGTGCATCAAAGTCATAACCCTCATACGCTTTAGCACGGGCTAAAGTATAGGCATCGCCAAAACGTCCTAAAGCCCCTCGTAAAACGTCATCTCCCAGAGCTTTAGAAATTTTTGTTTTAAAATCTTTGTCCATTTAAGCTACCCCCTCTACTTGTTCATCAACAAAGATCACTATGAGTTGTTTTGGGCCATGAACCCCGACCGTCAAAACTCTTTCGATATCAGAGGTTCTGCTGGGACCTGTGATAAAACCCACAAACCCGGGAATTTGAGGAAGTTGATGAATAGTAGTCATAGCTTCCGCTAAGGTAGGCATCATAGTAGCTGTTGAAACCAAAGCTATGTGAATGGGAATAAGGGTAGAGCATAGGCGATCATCAACACTTGCATCATTCCTAGCTTGAATAAGCGTTCCAAATTCGGCGATAGCGTAGTCAACTTGTGTTATCCCCGCATGCGCTTCCGGCGTGACTTCTCTAAAATGATCTGTGTAGACTGTTATACCTGCTTGGCTGATTTGGTTTACAAACTCTCCCTTTAGAGAGATAGCAGAATTTAAGAGTGCTACATTATTTATCCCTTTTTCCTTCATCACTTTACAAACAAGTTCTCCAGCTTCTTTTGCAGTATTGACACGAAAGCATTCTCCTGATAGCACTTGTAGTTTAGATTTAAACGTTTCATACAATGCCGTTGTTTTATCAATTCCCATATGGTTCTTCCTCCTCCGGTGATTTTCTCAATTTATAATATGACTTGACTGATACATACCAACTAGTCTAATATCTCTCTTGAGATGGGCAAACTGGTCTGACCATCATACCATGTCTCAATGATAAGATATATTTCCGAAAATTACAATATCTTTTGCAATATATATTGCAAATAATGTGATTAATAAAGAAAACTTGCTGGCTCCAAACCGCAGGTTCAGGTGGCCGCCTTAGTTGCACTGATAAACTTTCTGACTAGTACTACAAAAGAGAGGCTCTCAGTTAAAACAGAGAGCCTCTCTTTTGTAGCGCCAAGCGGGTTATAGACACACAAATCATCAAAGATTACTTGATTAAGC
>DHJG01000142.1 GCA_002404215.1 Desulfosporosinus sp. UBA4726
GACCATTTTAAGAAAATTGAATACTCAGAATATAATACAATATAATATGCTTAACTTAATTAATTACTTAACTAAGTTGGCTGTTGTAAAAAAAGTAATTGAAAGGGAGGATTATTCTGTGAAAAAACTGCTTCCAATTATGCTCGTTGGAGCGATGGTTTTGGCCGTGGGGTGTTCAAGTTCAACAGTTGCCCCTAAAGACACAGCTAATGCAGTCAAAGAGATGCCCACAATCGGAGTCGCAATCTACAAATTTGATGACACATTTATGACTGGTGTACGTAACGCTATTTCTCAATCTGCAGAAGGTAAGGCGAAAGTGGATATTGTAGATAGTCAAAACTCCCAGCCAGCACAAAATGATAAAGTTGATCTCTTTATTTCCAAGAAGGTTAATGCTCTGGCCATTAATCCGGTCGACCGTACGGCCGCATCAGTTATCATTGATAAAGCAAAGATAGCTAAGGTTCCCGTTGTTTTCTTTAATCGAGAGCCATTGCCAGAGGATATGAAAAAATGGGATAAGGTTTATTATGTGGGTGCCAAGGCAGAAGAGTCTGGAACAATGGAGGGGCAGATTGTCGCCGACTACTGGAAGGCTCATCCTGAAATGGATAAGAACAAAGACGGCCTTCTTCAATATGTTATGTTAAAAGGCGAACCGGGACATCAGGACGCTGAACTGCGGACAAAATACTCTATTAAGGCCATTGAGGATGCTGGGATAAAAGTTCAGAAACTGGCAGAAGACACTGCAATGTGGGATCGGGTTAAAGGGCAGGATAAGATGTCTGCGTTCCTTGGCGCGGAGGGAGATAAGATTGAAGCTGTTATTACCAATAATGATGACATGGCCCTCGGTGCTATTGAAGCCTTGAAGGCCAAAGGATATTTTAAAGACGGGAAGTATATGCCGGTGGTCGGTGTAGACGCGACAGCTCCTGCGCTCCAAGCACTTGAGGACGGTACACTCCTAGGAACTGTCCTGAATGATGCCAAGAATCAGGGTAAGGCGACTTTTAATCTTGCGGCTGCTCTTGCCCAAGGGTTAGTCCCGAGCAAAGAAAATGCAGGCTATGACATTGTAGATAGTCACTATGTTTGGGTTTCTTATAAAAAAATTAATAAAGCTAATATGAGTGAAGCAAAGTAATGCTCTAAGAATGTAATAGCAAGGGACAATGTAATCTTACGTTACTCCCTTGCTTTATGAATTTTCAAGAGGATTTTAAAAATGTTGGAGCGTGGGGGCGTTATAATGCCTGAAAGCGAATTTTTTCTTGAAATGAATAACATATCCAAAGAATTTCCTGGCGTAAAGGCGCTCGATGACATTACTTTGAAGGTGAAACCAGGCAGTGTTCACGCACTTATGGGGGAAAATGGTGCTGGAAAATCGACATTAATGAAATGCCTTTTCGGGATCTATAAACCAGATGCGGGCGAAATAGTTCTAGATGGCAAAAAGGTAGAAATCCACAACTCAAAAAGTGCGCACGATCATGGTATTTCAATGATTCATCAGGAACTTCATCCAGTGCCGCTCCGTAATGTTATGGAGAACCTATGGATTGGTCGCATTCCCGTTAAAGGGTTTGGCCCTCTGAAAATAGTTGATGAGAAAAAAATGCTGCTCGACACGGAAAAACTATTTGGCCAACTAGGTATGGACATCAGTCCCTATTCTATGGTGAGGAGCTTGTCTGTATCTAAGATCCAATTGATTGAAATCGCCAAATCGGTTTCCCATAATTCACAAGTTATCGTGATGGATGAGCCAACGTCTTCATTGACGAACACAGAAGTACAGCAACTATTTATAATAATTCGCCAGTTAACAAGCAGGGGAGTTGCAGTTATCTATATTTCCCATAAAATAGAAGAAATTCTTCAGATAGCTGACGATGTAACCATTATGCGTGATGGAAAACTTATTGGTACATGGGCTGCTTCTGAACTCACGACTGATAAGATTATTTCTAGGATGGTCGGTCGCGACCTTACCCAAAGGTTCCCAGAGCGGAGCAATATTCGGGGTAAGACCATCTTGAAAGTTGAGGGATTGACCTCATCGATATCGAAGTGTTTTAAAGATATTTCCTTCGAGCTTAGAAAGGGGGAAATATTGGGCATTGGGGGACTCGTCGGGGCTCAACGAACAGAACTGATAGAGGCTCTTTTCGGGTTAAGATCCATAGAGTCTGGAAAAATATTCATAGATGATAAGCAAGTCCAGATTAAATCACCCATTGATGCCAAAAGACATAAAATTGCTCTACTTACTGAAGAACGTCGTGTAACTGGCATCTTTCCAGTTTTACCTGTGAGAGAAAATGTGGTTATGGCGAATCTTGCTCGCTATGTAACACCACTTTTTCTTCTAGACCAAAAGAAGATAAAGGAAGCGGTTAAGAGGAGTATCGATTTACTGCGGGTGAAAACACCAGCCATAAAAACATTAATCATGAATCTTTCAGGCGGAAATCAACAGAAGGTGTTGTTAGCGAGGTGGCTCCTTACAGAACCGGAAATATTGTTACTAGATGAGCCAACACGTGGTATTGACGTTGGCGCTAAGTTTGAGATCTACACAATCATCGCTGCGCTTGCTAAACAGGGGAAAAGTATCATTATGATCTCATCGGAAATGCCCGAACTGCTTGGCATGTCAGACCGGATTATGGTCATGTGTGATGGACGATTGACTGGAATTGTAGAAGGCAGCGGTGCCACAGAGGAGGAGATTATGCATCTTGCTTCCCAGTTCAGGG
>DHJG01000179.1:0-448 GCA_002404215.1 Desulfosporosinus sp. UBA4726
CTAACTTATCACGAATTATACATAGGGCACAGTTTTCAAAAATGATTTTTGTAGCATTTAGCAAAATAGCCAAATCAAAAGAAATTGGTTTACATTTTAACAAAGGTAGAGACGAGATTCAAAAAGTATTAGATTCACTCCAGGAAATTCTGGAAAAAGAAAATATTCCAATCTCAGCATCGAGTGATTATGAGATATTCGATATTGACGTGCCTCCTTTTTCCGATAGACTGATGTTATTTTTTGTTAATATGTGTTTGGGAATATTCTGCTTTAACATGGTAGCTCAAGCCATGACATCCAGTTTTAGGACTGATATAGTTTCGAAAGTTACTAAAATCATGAATGACATGAAGCTGTATTATGGAGAAGGTTTAAAATTGACAATAAAAAACGGATGGCTAGAAAGACCTCCACAGTCGATAAATAGAAGGGTTTAATGCTTGAG
>DHJG01000179.1:670-1792 GCA_002404215.1 Desulfosporosinus sp. UBA4726
TTATTCTTTGGCCTCTTCTGCATCCTCAGGACTGAGTTGCTCATGCAAACGACCCGCATGTCGGACTGCCTCCCGGAGTAAAAACTCGATGTGTGCATTGGCACTTCGAAATTCATCGGCAGCCCAACGCTCAAGAGCAGTATAGAGTTTGGGATCAAGCCGGAGAGGGAACTGTTTTTTAATTGCCATAATTCATCCACATCCAATTATTTAGCTGCAGTTTTTAGTCAAGAGCAAACTCTCTTTGCTCGATAATTCCATGGGTTATCCACTCGCCGTGAAGTAGAAGGTATAATCATGAATTGTACCGAATTGAGCTCCAACTTTATATGAGAACTTCTGCTGGAGCTTAGTTAAATGGACGTTTGATTAATAAATCGTTCCAGTATTAATCACAGGTTGGACAGCACGTTCGGAAACAATAGCCACCAAGAGATTATTAACCATAGCGGCTTTGCGCTCTTCGTCAAGCTTGATGACACCGTCTTTCTCGATTCGTTCAATAGCCAACTGAACCATACCCACAGCTCCCTCTACAATAATTTGACGGGCAGAAAGGATAGCGGAAGCTTGTTGACGCTGAAGCATTGCGCCTGCAATTTCAGTTGCATAGGCAAGGTGGGTAAGGCGGGCTTCGGTAACTACGACACCAGCAAGTTTGAGGCGTTGTTGAAGCTCGTTCATTAGTTCGGAAGATACCTCTTCAGGATTACCTCGAAGCGAAAAGCCCTCCCCCTCAAAGTTGTCATACGCATAACGGGTTGCCACATGTCGCAAAGCTGTTTCACTTTGGATTTCTACGAATTCTTCATATTTTTCGACATCGAAGATTGCCTTAGCAGTATCAACGACGTGAAAGACGACTACGGCAGCAATTTCAACTGGATTACCTTCAATGTCATTGACTTTAAGGGTTTTGCTATTGAAATTTCGAACGCGCAATGAAATCCCTTTGCGTACTGCAAATGGGACACTCACCCATAGCCCAGGTTCGCGAATCGTACCGAGATAGCTCCCGAAAAAGACCAGTGCATACGACTTGTTTGGTTGAACAACTATAATCCCGCTTGCTAAAATAATAGCTAGAATGACAAGAGGAATTCCCACCATGTTTTCCTGAAT
>DHJG01000179.1:1959-2526 GCA_002404215.1 Desulfosporosinus sp. UBA4726
CAATGAGCCAGGCAAAGAGTTCTCCCACGTTCCCGGCCCAACACCAAGATCAGCAACCGGGCTTTGAAAACTTGATGAATCCAAAACCTATTGCTGAAGATACAGCCTATACGGGAAATGCAAAGTTAAATGGTAAAGTCGCAATAATCACCGGAGGAGACAGTGGAATCGGCCGTGCTGTATCAATTGCCTATGCCAAAGAAGGGGCGGATCTCGTGATTGCCCATTTAAATGAACACGATGATGCCATGGAAACAAAAGCACGTGTGGAGCAATTAGGACACCGTTGTTTGGTAGTGGCAGGGGACATTGGAGATGAGGCTTTCTGTCAGGAAGTGGTCAAGCAGACGCTGCAGACCTTTGGTAAAATCGATATTCTGGTCAACAATGCCGGAGAGCAACACCCGCAGAATAGTTTGCTGGATGTCACGACGGAACAGCTTGAAAGAACTTTTCGTACCAATATTTTTAGTTGCTTTTTTTTGACTAAAGCTGTGTTACCTCATCTTAAATCAGGGAGTGTTATTATCAATACTGCATCGATCACGGCTTATGAAGGTCACGATC
>DHJG01000179.1:2666-7887 GCA_002404215.1 Desulfosporosinus sp. UBA4726
GCGCCGGGTCCGATCTGGACGCCTTTGATTCCCGCTTCTTTTCAAGCGGACTATGTGGCAACCTTTGGAAGTACAAGCCCCATGAAACGAGCGGGTCAACCCAAAGAGTTAGCACCAGCCTATGTCTTTTTGGCTTCTGAGGATTCCTCCTATATGTCAGGACAGATACTTCACATTAATGGGGGAACCATTATTAACGGTTAAGATGGTGCTAGATCGTTTACTTGAATTTATACAAGGGCTAACCGCCACTAGGCTCTAAAGCCACAGGTGAGAGTGACTCGGTGGCGGTTTAGTAATATTTTGGATTATTTTCCATTTGATAACCTATCTAAAGTATGTAATATTAATAGTGTGTGCAAGTAGTAATTAAGAGATATATTTGTGATTTAACTCACAAAATAATGCAAGGTTATATCCTATAATGGTGAAGGTAGGCAAGCATTCAAGTTAAATAAATAGGTTGAAAAGAGGGGTACCTATGTTTTCGAAACTGAAGAAACATGTTTCATTTAGACATACTGTTCAGGCTTTCTTCGCGATCGTAGTTGCTTATATTGGAATAACATTTGTTATATTCCTTAACCAGGTTGCCAATAACTCACTACCAAGCGTAACTCGGCCAGCCGGGGTCGAAGCTTTTTTGCCAATCAGTGCCTTAGTGGGACTAAAAGCGTGGATTGCGACGGGTATTTTTGACCAGATCCATCCCGCCGGTTTGGTGATATTTCTAGCAGCAATCATATTATCCGTATTGCTTAAAAGGACGTTCTGTTCCTGGATCTGCCCGATTGGAACACTGTCTGAGGGAATGGCAAAGATAGGCAAAATGGTGTTTGGCCGGAATTTTACGATTCCAAAATGGTTAGATTATCTCCTGCGTTCACTGAAATACATCATTTTATTCTTCTTCATCTCGATTATCTTCTTCGGGATGAGTGGTGCGGACGCGGCGTCGTTCTTACAAACGCCCTATAATATGGTTTCGGATGTTAAAATGCTAAAATTCATTCAAAACCTAGGCGTGTTTGGGATGAGTGTCATAGGCATTCTTGTGGTACTTTCGATACTCTACGAGAATTTTTGGTGTCGTTATCTTTGTCCGTACGGCGGACTTTTGGGGATCTTCAGCATATTCAGTCCATTTAAAATCACACGCAATCAAACTTCCTGTATCCAGTGTGGGAAATGCACAAAGAGTTGCCCGAACCAGATTTCTGTGGAACAGGCTAACCGGGTCTGGTCACCGGAGTGCACAGGATGTTTGAATTGTGTTCAGCAATGTCCTGTGAAAGAAACGTTAACGTTTCAGGCGCCGCAGAGAGGCCCGTCCCTCACTCTAAAGACCTTAGCACTTAGCCTGTTAGGCATTTGGATCTTGGCGATAATTATAGCCAAATTAACGGGGCATTGGGAGAGTAGCATATCTATGGAGATGTATAAGCGGCTCCTTCCGGTGGTCGATCAAATCGGGCACTAAATTGGTGCATATGGCAGAATTCCTTGCAGATTAAGAAAGAGTGACAGGAAATCAGTAATCCTGCCACTCTTTTTTGCATAATCCGAAATTACTCTAAATCGCTTTCCTCAAAAATAAAAATCTCTTCAATCGTCGAATTCAGAATATGGGCTACTTTTGCAGCGAGCTTAAGTGAGGGGTTATAGTTCCCTTTTTCGAGAAAGACAATAGTCTCTCTTCTAACACCAACTTTTTTCGCCAATTGTTCTTGGGTTAGATCAAATCGTGCTCTAAGTTCCTTTATCCTCGTTTTCATCTTACTCAATGACCTTAACCGTGTGATTATCAATGACACCTGATGGAATAGGAACTGATAATTTTTATGTTTTGGTATTTACAAATAACACAAATGGTGTAATATTACACTAAAGGGGGTGGCGCATCTTATGACAAAACTCGGTTTTATAAAAATGGCCTCTGAAAAATTAAAACTGATCCGCATTGAAAGTGGCTATACCCAAGATAAAATGGCTGAAATACTGGGTATATCGAAGAAGACCTTGGTTCAGATTGAAAAAGATCGCTCCACCCTTGGTTGGGCTGGTGCCGTGACCTTGTGCACTATTTTCAGTAATAGTGAAGTCTTAGAGATGACCTTTGGAGGGGAGCCTCAGGATATTATAATTTCCTTAGCTTTTACCGATTATGAACGTAACGAAAAAACCCTGGGTGGAAAAGTATGGTGGATTAATATTAAGTCAACAGATAAATTTCGAATTCAGCGAAATATTATTTCCGAGCACTATCGGATTCTAGATGCTCAGGACCGAAGAATTTGTTCTTCCTTTGATTATGACTATATCAAAAAGCGGCTCCAAGAGCTTTCCAACGAGGGTGGGGGTTGACGAAGTGGTAAAATTCATCAAGGCATATATCAAATCAATGAGGCTTTATTATGCTTTTGTAACTGGGATTGCAGGCTGGATTGGGGTAGCATTTTACGAATACATCGCCAAATCTCCTTTTCAGACCGTAGAACTGGTTCCGGAAACGGAAAAGAAGGCGTTAATACTTATTATGCTTTTTCTTAGTTGGGGTACTAACCAGATTATTAATGACTACCTAGGCTTAAAAGAGGATAGACTCAACGCACCGAATCGCCCCATGGTCAGCGGTGAGCTGAATCCAGAAAAAGCCTTGGCCTTTACGGGAATACTCTTGATGATGACGTTATTAATTACATACACCTATCTGGAACCAATTGCCCTTATTCCTGCTATCCTGGGAATCGGTTTAAACATTTTATATGAATACGCCAAGGGCCATGGTGTTTTTGGTAATATCGTCTTTGGATTGATGATTGCTATGTGTACCGCCTTCGGGTTTCTGGCTGCTGGCCCTACAGCGTCTCCTTATTTTACAGCCAGCCGCGTTTCAGTGCTGATCCTGGTAGCCGTAATGAACGGTCTGATGACCTTTTATACTTATTTTAAAGATTATGAAGGGGATAAGATAGCAGGTAAACGGACGATCATCGTATCGCTAGGGATCGAAAAGTCACGTTATCTCGCCGTAATCTCTGCTTTTCTTCCTGCAGGGATCTTTGTGCTCATATATTCAAATCATTTTATAGAGGCTAGAGTCAACCAGATGTTCCTTATCTTAGCTGGATTAACGTTCTTTTTGGAACTGTGGACAGGATATCTTTACTATAAAAATCCTCAGGGCGAGAGAACTTATTATTCTCTGGTGGCCAATTTTCGGGCCTGTATCTGCGGTCAGGCAACCCTCATTGCGTTATTCAATACTGAACTAGCCATGATTCTTTTTTTAGTTTCTTATATGTTTGTCGGATTCTTATTTGACCTACACACCGATCCTAAATCGTAGAGCGTGGAGGACTGTTATGAAATTGTTTGAACCTGCAACATTAGGCACCTGTCAGTTAAAGAACAGGCTTATCCGCTCAGCAACCTTTGAGGGAATGGCCGATTCTCAGGGTCGTCCGCTACCAGAATACCGATATTTGTATAAAGAATTGGCCTCTGGAGGCGTGGGCGGGATCATTACAGGCTTTGCGTATGTCTCGCCCGAAGGAAAAGCCATGCAACCGGGTCAGGTCGGAATCGATCGTGAGGAAATGGTTGAATACTTTCTGCCGGTTACGGATGAGGTTCACCTATATGGCTGTAAGATCTTTATGCAGTTGGCCCACACTGGAAGGCAGACCAGGAAAAAGGAAACAGGGCAGGATGTCTGGGGAGCGACTACTAAAAAATCCCTATATTTTGGGGGCTCTCCTCGCGAGTTGTCGACAGAGCAAGTGTATTCCTTGGTCAAGCGGTTTGCAGAAGCAGCAGGGTATGCGAAAGCAGCCGGATTTGACGGTGTCCAGGTTCATGCTGCCCATGGTTACCTTATTCACCAGTTTCTCCTGCCTTCCGTTAATAATCGAAACGATGAATTTGGCATTGATGCCCAGAGTGGCATAGGCACAAACTTCTTAGGCTTAGTGATCGAGGAGATTAGGAAGGCGTGTGGACTGGATTTTGCGCTGTTGGTCAAAGTAAGCGGGAGTGATGACTATTTTGCCAGATTCTCCGCTGAGCAGTTTGCCAGTCTGATACGCTTCCTTGAGGCCCGAAAAATTGATGGACTAGAGATTAGTTATGGAACCATGGATAATGCCCTGAATATTTTTCGCGGGGATATACCAATCAAGGTGGTCTTAAAGCATAATCCGGTGTTCAAAACCGACACCGGCATGATAGGATTGCTTCATAAAGCGCGTATCTACCTTTTAATGAGGGCAAAACTAAAGCCTTTTACCCCTACTTATAATCTTGAGTACGCCAAACTTGCCAAAGCCTTAACGGACATTTCCATCATCAGTGTCGGCGGTTTCCGAAAGGGAGCGGAAATGAGGGGGTGTCTAGAGAATGGCTTTGTTGATTTTATCAGCCTGTGTAGACCTTTTATTTGTGAACCGGATCTCGTCGAAAAGCTGGAGCAAGACGAGAACTATTCTGCCAAATGCGTCAATTGCAATATTTGCGCCATTATGTGCGATTCAGACCAGCCAACACAGTGCTACAAACGTTAAAAAAAGTTAATTAAATTGTTAGGGAAGGTGTGCTGAAAATGGAAGACCGGATAATGTTCACAATAAAACATCTATTAAAAAAAGGAACAAAGATAACCCTAGAGAGTCGTTTGATAGAAGACCTGAAGCTAGATTCATTAGATATGTTGATGATTCTTTCGGATCTGGAGGATGAATTCAATATTACCATTGCTGAAGATGATTTCTTAAGTGTGGTTACCGTCAATGATATTGCTATAAAACTGAGAGCTAGGGGTATATCCGATAGCTAACCTCCACTAAGACGACCACTTTGAAAGGGACACGCTTGCTGAAGTAAAAGCTGTTCTCTAAGATGGGAATGTCCTAACTTAGTGGTCGTTAAGTGGCGGTAAGCTCCTGGATAAGTTCAAGTGAACTTCAGATGGAGTTAATTCAGCTAAAATCAAGTTTCTTATGGGGAGGTAGAATATGGACCTAAGAGATTTTTATAATCGGTTTAGCCTAGACGAGAGCCTCGCTAGGCTCACGGACTTTAACCCCTATTACCAGAGAATTGACTCTGGATTAGATAGGAAAATTCGGGTAAATGGACATGAGATGATTGACCTAGCCTCCAACAATTATCTGGGCCTGGCTACAGACGTCAGGGTTAAACAGGCTGCCATGGAGGCTGTCCA
>DHJG01000179.1:8047-8195 GCA_002404215.1 Desulfosporosinus sp. UBA4726
TATCAAGTTTTGTCGGACTGGAGGAGACCATCATCCTCCCCTCGTGTTATCAAGCAAATAATGGCTTATTTAGTTGCATTGCTGGCCCCCAAGACCTGATCGTCGTTGATCGGTTGGCCCATTCTTCCTTGATCCAGGGAATCAAATC
>DHJG01000179.1:8392-12683 GCA_002404215.1 Desulfosporosinus sp. UBA4726
CAGCATTCTACAGGGTACCAGCAGGTCTTTGTCGTGACAGAGTCTGTGTTTTCGACGGAGGGCAGTATTGCCCCTTTTCAGCAAATCGTGCAATTGTGTGAAACCTATAACGCCTTGCCTGTGATCGATGATTCTCACGGACTAGGAGTGCTGGGGAAGTCGGGTCGAGGAATCCTTGAAGAGCAGGAAATTGAAGGATTTCTTGGGATTTATACAGCGTCTCTAGGAAAGGCTCTGGCTAACTCAGGTGGGATGATCAGCGGTAAGAAAGGGCTCATAGATTATCTTAAATATTACTGTCCTCAGCTGGTCTATTCTACGGCCCTTACGCCTGCGGTCTTGGCAGGTACAGAGGCTGTTTTGGAGATTATTCAATCTGAATTCGAGGTGATCAAGAGTAGGCTGGTAAGCTATCAACAGGCCATCTATGAAAGTCTTGTTGAGGGGGGATTTACAGTAGTACCGGGTGAAGCTCCTATTAATTCCATTCAATCTGGAAGTAAAGATGCTACATTTATTCTGGCCAAGAAACTTTATGAAAAGGGGATTCTTTCTACACCGTTCATTGAGCCCTCAGTACCAGTTGATGAAGGCAGGGTCAGGTTGATTGCCGGAGCCAATCTCAGCTGGGAGACGGTGGCAGAAGCTACGAAAATTATCAAAGGGATCGGACGCTGATGAGATATTTCTTAATCATGAATCCCGGTTCCGGAGGGGGAAAAAGCAGGAAAAAGGTTGAAGAAATCCTGGCCTTCTTTCATAAAAACAGGCTAGAGTTTGACTATAAGCTGACAGATACCCTTGATGATGCCTATACTCTATCCGTTGAGGGAAATAATAAGGGTTATGATACAATCGTCGCTGTGGGGGGAGATGGAACGATTAACAGGGTCATAAACGGCTTTTATGATCCCCACGGCAGAAGGGTTTCCAGTTCCAAACTGGGAGTCATCCATACAGGCACTAGCCCTGATTTGTGTAAGAGCTACAATATACCTATGAACATTCAGCAGGCTTTGAAAACGATCTCGACAGGGAAGAGCCAGCAAATATCTATAGGCAAAATAACCTATACCAGTGCTTATGACAAGAGGTTGGATGGTCAGCCGTTATATTCGAGACAGCAGCGACAGCAACTAAGTAAGATGAACGAAAATGTGCAAACCAACTATTTTGCTTGCTGTGCCAATATCGGGCTGGGGGCCTCCGTCGCCAGAAGTGCCAACAGTGGTATTAGACACTATATTGGGGATTTCGCGGGGACGTTTGTCTCCCTGGTTCGAACCCTGCTTAAGTATCGACCCAATAACTTCCTAGTTAGTTTTGACGGGCAGATTCAGGCCCTCGAAAATGTTTATAATATTGCCGTAGGCAAGACAACCTACATAGCTTCGGGAATTAAGGTCAAAAACCAATTAATCTCCAGAGACATTCGGTTTTATACTCTGATCATCAAGGATATAGGTGTTGCTGATTGGTTCGGTGTGATTAGAAAAATATACAGCGGAAAGAATTTTGCCAATACTAAGACGTTGTCTCTAGAATACGCCTCATCGATCGAAGTGTATGGCAACCAAATAAATCCGGAATTGGAGTTTGATGGTGATCCCAGAGGGTTTCTTCCGTGTGTAATTGAGACTGCCCAGGATCCCTTAGACCTAATCTGTGAGGTTCATGATGAGTAAAGAGAAGGAAATGATCGAGGTTATAGATAAGCATATGCCCAGGAGTGCCAGCCAGCTTAATAAGCTCTTTGAGGCTGATTCCGAAATAGTCGATTTTCATGGCAAGAGTCTACTCTATAATATTGACGAGTTTTCGGAGGAAGACCTATTACGGAGTGAGGACCCCTATTTACTGGGCTGGAATATGGCAGTAGGAAGTATTAGCGACATCTTGGCCTCGGGGGGGACACCTAAGTACTATGCTCACAGCCTAGTGATCCAAAATTCCTGGACGAAGGACTATGTCGAAAAATTGTCCCTTGGCATTGCCCAGGTGCTAAAGGACGTGGGGGCAGATTTCATTGGCGGAGATTTTGGGATCTCTAAAACCTGGCGATATACTGGTTCGGTGATTGGGGATCTGGAAGGTCCGCCCCTGTTAAGGAGTAGGGCAAAGGTTGGAGACGGGATTTTTGTCACTGGTCCCATCGGGGGCGGCAATGTTGAAGCCGCCCTGGTCCTGTATGGCGAAAACTCCTTGGTCAAACATTTAACGGGAAGATGGAAAAATGCCTTTCGGCTGAGAAGCAAAGAGGCAGAGGTCATAAAACGATACAGTTGCTGCTGTATTGATACCAGCGATGGAGTCTTTAATGCCCTCAACTCTATTTCAGAGATGAGTAAAACAGGGTTCGTCGTGAGAAATTTACCCTATGTGAAAAGTGGGTTATTACTGAGCAAAGTCCTTAATATACCCAAGGAAGTGTTATTCCTTGGCGAATGTGGAGAGTATGAATTAATTTTCACCCTCAGTAAAGAGGCTGAAGAAGAGTTCCTAAACGAAGCCCAGGATAAGAAGTTGAAATTTTATAAACTTGGTGAAGTAAAAGACCAGGGCTATAAATCGCTCTGGAAGAGAGACGGGGAGATTGATTTAGCAACCTACGATTTGCGTGCTAGGGACTACATAGATCCCAAAGACTACTTGCGAACTGTGGTAGACTTCCTTAAGAGGAGGGCAATGTGAAACGTAGAGTTGTTATTACCGGAATAGGGCCAGCCACAGCTATAGGGATTGGTAAAGCGGAGTTCTCTGCAGGTATTTTTGGTTTAAAAACGTGCATAGCTGAGATACCGAGCAGTTATGAACAAAACTATACGTTCAAATCCCGCCATTTCGTACCAAAGCCCAAATTCGCTTTGACCGACTTAGGCATTCCTAAATCAGTGACAGGAATGATGGAGGAAGCCTCGAAACTCTCGGTCTTATGCGCAAAGCTGGCTTTAGAGGATGCGGGATTTCAGCTTAGTAAGAATGAAAAACACATGCAGGTTGAGGGTCTAGAAGACTGTGGGATCATAATCGGGACTGGCATGAGCAGCCTGCAGACAGCATTGGAATCATACACAGCCCATATGTCCGGAGCAGATAAGGCGGCGTATGCATCTGGAGTTGAGCGTGGTTCTGACCCTAATCACAGCCAAGCCCGTTTTAATAGAATGGTAATTCCCATGCTGATGACCAATTCTCCTGCGGCTTGGATATCGATACTCTTCGGCTTGAAAGGGTTTAGTTATACTCTCAATGCTGCCTGTGCTTCGGGGACTTATGCCCTGGGTGAGGGGTATAGAACTATTTTATCCGGCAGAAGTGACGTGATCCTAGCGGGCGGGGTTGAAGCCCTTGTAGAAAAGAATGGAGCAATTATGAGAGGGTTTGACATGCTGTCAACCCTCACTAGGGCAAAGGACGGAAGGCCCCAGCCCTTCTCTCCGCAGAGAAGCGGGTTTTTATTTAATGAAGGAGCGGGATGTGTGCTCGTTCTGGAGAAGTTGGAAAGAGCTCGGGACAGAGGCGCGAATATTTATGCTGAGATTGTTGCTTATGAAGCGTGCAGTGATGCTTACAGCATTATCCAGTTGGATCCCACTGGGGACAGCATTACCAAGCTCTTTCAGAAGGTCACTCAAGGGATCAAGGTTGACTATCTAAATGCCCATGGTACGGGCACATCGGCTAATGATGACATTGAGGCGCAAGTTATCCAACGGATTTTTGGAATTAAAAGTACTCAGCCGTATACTAATTCCACCAAGGGCATCCTTGGTCACAGCATCGGTGCCAGCGGAGCCCTTGAGCTGGCAGTAACTGCCTTATCCATTAAAGAGTCTAGAATTCATGGGAACTTAACATCTGATCCTATGGATAATCTCAATCTTCCTCTGGAGACGATTGAGACACCAGTCGACTATGCTCTATCCGCTTCCTATGGCTTTGGGGGGCATAATGCCCTGATCCTTCTGAAGGGGTATGATGACGATGAATAAGGTCATGATTACGGGAGCCACAGGATTTATTGGCAGTCACATTACCAGGGCCTTTTGTGAAAACCAAGTTAAGGTTGGCTGTCTCGTTAGAGAAGACAGTAGTCTTGCCAATCTGGAGGGTTTGCCAGTCGAGTTTAGGATCGGCGATATCAGGAACACTAGGGAATTGACTAGGGCTTTCAACGGATATGACTGGGTGATTCATAATGCCGCCAAAGTATCCGACTGGGGGAATTATGATGAGTTTTATCAGGCGAATGTAACAGGCACCGTCAACGTACTAACCGCCTGTGTTCAGG
>DHJG01000044.1:0-3733 GCA_002404215.1 Desulfosporosinus sp. UBA4726
GGATTAGCGTTTAGGTCCAGGAGTCAATTTCATAGAGGGCAATAAAAAAGAGCCCGAAGGCCCCAAGGTTCCAAGGTTCCAGAAACTCCAGACATTTCACAGACGCAACCACAGTTTTAGGTCATTTAATCCAGGATATGTCTCGGCAAAGGCACTATTTTGTTCTAAGTAATTCGACCCTTTTAATGTAATTTCAGCCTTATTGAGAAGTACCATCCGGGTAGGATTTTTTTGTCCACTCTTAGGCAAGGAAGCACCCTTAATTAAATCATCATCTTGAATTTGATCGATTAAGTCTCTGAACTCTATTAAACTCAGATCTAAATCTGAGAATTTTAGTATATTTTCGCCTCTCTCAATTTCTCTTAAAATACTATAAATGATTTTCTTCTTATTCAAACCGATTCCCCCTTATTATACTTTCTTCAATCAATGAAGGATATTCCGTCAATATTATCCGATATTTTCTGCATCACTATAGAAAACTAATCAGTTGAGCGGCTAGTAATTATTATACGGTATATATTCCAGCAAGTCACCCGGTGACTTATCATTTGTTGACAATTTTGTCAACGAATATCTTCACCAACTCTGGGTCGAACTGAATCCCGGCATTTTTCTGAAGTTCTGCAATCGCTACTTCGTCCGATAAAGCACCTCGATAGCTTCGTGAGCTCGTCATGGCATCATAAGCATCGGCAATGGCAATAATCCTGGGTTGAAGGGGTAATTCCTCACCCTTTAAACCCTTCGGATAGCCAGATCCATCCCAGTGTTCATGATGAGCCAACACATATTCCGCCATTTCTGCCATACCATTGACCGTACTTAGAATACGATAACCGATTTCTGGATGACGTTTAATTTCGTCCCATTCATCCATGGTTAGTTTACCTGGCTTATTCAGTATTTCTTCGTCAATTGCGATTTTTCCTATATCATGAAGTAAGCCGACGGTTTTGAGTTCCTGAATTGCTCCTTCCGGTAAACCAAGAGCCTCTCCCATGCATTGACAGAGTGCGGAAACCCGATATGAGTGCTGTTCTTCGCGTTTGTTCTTTTCATGCAGGGTTTTTATAATCGTCTGTATGGTTTTCCCACGCATACTTGGACTTTCAAAGAGCTTTCTCTTGTACATAAAATCTTCGGCCTTCTTTAATACTTCAAGAATCTCCTCTGTTGCGGAACGTTTTGTTTCATAGCCAAAAGAAATCGATAATTCGATTGAGCCGACTTTTTCCTTTATAGCTAACGCCTGAATTCGTTCAAGAATTTGCTCCGTTTCAGCAACATCAGTGTTCGGCAACAAGATGACGAATTCATCTCCGCCAAGTCGAGCAATAATATCATCTTCTCGACAGCCTTTACGTAGCACTTCAGCAACGTTCTTTAGAAGTTCATCTCCAATGGAATGCCCAAAGGAATCATTAATCAGCTTAAGCCCATTGACATCGGCCATCACTAGAGTTAACGGATAATTCCTTGTGACATCCAGTCTTTTTAACTCCTCTTCGAAAAAGCGCCGGTTATAGAGACCAGTCAGCTGATCATGAAAACTTAAATATAATATTTCTTCTTCATAACGTTTTCGATCCGTCACATCCTGAATTATGCCAACCAAACGAATCCCGTTGTCATGGTGATCAAACCCAACCTTGCCAAGCTCATGTACCCAGCGTTCCTCTCCATCATGAATACGAATGATCTTATATTCAAAATCGAAGGGTTGTTCCGGCTTCGTAACCTGCATAAAATAATCAGAAAGTTGAGCCCTCCAATCAGGATGGACAATCCTCATCCAACCTTCCTGCGAGTGCGGGTAGGTTGCATCAATTCCCAAAATCTCATGAAGCTCTGGAGAACACCGCCATTCTCTCGTTATGAGATCTGTAACATAGCTCCCCAAACGTGCCACTCTTTGTGATTCACTTAACAAAGTATTGTGTTGCTCCAATATGGTATTGAGCTCATCTAACTGACTCGTCCGCATTTTTATCTTATCTTCAAGTACCTCATTCAATTCCCTAATGTCTTCTTCAACTTTCTCACGTTTGACGACTTCCTCCTCAAGAAGCGCATTGCTTTCTTCAAGCTCACTATTTAGATCCTCCAGTTGAGCTGTTCTCTCAAGAACTCTTCGTTCGAGTTCGGCATTTAAAACTCTTATTTCTGCTTCAACTTGTTTTCTTGCACTGAGAGCATTCCACAGTTCACTGGTTTTTTGTTTGACCATTCGCTGAAGCGTTCTTGTCCAGATAAACAACAACAATATTAACAGAAAAATTGCGATACTAAGGATGAGAATCACTTTGAATGAGGGATAGTCATAGAAGGGTATACTCGTTAAACCAAACCACTTTTTATCAATGGCTTGATATTCACTCTCAGTAATCCGTGCAAACCCATTATTTATGGTCGGCAGATAGCCCGAATGCCCCTTTTTAATAGCTCTGAAAAATTGGCTTTGATATAATGGCGAACTTGAATAATTAAAGTTATCTTGGATTCCCATTTTATACAGATAGTATAAGGCTGGAGGTTTTCCCAAGATAAATACCACGGTCTTGTGATTCTGGGCTGCTTGGACAACTGCTTCGGCCGTATCATATTCGTCAATATTAGTGATGCCATTTTTTTTGAGAACAGCGATACTGTTATCTCCTTTTTTGGCAGCGATAGTGAAACCCTTAAGAGAATTAACATCGGTAATGCCGGATATATTTTTCTGAAAAAATATGGGGACATCAATCGTTGCATAGGACTTTGAAAAGTCAAAGTTCTTGGCTCTGTCCTCAGTAAAGGAGATCGTATCGATGACATCGAACTCGCCGTGTAGCATACTCTCATATGCTTTATTCCAGGTCATCCCGGTAATCGTCACTTTTATGCCAGTCTTTTCCTCAAAGAGTTTCCACTGATCGAGCGTGATTCCTTGCAACTCACCCTGACTATTGCGAAAAGAATAAGGAGGGTAGTTGTCATCCATAACCACGCTGAGCGTTTTTATTTCAGGGGGAGCAGCATTGACCTGAGTTGCATGAAGTAATAAAAATGCCAACCCCAGAATCCAGATAATATAATAGTTTCGACGCCTAGTTTTCATTGATGCATACCCTTCCTTGCCCCCCAACATCGCTGTCCATAAAATGTTGGCAGTTGCCCGGTCTTGACTCCCAAGTCCAGTCCAATTATCTATCATCTCTTTCTGAGAAAGACGACACAAACTATTATTTTCAGTAGTATTCTCTAATCTTCTCTGTATTTTAGATAAATCCTGCAACCCTTTTAAAAAATGCTTAAGCTGTCGTTTAAGTCCTGATGAGAAACGGCCATATAAGATACCTGGATGTGGTCAAAATTTCGAATGGAAGCAATCAAAGGTGCGCCCCATAGGAAAAGGAGAGCAGCAACGCTCTCCTTTTCCTATGGGACAGATCAACTTGTCTCTTCTTGTCCCGATTATTCTGCATCTGATGGAGCCGCTTGTCCTTGAGCGGACACCAATCCTTGTGTTTCGTTCAGAAGTGCCTGTCTTTTTAACTCGCTAAAATTCTGTTCTAACTGGGAATATTTTTCTTTGAGCTGCCCTAAATCACTGGCTAAAACTTCTCTTGTAGCCTCATCTTTATTACTCAACAAGAACGCCTCCTTAAACATTTAGCTTATTACTCCCTAATATAGTCTTTCCTGAATTGCAGGAATGATGTTTGGAATTTTATTGAATCGTTGCCTA
>DHJG01000044.1:3843-15482 GCA_002404215.1 Desulfosporosinus sp. UBA4726
AATCGTTGCCTATCGTCATTGATTTTCAATGAAAAAAGGAAATGTCGCATATTTACTAGAAAAGGTTAAGATGATAGAGACATCTTATAAAGGACTGGTAATTATGAAGGAAGTAACCGCAGCAATTATTATGAATGAGAACAGAGTCCTGATCGCCGAACGGGCACCTGATGAGAATTTAGCCGGTAAATGGGAGTTTCCCGGTGGGAAACTCGAACCTGGTGAGACTCTAAAGGAATGCCTGAAACGAGAAATTCGAGAGGAACTGGAGGTCGACATCGACGTTCTGGATTTCTTCGATGAAAGCATTTATGCCTATCACAGCGGAACTATTAAACTGATGGCATTCTGGTGCCGGTGGATTTCGGGTGACTTCAGGTTGAACGTGCACAGTCGCATCGAATGGGTTACTCGCCAGCAGTTAGATTTATACGACTTTGCCCCCGCAGATCTACCACTAGTGGAACGGCTGAAGGCAGTCTTGAGTTAGAGGACCAGATATCAGCTAGAACCTAATAAAGCAGAAAGACCTCTAAAAATTAGAGGTTTTTCTGCTTTGCTATTTCGCGGATCTGGCGCTTTTCCTGTGATGAAAGTCACTGGCAAGGTAAATCGGAAAGGTGAGGAGCGGGCGTCTCCCGTATCTCAGGTTCATTGCGCAACCGCGATAAATGTAGCACGGCCATCCAGATGATGGCGAAACCAATCCATTGGCCCAGGTCAATGGTCTGGTGTAATATGAGCCAGTTGAGGAGTAAGCCAGTTGCAGGGAAGGCGAGCTCTGCAATAGTTGCATGGGAGGCCTTGACTCCATTCAACCCTCGGTAATACAACAGTAGACTTACTAGACTTGGCACGATGGTTTGGAACAGTAGGTTTCCCCAAACTGGTGCCAAGCTTAGGGCTTGGCTGAGGCTATGCCAATTCGGGTGTTGTACTAAGATGATGAGGGTCAATAGTGGCAACGCAACAGCAAATCTTAGTGCCGTAACGGTAGTGAACGACACTTTGCCGACGAGGCGTTTGCCCATTACAGTCGAGCCGCCCCACAGAGCCGCGGCCCCTATGGCATACAACGATCCGATGAGCTGAGCGCTAGTGCCGGTCGTCGGAATGTGCAGGCCGAAGGTGAGTAGGTAGGCACCGATGAGCACCACTACTAACATCATCCAGAAAGCCTTCACCATGCGTTCACGGAGTATCCAAGCGGCGAGCAGAACAGTGAAAACGGGCTGTACCTTTTGCAGGATAAGCACCACATTCGGATTGCCATAGGTAAATCCGGCGGTAAACAAGATGGATGCCAGAGCCGATCCACCCCATCCGATGAACAGGACGGCTAACCAGTCGCCGAGATTTAGGCACTTAAGCTCATGGCGCTTCCAGATGAGCACAGGCGCGGCGAAGAACAACAACAATATGTGCTCTATCCAGACAATCTGGGAAGAGGTCACATAGTTTAGCAACGTCACGATAAAGACACCGTCGAGTCCCCACATGGCAGCTCCAAGGGCAATCCACCAGATGCCCATGTGGGACGCTTGTTTTTTCTGGACCAATTTAAAACCCTCCATACTAATCAGATATTTGAATTGAACCTTCATAATGCGAAAGGAACAGCGCGCAAGAAAATACCTCGAGAAGTTTCTCGAGGCGACAAGTCGAACTAGGATAGACCGCTTGGCCTAACCCAGTTTGTTCCTTCTCCTATCCGGACTATACCGTCGGCCTTGGAATTTCACCAAGTCAATCGACGAAACCTTATAGGTTACGTCGAGTCGCGGGCTGGATTGCACGGGCAATCGTCACCGCCGGTAGGGAATTTCACCCTGCCCCGAAGGTTCATATTCAGTTAACGAATTATAACATAATATGGAGGACAGTGGAATAGTTACGATAGCGTACCAGAAAGCCCTTAAACTTTAGTTTTCTTTATAAGTACAGAGCAAGATTGCTGGAGTTATAGTAAGTATTTTAACAACAACGTAGCTAAGCCAAGAAAGAAAAAGAAACCACAAACATCCGTAAAGGTAGTTACAAACACAGCTGAAGCAAGTGCAGGATCTATCTTGAGCTTTTTTAAGGCTACAGGTACTAGATAACCGACAATGGTTGCAAGGCACATGTTGGCCAGCATGGAAATTCCAACGACTATACCAAATACAGGCTTATGAGACCAAAGCATTCCAATGACTGCGATTAATGCTCCAATAGCTAATCCATTAACTAAGCCAACTAATATTTCTTTTCTAAAAACTTCCTTAGCATTTTCTTTGGTAAATTCACCTAAGGCGATCCCTCTGACAATGAGGGTCAAGCTTTGAGTACCCGCATTTCCTCCCATTCCAGCAATTATAGGATTGAAAGCCGCGAGTATAACTACTTTATCAATGGTGTCGCTAAAAATCCCTACCGTAGCTCCAGCAAGCATTGCAGTAACTAGATTTACAGAAAGCCAAGGTAATCTGCTTTTTACTGAAGCAAAGGTTGATCCATCAATTATCTCGCCTTCATTAACTCCTGCAAGTCGTAAAATATCTTCTGTTGCTTCCTCTCTGACTACCTCAATAATATCATCGACAGTAATTATGCCAAGCATTTTACCTTTTTCATCCGTAACAGGTATTGCTTGAAAACCATACTTTTCAAATAATGCGGCAACCTCTTCTTGGTCCATTTCTAAGGGGACACTTTTAACATTCTCATGCATTATGTCCCCTATTTTTGTATCAAAGGTCGAGATCACTAATTCCCTAAGGGATACTATTCCTTTCAATATATCGTCTGCATCTAATACGTAAAGATAATAAGCTGATTCTACATCAAGAACGGCAATTTGAAGATATTTTAAAGTCTCTTTGACATTCATAGACTCATTAATAGCTACGAATTCAGAGGCCATAAGTCCACCAGCGGTATCGTCTTCATAGGTTAGAAGCTCTTTAACATCTTCGGCTGCTTCTTTTCCTATATTTGCCAAAAATCTAGTAATTCTTTTAGGTTCGAAGTTGGAAAGCAAATCTGCTATTTCATCCGAAGTCATTTCATTAACAATTATGTATTGTGCGGGTTCGGGGAACAGATTTAAGAAACCTTCTTTTTCTTCTTCTTCCATTTCCTCAAAGATATCAGCTAAAAGTCGTGTGGGTAATTTCTCCATAATCTCAAGCTTATTGAGGTCCCTATCTCTCAATACTTCAAGTATGTCAGCTGGATGTAGGTCTTCTAGGTACTGCTGAAGCTCATTTGTGTTACTATCGATCAACAATGCTTTTAGAGAATCTTTGGTTAGGACATCATTCAAGTTGCTTCACCCCCGCTTATTTATATTATACACGATGAGGAACAATTTTAAGAATTTAAGGCACCATAACCGAAGACCAAGACGATCTGTCAGTCGCCTAATTCGACGTCACGAGTTCCGGAGTTCAAGGGTTTGCCATTGGGTACTGGGAGGGACATAAGAAAAGGTCAGGATTATTTCAATCCTGACCGAGTTCATAAAATATATGCTAAAGCGATGTGTAGTCTGTTCTATTCTAAATTCAGCCGTTTGCATAAAATGAAATTAGTTACAGCGAAGTAAGCTGAACATAGAATTCCGGTAAAAATAATTCCATAAGCAATTGCCAGAATTACCGCCTGAATAGCTGCGAAATCATTGGGTGAAGAGATATGGAGATTGAAAAAATAGGCGATTCCAGGGGTCATACTGATGAGCGTGAAAAGTAATTGAGAAAGAGTACTGAGTATAATAAAGGCTCCGAAGGAGGCCAACATTTTATGTTGGTTAAACAGGTGCCCCATGGCAATCGAGGCATATACGATCAAAATCACTGAAGCTAAGCTAACTAAGATGCCAAGGATAATCTCAAACGACAAAAGGTAGATCGAAGCACCCAATTGTTCAAAGGCTTGGTGATAAAGATCTGCAAAGCCCACGGCGATTTTAGTGAGGCGTCCTTTTTCAAGCGTGATAATCAGGATCGAAATCAAGGCGACGATTCCACTGGCCACTATCCACAGCATAGACACGAAAAGCTTACTGACAATATGCTTCCAGGGCTTTACGGGCAGTGTATGCATCAAATAGCCTTCATCAGAAAGTAGATTATTCTTAAAGCGTTGAATCATCATAATAAAGGTCATTACGAACATTCCCACCAAAATAATGATATAGATGATCATGCTGATGGTTGCGGGGGCAGCCCATTCCTCGGGACCTATAGGAGCAATGAATCTTGTGATTCCTGCGAACATCAGCAAAGCGAGAAATAGCGGTAGAAATATTCTCCCAGTGGCCTTTAGTTCGTACTTTAAAAGCTTGCTTAACATTTAAACACCTCCCTGAATAAACCATCGACGGATTTACCCTTTTCATTCCGGATATCATCCACAGACGAGGTCATAACCACTTGACCTTGATTTATGAAAACTACATAATCCAGGATGTTTTCAATATCTGAAATGAGGTGGGTCGAGATAATTACCGTGGCATTTTCATTATAATTGCGAAGAATCGTTTGAAGAATATAATCCCTTGCTGCCGGGTCCACTCCGCCTATAGGTTCATCCAATAGATAAAGCTCTGCTTCGCGGCTCATGACAAGAATTAACTGCACTTTTTCTTTCGTTCCTTTAGACATGGTCTTAAGTCGGTCATTAGCGTTGATACTAAGGCTTTTAAGCATTTCGTAAGCTCGCTCTGGTTTAAAATCAGCATAGAAATCGGAGAAAAGCCCAATGATTTGGTGGACGCGCATCCAATCGTTCAAATAAGTCTTTTCGGGGAGGTAGGATACAATTTTCTTGGTTTCAATACCTGGTTTCTTACCTCCAATAAGAATAGTTCCACTGGTGGGGGTCAAGAGTTCGTTGGCAAGTTTGATCATGGTGCTTTTGCCGCTGCCGTTCGGTCCTAGAAGCCCAACAATTTGCCCGCGCTCTATCTTCAGATTAACGGCAGAAACGGCTACTTTGCTGCCAAACTTTTTTGTAAGGTCGGTGCATTCAAGAATAGTGCTCATTTCTTCATCTCCTTGACCATGTTATCAATAATGGTTAAGATCTCCGATTGTTCAAAGCCCATCAACTGCATTTTTTCCAGGAATTCCGAGATTTGTGCCTGTGCCAATTTGGTTTTTGCCAGTTCAACCATTCGTGCATCCTCCGTAATCGACCGCCCGCTCGTGCGGTGTGTAATAATGAGGCCATCTTCCTCCAGCTTCACCAGAGCTCTCTGCATGGTGTTGGGATTTACTGCCGCCTCTTGAGCCATATCCCGTCCCGAAGGCAGTTTGGACCCCAAGGGATAAACACCGGAAAATATCATCAGCTCAATATGTTCGATCAGCTGGGTGTAAATAGGTCTGTCAGATTTAAGTTCCCAAGGCATTTGCATCACCCCTTGTATTATTGTGCTAACCACTTAATACAATAATACACCTTTTGAAGTCATTGTCAAACGCATTTAGCTGTTTTTCCTGATTTGACGATTGATTTAAAACCAGTGTTTACCTTGAATTCCTTCACCATTACAATAGAATATAGTGGAATCACCTTCAAACTTGGCGACAAATGTACTAAAGCCAGGGATGATTTATTGGATAATTTTGGTGAACTAATAAGAAGTGGAGGGGGTATCATTAAATCTTCATCAACAAAGAACAAAGACCGATCACAAATGATGTGATCAATCTTTGTTAGGCAAAGGTTTATAGTTCAGTTTGAAATTGAAGTTTTTCGTCAAACTTGGATAAACTATATGTACGCCGTGGTATAATTAAGAAGAAATCTGTCGAATGGGAGAGGAGATCAATATGCAAAAGATTATCCCACACCTATGGTTTGACAAGGAAGCCGATGAGGCATCAAAATTCTATATGTCCTTATTTGAAGGGTCTAAACTCAAGGACAGGACAACATTAGATGACACACCATCAGGCTCAGCGAATATGATCACAGTTGAGCTCGCAGGACAAGAATTCATGCTGCTGTCAGCGGGTCCATTATTTAAATTTACACCAGCGGTATCGTTTCTCATCGCTTGTAGTTCTGTTGAAGAGGTTGAAGTGTTATGGGAGAAACTTATCAAAAATGGCTCAGCTCTCATGCCGTTAGACGCATATCCGTTCAGCGAAAAATATGGCTGGGTGATGGATAAATACGGCCTTTCTTGGCAAGTGATGTACATGGGCGATTTTGAGATTAAGCAAAAAATAACCCCAACCCTGATGTTTGTCGGGGATCAGTGTGGAAATGCAGAGGAAGCCATCCAATTCTACACATCATTATTTAAACAATCAAGCATTGGTAATATCCTTAGATACGGCGAGGATGCTGCCCCAGACAAAGCTAACACGATTCAACATGTCGACTTCGTACTTGAAAACCAATCATTTTCGGCAATGGACAGCGCTCATAAGCACAACTTTACCTTTAATGAGGCCATTTCATTGATGGTTATGTGCGATACTCAAGAAGAAATAGACTATTATTGGGATAAGCTATCTGCAGTTCCTGAAGCAGAACAATGTGGTTGGTTAAAGGACAAATACGGATTTTCATGGCAGATTGTCCCTACGATTATGAATGACATGATGCAGAATAAGGACCCTAAAAAATTGGCACAAGTTACTGAAGCATTTCTTAAAATGAAGAAGTTTGATATCGCTGAATTAATAGAGGCATATGAGAAATTATGATCTCAAAAAATAAGAAAACAACGCTGAGATGGGCGATAGCGGCTCTAGCCTTAACCCTGGTTGTGGGGTGTTCCAGTCTAAACAACTCCCTTAACAATGGGCAAAATCAAAAAGACCCTCTAACTAACAATCCGCAGACGGATACCTCAACTTCAAACTCACCTGATTTAAACTCAATTGTCTACAAAAATACCCAATACGGTTTTAACTTTACCTTGCCGGAGAGTTGGAAAGGCTATTCGATTGTAAGTAGTCAATGGGAGGGCCTAGCTCTGGGGCAACAGAATGGTCAAACAGTTGTTGAAACTGGCCCGATAATTTCGATCAGAGACCCTAAGTGGACAACTCAAACCCCACGGCAGGATATTCCGATCATGGTATTTACACTTGCCCAATGGAACTCACTTCAAAAGGACGTATTCCATATAGGGGCAGCGCCTATAGGGCCAAGCGAACTGGGTCGCAACAATAGCTATGTTTTGGCACTGCCTGCGCGTTATAACTTTGCTTTCCCTGAGGGATATAAAGACGTGGAAACAATTTTAGAGAGCAATCCCAAGCCTCTTCAGACGACTCAGATAACCCAACAACATCCTGATTCCACGGAATCCCTGTTATTTAATATGATGGTATTGGGTGAACAAGGCAAAGTGATTAACAGCGACTATGCAGCGAAAACAACGACAATAGAAGACGTTGAAAAGGTCTGGGGAAAAGCTGATAAAACGGATTATATAGCAACTGCTAAAGGCCGCTATGCTACCTATACCAGCCATAACATTGTATTTGGCATAAACAAAGGAGAGCAACTCTTTGAAGTACGATCTTATGACAGTCGCTTAAAGAGCATAACCCTTAGCAAAGCAAAAGAAGTCTTGGGAACTCCAGCCTACGATGCTAAAACTAATGGGCAGGAAATCATCGGTTATACAGCAGGCTCAGAATTCAAAGTCGAAATGATCTTCCCTCAAGCGACAATGGATAACCCTAATCCAGTGCTGGATCACTATAATGTTCTTTATCCGCAAGGAACTGTGAATAGTATGGCAGATGACCCAGGTCGGCAATGGTAAATCAATGATAAACTAAACAGATTGCTAAAAACCAACGTCCCCAGATATCCTATCTAGAAAGGATGTCTGGGGACACGTAGAAATGGTATTTGGTCGCTCAAATGGCGCTTGTCGACCAATGAATTATAATCTTCGTTAAATTGAGGAGACCTAAGCCTAAAGTGGCAAGGGTCTTCTTTGCGTTAAAGCCTGAGTGGGGAACGACTCAAGTTTCTATCTTATTGTGAGACTGCACTTTAATTTTCCCAAAAAAGAGCAAGCTCTTTGATTTATCGATTGAGAATGATGAGCCAACGTGCTATGATAATACCATTAATTGGATAAATTTAGTAAAGGAGAGTATTTACTATTCCATTATCGCAACTCGTTAGTGTCTTTGTTTTGCAAGGTAATCAAAGATATGGCAGGACTGAGTTATATACTGAGGATGATAAAATATCCGTATCAATATTTTCAGACTTAATCATAGATTTGAGTATGATTTTTGCATTTTGATGGCTTGAATTTCAGATTGATTGCAAGGAGGAACGTCATGAATTGGAAATATGAAAATGGACGTATTTATAGTATGAATGAAAACGGTGAATTGATGTGTGAGACTACGTTTATTCGTAAAGCAAATGGAGAAGTGAATATAGATTATACCTATGTTAATCCTATTTTAAGAGGTAAGGGTGTAGCAGCAAAGATGATGGAAGTAGTAGCAGAGTATTTTAGGAAAGAAGGAATTAAAGCTACAGCCACGTGTTCATATGCTAATATTTGGNNAGGTCTATAAACTATGGAAAACTAAGTCTCTATCACATTGGCTAATGACAGCTGTTCGCTGGTCACGTAGACTGTCTTAACAGCGAGCTTAATGAGCTCGCCTTTTGTATCAGCATTCAATACTGCGCTAGGCTCTTGCAAAAGAATCGGAGCTTTCAAGAATGTGGCAAGCAGCATCAGTTGACAGCATTCGAACGGGTAGCTTAACGTGTTAATACATTATCCAGGGCGTTGTCCGACAAGATTTGGAGAATTTATACAAAGGGGTTTTGGAAAGAAAGTTGAATATAATATAAATTAGGAAAAAACGGATTTTTCTGTCTTAGTTCAAAAAACTTGGTTCGCATTCTCAAAGTATTTTCAATCTAAGATCGCTAATTTAGGATCATGCCGTATCGGTAACGTTTTTGCCACTAAGGGTAAGGGCTAGAATTTTCGCATTATAGGGGTTTAAGGCATGTGCTTCGAAACAAGCTTCATTTAAAATCTTAAAATCCATCTTTTTTCCAAGGAGGGAGCATTCCAACTGTCGCAAAAGCAGGGGAGGGATTAGACAATTGGAGGCACTCAAGGTTATTTTGGCAATTTGTTGATCTGTGAGGACTAAACAGCAGGTCAGGTTAGTACCATCAAGAGTGACTTGGTATTCTCTGATATAACAGTTTTCCGCAACTTTAATTTCCCGATAGTGGAGGCGACGCCCGTCTTCCATGAGCCACGCTTCAGATTGAAACATAGGGGTGAGTTTTCGGATTTGTTCAAGAACCTGATTGTCAAGTTCGGTTGAAGTAAGCGAGAAAGCTCCTGAGAAGTTGCTTTTGAGCCTTTCAATAACTTCCTCGCTACTCACCGCTCTTCCCATTTCCGACTGCAAGGTCGTGAGGTTTGCTTGCATTTGATGTAAATACTCCTGGCGGAAACCCTCTGAGGGGACACGGATAATAGAAGCCATAACCTCATAATTGAAATCCAGTAGAATATTTCCAACTAAGACATTGGACTCTCCGATTTGACCTGCGCCGTTGCCAGAAATCTTTTTGGAGTTAATAATTAAGTCACAAGGCGAGCGTAACTCCGCCGATAAGTCGAAATCTCGAAGAGTTTGTACAACAGGTTCAAGGAGCTTTCTGTAAAAACGCTCTCGGTTGCTGGGGATGTCTGGATTTTTTCGGTTAAGGACAAGTTGGAAAAAAACCTGCCTGTGATCCAAATATACCAACCCCCCTCCAACTTCACGACGGAACAGGGGGATGTTCTGTTCTTTGCAAGTTTTTAAATCGACTTCGCTAGCCATATCCTGATGGTACCCAGCACAGACATAAGGTGTTGCCGGAGAACAGAGTATTAAGGCCTCCCGGTTTAGGTGGGCAAGAGCATGATAAATAACCTGTGACTCAAACCAAGTAACTAGCTTAAGATTGTAAAACTCCATAACGAGTACTCCTAACGTAAATTTAGCTTTCATATACTTAATAATGCAAATTCTATGCCAAGAAGAAATTGCAGAGTATGCTGGATAAGTTGAAGACCGGCATCAATTCAATAGGTTATAGGAGGCGCTTATGATGTCAAAGCAATCCGTAAAATGTGTAGAAGATTCGTTCGGGGCGTGGAGAAACTTTATCGAGGGCGGTATCGGTGATCCAGCGGTTACACGCTCAGAGATCCTTGAATCATGGCGACGCTGTAAGCAATATGGTACAAACCCATATGATGGCATAGGTAAAGATATCTTGGACCAAGAAAAACTGCAACAATTAATTAACCTTAACTCGCAATTAGTAGAGGTAGCAAAACCCTTCATGCATACCGTTTACCAAAGTGTTAAGGGGTCGGGATTCATGGTCGTGGTTACAGACCAGGAAGCAAGGATTTTGCACACTTGCGGAGATCCTGAAATTCTTGATAAGGCCGAAAGTACAATTCGGTTTATACAAGGTACAAACTGGTCCGAACAGGCCGTAGGGACGAACGCGATCGGGACAGCGTTGGCCATCAATAAAGCCCTTCAAATGTCTGGGTTCGAGCACTTTTGCCAACCGCATCATCGCTGGACGTGTTCTGGAGCACCGATCCATAATTCTCTCGGAAATACGATAGGCTGCTTTAATGTCTCCGGCCCCTCTGACTATGTGTATTCTCATACATTTGGTATGGTTGTGGCGGCGGTAGAAGCCATAGAGAATCAATTGCGAAGGGAAGAAATCCAGGAGGAAAAGAATCGTGCCTATGAATTATTGAGTGCAGCAACGGAGAGTGTGACGGAAGGTCTGCTGGCTGTTGATAATGAAGGACGGGTTATTCATATTAATGCGGTTGCCCAAAAAATATTCGGCTTGAGCAACGAAATAGTGACTGGCCAACTTCTGAAATCGATCCTCGGCCCTAACGAGAAGTTCAGTGAAATGGCGAACCAGCTTCTCTGGAAAACGGATGTAGAAATTGTACACGATCAAGGAGAGGGCCGAATTCATTGTATTTGTTCAGCCCGGCCATTTTATAAGAAGGATGGCTCAATTGCCGGTGTGATGTATACCTTGCGGGGAATAAATAAGGTTCTCAGTTTGGTTAACAGGATGGTAGGAGCTACTGCCCGTTTTTATTGTACAGATATTATCGGGGAATCTGATGTGCTGAAAAATGCGTTAAAATTAATTTCTGTTGCTGCAAATTCCTGTTCAAATGTTCTTTTGACAGGAGAAAGTGGTACGGGGAAGGAACTGTTTGCCCAAGCGATTCACAATCATAGCGCTCGCGCGGAGGGCCCTTTTGTCGCCGTCAATTGTGCAGCTCTGCCACGAGAGCTAATCCAAAGTGAACTTTTCGGCTATAATGAGGGAGCCTTTACAGGAGCAAAGCGAGGGGGGAATCCAGGTAAGTTTGAACTGGCCAATGAGGGGACCATCTTTCTGGATGAAATCGGTGATATGCCCATAGAACTACAGGTAAACCTTTTGCGGGTTTTGCAGGAGCGGAAAGTAACGAGGGTCGGTGGACAAAAGGTAATTCCCATTAACATTCGGATTATTGCTGCTACCAACAAGGATCTGCTTAAGGCAGTTGAGGAAGGGCGTTTCCGTCAAGATTTGTATTA
>DHJG01000113.1:0-7026 GCA_002404215.1 Desulfosporosinus sp. UBA4726
CAGCTGTCCAGTTACAGTTCAATACAAAGTTTCCATTTTGCTTCAGGCCTTTTAAAAGGTCATATTTATAAACATAGGTTTGATTAGAGCAAGCGATGTAATTTGTACCTGTAACATAATAGGGAGATTTAATAGGTTTCTTACCAAAACGGAGGTGAGAAATCGTGTTTCCGCCGGATTTCTTACTGTCGTATTGGAAATAGGCTTGTGCATAGAGCTTGGTGTGATCCCCGATGATCTTAATCGCTTGCTTATTTGCACCAACAGTACCATCTGAACCGAGACCCCAAAATTTGCAAGAAATAGTCCCTTCCGGTGCAGTATCAATAATTTCATCTTCAACTAAGGATTTATAGGTTACGTCATCCACGATACCGATAGTAAAGCCATTTCTCGGACTTTCAGACTTGAGGTTCTTATAAACAGCCAGTATTTGAGAAGGCGTTGTATCTTTGGAACCTAAGCCATAACGACCACCGACGATCACGGGTTTAATATCGCTAGCGTAGAAAATTTCTTTAATATCCAGATAAAGAGGTTCACCCAAGGAACCTGCTTCTTTGGTACGATCAAGAACAGCAATCTTTTTTACAGTCGTAGGCAACACTTTAAAGAAGTAATCACTGGAAAACGGACGGTAAAGATGAACTTTTACAACTCCGACCTTTTCTCCTTTTGCTAGAAGGTAATCAATAGTTTCCTCTATCGTGTCACAGACCGAGCCCATGGCTACGATGACATGCTCTGCATCAGCTGCACCATAATATTGGAAAGGATGATATTCGCGACCGGTGAGTTGCTTATACTCTTGCATATAATGTTCGACCATGTCAGGAATTGCATCATAGAAAGGATTACACGCTTCACGGCCTTGGAAATAAATGTCTGGATTTTGAGCTGTTCCTCGAAGAACGGGATGTTCAGGATTCAAAGCACGGTCACGGAAGGCTTGAACTGCCTCCATATCTAGAAGTTCTGCAACTTCCTCATACTCCGGTACTTCAATTTTTTGGATTTCATGAGATGTACGAAATCCGTCAAAGAAATGAACGAAAGGTACACGGGATTTAATCGTTGTAAGGTGAGCAATAAAGCCCAGGTCTAGCGCTTCTTGTACGTTATTGGAGGCTAGTTGTGCAAAACCAGTTGCACGTACGGACATTACGTCCTGATGATCACCAAATATCGAAAGAGCATGGGCAGCCAAAGCACGAGCACTTACATGAAATACGCACGGCAGAAGCTCACCAGCAATTTTGTACATATTAGGAATCATTAAAAGTAATCCTTGAGATGCCGTGTAAGTCGACGTTAATGCCCCAGCCTGAAGTGAACCGTGTAAGGCACCCGCAGCACCGCCCTCGGATTGCATCTCCACGACTTTAACAGTTTGTCCAAAGACGTTTGTCCTTCCATAAGCAGACCATTCATCAACTAATTCAGCCATTGTCGAGGAAGGGGTGATGGGGTAAATAGCGGCGACTTCCGTAAACGCGTATGACGCATGGGCTGCTGCTTCGTTACCATCCATAGTTTTCATCTTTGCCATTATTATCATCCTCCTATCATGTGATCAATTTAATTAAGCATTTTAAAGGTAATGGTCTCTCTTCTATTCTCCAATATTAAGTTTGGAAAATTAGAATAATGGTTTATAAAAAAAAAGTCAGACCTGGTCTGACTTTTCGACCATTCTATTCCTAGTTTAGTACAACCTTCTTCATTCCTAAAATAAAATTTTGTGTAGTAGTATCAATAGAGTTTTATGTTGAGAAGAACTTTTGAATCATATGTAAATTTTCTCAATATCTGTTCTGATACAGATATTGAGTTTATCTTTGTTATAGTATACACCTTAAATGTTTAATCTGTCAAGATTATAATTCAGAATAATTAGAACCTTCGCAGATCTGTCAGAATATTTTTACTACTATTTTTTTAAAAAACATGCCCACTGCAAAAGTACAATCTATTACAGTGAGCATGCTCCTCTTAATAATTCTAATTAAAGTTGCCTCCGGCCCTCTAAAGCCCGTGCAATAGTTACCTCATCAGCATACTCTAGATCTCCACCTACGGGTAAACCATGTGCTATCCTGGTTACCTTAATTCCCAAAGGTTTCAAGAGACGCGCCAAATATAAAGCCGTTGCTTCTCCTTCTACGGTAGGGTTCAGTGCCATGACAACTTCTCGGATTCCGTCTAAACGCTTCAGAAGCAAATTGACGGTCAACTGTTCCGGTCCAATTCCATCCATTGGTGAGAGTACACCGTGCAGGACATGATAACGCCCTTTAAATTCCCTAGTCTTTTCCAAGGACACAACATCTCGTGGATGCTCAACAACGCAGAGTGCGGTCTGATCTCTTTGCGTATTTTGACAGATCGCACACGGGTCTTTATCGGTAAAGTTCGAACAAATCGAACACTTCTTTATATCTCGGTTCGCCACAACAATAGCCTTCGCTAAATCCTCTGAAACTCCTGGTTGCTGAAGGAGGTAAAAGGCCAACCGCCCTGCCGTTTTAGGACCAATTCCCGGTAGACGGGCCAAACTACTGATAAGATCTGCCAAAGGTTGTGGGTATTGTAGGAAATCCATAAATCGCCTAGAACAATCCGGGGATCTTTAACCCGCCGGTTAGTTTACCCATTTCATTGTTGGCCATTTCTTGGGCTTTCCTTAACCCTTCATTCAATGCTGCTTTGATTAAGTCTTCCAGCATTTCTACATCCTCTGGATCAACAGCTTCAGGTTTGATTTTTAATTCAACTAATTCCATTTTTCCGCTTACGATGACTTGGACCATTCCTCCACCAGAAGAGGCATCAACCGTTTTAGTCTGAAGTTCTTCCTGTACTCTCGCCATATCCTCTTGCATTTTTTGGGCCTGCTTTAACATCTGGCTCATATTTCCACCCATACCGCCGCCGCCCATTCCTTTTAAACCTGCCATTATTACACATCCTATCTTTCTTTATTGTAAGCTTTATTAAAAGCCCATTCCCCGTTCATGATAAGCTTTATTTGCTATTCGTCTTTGACAACTACGAGATCTGCTCCGAACATGTCTTTAGCTTTATCAATCAATGCCTGCTCTTGCCTTTTCAAATCTTGACTCTCTGGCGTTTCCTTGGTTTCAAACTCATTCTCCATAAAATTTTCTAACGAAAAGGAAATGCCAAATAATTGCTCTAAAACAGCTTCAATAGTCTGTCGATTTTCATTTTGATTGACTTTATCCTTATGAAAAGAACATCCTTCGCGGAAAAGAATTGTTAAAGTGTTTTCCTGAAGTTGAACCGGTTTACCTTCCATCAAAAAAGCCTGCGTAGATTTTTTTCGTTTTTTCACCTGGTCCAGAACGTCACTCCAACGCTCTTGAATAATCTCTATGCTTACATTAGGCTTGGAGCCGCTCGCTTTGTCACCTATATCAATCGTTTTGACTTCGGCTTTGGCGACCTTCTGAGATAAGGATGGTTCGTTTGGAATCACCCGTCCGGTTTTGGAGCTAATGGGAGACTTCCCTCCAGGACTTTCCTTGTGACCTAAGTGAAGACCTTGAACTCGCAGTTCCATTGCAGCTAGCCGCTTTAAAATTCCTTCTTGCCCACTGATTGATGATGGTTGACTTTCATGAATAGTCTGAACTAACAAAAGTTCTGCAGCCAAGCGGGCGTTAGATGCATATTTAAGTTGCCCTTCTCCTTGTAATAGAATAGCAATCCAACGTAATAAGCGCGGCATTTCGATCTGTTCGCTCTGTTTTATCAACTGTGCTTGAATATGGGGTGCTACTTGAGGTGTTTCTCGCGTAGCCGCAGTCAACAACATTTGGCGCAGGTAATCTAAGAGTTCCCTAACAATCTGCCGTGGATCCTGTCCCTGCTCAATGCCTTCAGATAAAAATGTCAAACTCTTCCCATAGTTAGAGGAGAGTAGTGCTTCTACCAACTGACCACTAAAGGCTTCACCAACCATGCCCAGTACCTGATACACTTCTTCAACGCCAATCGGGTCATCTTGAAGGAGGCATTGATCTAAAATGCTTAAAGCATCCCGAAGGCCACCTTCTGATTTCTGGGCAATAACTAATAAGGCACTCAAGTCGACTTGTCTTTCTAAAGACGTGCATACTTCAGTTAATCGATTTTGAATATTTTCTACTGAAATTCGATGGAACTCAAAACGTTGCACGCGCGAGAGAATGGTCAAAGGTATCTTTTGAACCTCAGTCGTTGCCAAAATGAATACAACCTGTGGTGGAGGCTCTTCGAGTGTCTTCAGTAAGGCATTAAAAGCCTCTGTCGTTAACATATGTACTTCATCAATAATATAAACTTTATGTTTCCCTTGTATTGAGCTTAATTTTACATTTTCACGCAAATCACGAATTTCATCAATACCTCGATTTGAGGCGGCGTCGATTTCAAAAACCTCCATGGCCGAACCATGGTCAATACTAATACAAGACGCACAATGATTACACGGTTCAACGCCCTCCGGCTTTTCACAATTCAAGGCCTTCGCCAAAATTTTAGCTGCGGTTGTTTTACCCGTACCTCTTGGTCCACTGAATAAGTAGGCATGGGCAACCTTTACTTGCTTTAAAGCATTAACTAAGGTCTTTGTTATATGCTCTTGCCCCACTATGTCTTTAAACGTTCTTGGACGCCATTCACGATAAAGTGCTAAATAAGCCATACTTTCAACCTCGATAAACAAGAGTGGTCAATATACCAAAAAAGATGGTACATTGACCACCTTCTTCTTATAAAGTAACTTTTCGTATATAATAGCCGTACACCCTTGATCGAACCATCACCTCCGAACGTTACCTTGGTTAACAAACTCGACCTAGGCAACCTTACGGCACACATAACGCTCTCCTTAGTGCTGCTTCCGTCAAGATCTGACACGGTTCGGAGTGTCCTGTTGCGTAAGACCCAAATCTCATCGCCGCCAACCAAAGACAGCTTCACAGGTAAGGCTCTACCGCGGGAATTACATCTTGCTAGAGCGGTCTGCAAGTTACAGGGAACCGCTACCTCCCCATCTAGTACGGCTAAAGCAATTATAGCAAAATAAAAAGCCGAAGTCGAATACTTTGGCTTAAATCTTTAAAAATGGCGGAGAGAGAGGGATTTGAACCCTCGACACAGGTTGCCCAATGTACCCGCTTTCCAGGCGGGCGCCTTCGACCACTCAGCCACCTCTCCATGTTCATTAAACCTCAAAACAATATATATTTCTTCTACACATTTAGTGAACAAATGAAATTATATCGCAAAGAGACGAGCTAGTCAATGGTTAAAATGCTGTAAATATATGTAATGCGTATTAAACAACATCTAACCAAAGCAATTAACGAAATATTTCATGAGAAGAACCTACCAAAGCTCTAATTAAGAGAGAAAAACCGCCTTATCCTTTCTAAAAAATAAAATCGTACCTTCGGCGAGCCTGCCGTTTCTTTTGCCGTCTGTTTTATAGGATAAACTGTAGAATCGTGGTTAATCGGGATCCCCACTTTTCCATCTACCTGAACAGCGGTAGAATGATCAATATCGATAAAGCAAAGCGGTGGAAATAGCACACACCACCAATTCGATCCTTGCCCCTCTCCGATTACAACGCGAAGCGCTTCATAATCACCAGCTGGTAACACTAAAGACCCATAGGATTTCGTGGGAAAGCTAAAATGCCCATACTCAGTATGTACCATATAGTCCTTACCCCAAGCCTTCACAACTGAACGCCCAATCCCCTCCATATCTGGACGGACCTTCTTCAGAATTTGCCGTGACTGATCTAATGACTGAGAAACAGCCAATTGAGGAGAAACCTCTTTTAAAATGGCATCTCGAACAGCCCTCTTCAGGGCTTGGTCCTGTTCACTGTCTGAATTGGCGAGGACATGAAAACGGATCAGTTGATTTGGTGTTGGAGCGAGTGCTGCTTCATCTAAAGATTCATTTATATTGTAGGTTTCCATCGCACTTCCTTCATGGACAGGCCCCCAAAAAATACCAATTAGCAGAATTCCAATCATGCTTGTAATTATTGTCTTAACTAATTTCAAAACCTCTAAACCTCGCTCTCTTGAACATAACGTATCAGTTATCTATAAAAGAGTTTTCGAAACATCTTTTAATCTAATACCAGTCTGTACAAGAATGTGAAGATTTAAACAAAGTCGACAGAATTAATTGAATTATATTGTTTTCCTTAGTTTTAAGAAGAGCTTTGCGCAATATTATAAATGTACAATATCTTTCTTTATTAAAGAAACCCGTTGCCTCTTGAGTCAAGGGTTTAAGATTTTGCAGAGTAACGAGTACAATAAAAGGGCCTTCGCTTTTAAGTGCGAAGGCCCCCGATTTATTCTATATGTAATGGCGGAGGAGGTGGGATTCGAACCCACGGACCTCTTACGAGGTCAAACGATTTCGAGTCGTTCTCGTTATAACCACTTCGATACTCCTCCATATATAACGTCACCCAAAACCATAGTCTCTGACTATAAAATAACGCTGTAATCAGCGCAATCTTTTAAAAAATATTTTCAAGATCTCCAAGCATTCATCTTCCAGAACCCCAGCAACGATATCAACTCTATGGTTCCAAAGAGTGTAGTCGAGGACGTTCATCACTGAACCTGTAGCGCCGCCTTTGAGATCCATCGCCCCATAGACAAGTTGCTTGATGCGAGACTGCATTATAGCTCCTGCACACATCGGACAAGGCTCTAACGTGACATACAGGATAGCATCTGTCAGTCGCCAGCTTCCTAACGCCTTGGCTGCCCGTTGGATGACTAAAATTTCAGCATGTGCTGTTGGATCATTTTTCTGTTCTCTTTCATTATGCGCTGAAGCAATCACTTGACCATTATGAACAATAACGGCACCAATGGGCACTTCTCCTTGTTCAAAGGCCATCTGAGCCTGTCTAAGCGCCATGAGCATCCAATCTTGATGTAGCATAATAACCTCGATTATTTGGTGACCCCGGGAGGAGTC
>DHJG01000113.1:7171-15305 GCA_002404215.1 Desulfosporosinus sp. UBA4726
AAACCGCTCGAACACCCCTCCAAGTAAAACAACCGAAAATCAGCATACCATATATATTCAATAAATACAACTAATATTATGATTATAATACTAATTTAATCTAAATTGGTATTATAATCAACCCATTATCCGATATATTCAACACCCATATAAGGTTGCAGTGCTTTCGGAACACGAACCTTACCGTCATCATCCTGGTAATTCTCCATAATAGCAGCAACCGTACGCCCAATCGCCAATCCACTACCGTTTAAAGTATGGACGTACTCTGGCTTTTCTTTAGGGCCTCTCCGAAAACGGATGTTTGCTCTACGTGCTTGGAAATCTTCAAAATTACTACAAGAAGAAATTTCTCTATAGGTATCAAAGCTAGGTAGCCATACCTCTAAGTCATATGTTTTAGCGGAGGTAAACCCGAGGTCACCAGTTGATAACGCCATAACACGATAGGGAAGCTCTAACTCTTGAAGAATGCTTTCGGCATCCCTGGTCAGTAATTCGAGTTCGTCATAAGAATTCTCAGGGAGAGTGAATTTGACAAGTTCTACTTTATTAAATTGATGTTGGCGAATCAGTCCCCGCGTATCCCGTCCTGCGGATCCCGCTTCAGAACGAAAACATGAACTATAGGCACAATGACGAATCGGCAATTGACTACCGTCCAAGATTTCTTCACGGTAGAGGTTCGTTACAGGCACTTCAGCCGTAGGAATCAAGAAATAATCCGTTCCAACAACTTTAAATGCGTCTTCCTCAAATTTTGGAAGCTGCCCTGTACCGATCATGGAAGTTCGATTAACCAAATAGGGCGGAAGTATTTCTGTATAACCCTTAGTGGTGTGTCGATCAAGCATGAACGATATGAGGGAACGTTCAAGCTTTGCACCTAACCCTTTATAAAAAGTAAAGCGTGCACCTGTCACTTTGGCCGCTCTGATGAAATCTAAAATGTCCAACTTTTCGCCGATTTCATAATGAGCCTTAGGCTCAAAATCAAAGACGCGAGGAGTTCCCCATGTGCGCACTAGTACATTTGAGCTTTCGTCTGAACCAACCGGCACAGAGGAATGAGGGATATTAGGAATCTCATAGAGTACCTTTTCCATCACTTGCACAATATCCGCCGATTTTTGTTCCAAATCCTTAATAGTTTGACCCACTTCGCGCATTTCTAAGACGAGGCTTTCGGCATCCTCTTTATTTTTCTTGAGGCGCCCAACTTCTTCAGAAACAGTATTGCGACGGGCCTTTAAAGTCTCAATTTCAAAAAGTAATTTGCGGCTTTCTTCTTCTTGGGTTAAGAAGTGGTCAATGCTAATCGAAACGTGACGTTTTTCCAATGCTTCCTTAACCACTTGGGGATTATTACGAACAAACTTGAGATCTAACATGCTAAAAAACCCTCCCATGCCTATAAAGAAAAAGCTTGGCTAACGCCAAGCCACAGGCGCTGACGGTCGCCCTGTTTATGATAACTTATGCGCTCTAGTCTCGAACATCCGGTTCGAGACTAGAGCGCATACCAAGGATGGTCATGTGTCCCTGTAGCCAAGGATGGCAAGTAGGGACCGCTGCCAAGAATGGCAAAGCGCCAAAAACGTTCTTACTTAGACCAATGTTCATCGATCATGTCTAAAAAATATTTATGAACTCGCTGGTCGGAGGTAAGTTCGGGATGAAATGCACTGGCTAATAAATTGCCTTCCCGTGCAAAAACAATCTTGCCTTCATACTCTGCCAGAATGCCTACGTTTGGAGCAACTTCCCGAAGGTAAGGAGCTCGAATAAAGACGGCACGTAAAGAATTAGAACCCAAGGCTGGTACAAAAAGATCCGTTTCAAAACTTGCTACTTGCCTTCCAAAGGCATTTCGCTCTACGACCGTATCCATAAGGTTTAATGAATATTGGTCACTATCGATGATCGTTTTACTGAGTAGGATCATACCGGCGCATGTTCCAAAAATAGGTAAATCTTTAGCACCAAGTTCCTTAATTTTGTCACCTATTCCATCGATTTTCAAGAGTTTACCAATGGTCGTACTTTCCCCTCCAGGAATAATAAGTCCATGGACTTTTTCAAGATCGCTTGTTCTTCGAACTTCAACAACATCGCAACCCAATTGTTCTAAAACCTGACGGTGCTCGCGAAAAGCACCTTGCAGTGCCAAAACGCCAACACACTTTTTCATTCTTACCAACCCCGTTCTTGCATGCGCTGAGAATCAGTCAATGTTGAAATTTCAATTCCGGACATGGCTTGTCCTAAATCCTTAGAAATTTCCGCAAGCATTTTTGCATCCTTATAGTGGGTTGTTGCTAAAACAATTGCCTTAGCCCGGGCTCTTGGATCACCAGATTTAAAGATTCCAGACCCGACAAAAATACCATCACACCCAAGATGCATCATCAATGCCGCATCAGCTGGTGTAGCTATACCGCCTGCGGCGAAGTTTACAACAGGTAGTTTTCCATTCTCTGCGATATATAGAACCAAATCATAAGGAGCGCCCATATTTTTGGCGGCTGCCATGAGCTCTTCTTTTGGCATTAATGTTAAAGCACGTATTTCACTCATTACAGTACGCATATGTCGAACAGCTTCAACTACGTTACCCGTTCCTGGTTCTCCTTTAGTACGAATCATTGCAGCCCCTTCCCCGATTCGGCGCAATGCTTCTCCTAGATTACGACATCCACAAACAAAAGGCACTTTGAAATCATGTTTATCAATATGATAAGAATCATCAGCAGGTGTTAATACTTCAGACTCATCAATGTAATCCGCTCCTAATGCTTCTAATATTCGAGCTTCTACAAAATGGCCTATGCGGGCTTTGGCCATAACAGGAATAGATACTACTGCCATAATACTTTGAATAATTTTAGGGTCTGCCATCCGAGCGACCCCACCTTCAGCTCGAATATCCGAAGGGACACGCTCTAAAGCCATTACAGCACATGCTCCAGCCTCTTCTGCTATTATAGCCTGTTCAGGAGTCGTCACATCCATGATGACGCCCCCTTTTAGCATTTCTGCAAGCCCTGTCTTGACTTTCAACGAAGCAATATCAGTCATATTAATTTCCTCCTCTAATTTTTTTGTAACTGTAAGTCAATAATAAAACGCAATTTCTATGATTAGCCATGGTAACACCATGCGCGAATTTTGTCAATTTAGTCTTCAGATTCCGATTCGTCTGAGTCCGTCAAATCCCCAGGCTCTCCGATTTCTTCATCTTTCATCAAAACCTTCGCCATTGCAACAACAGTACTTGCCCCTGTTCGCATAGCTAGAACCCCTTGAGCAGAACGACCCTGATTAGAAATACTGGAAACTTGAATCCTGAGCATAATTCCATTATTCGTAATGACCATCAGCTCATCTTCCACTTGGACAACCTTGATTCCAACCAATGTACCTGTCTTGGCATTCAACTTCATAACAATGATTCCTTTGCCGCCACGTCCTTGAACACGAAATTCCTTAAGATCGGTGCGCTTGGCAAAACCATTTTGACTCATGGTCAAGAGTTCGCCTTCGTCGCCGATGACATCCATACCGACAACCTCGTCATTTGCTTCAAGCCTTATTCCTTTTACTCCGCGCGCCGTACGCCCCATATACCTCACATCGGCTTCTGCGAAGCGGATCGCAATTCCATTTTTTGTGGCAAGAAGAATATCATCTAACCCTTGGGTTAACTTGACACCGATAAGCTCATCATCTTCATCGAGAGTTAAAGCAATTAATCCATCACGTCGTGACGAATCATATTCTTGCAACGCAGTCTTCTTCATGATGCCTTTTTTTGTAGCTGTAATTAAAAAGAAATCGGAACTATAATCCTTAATCGCCATAACTGCCGTAATCATTTCATGCTGGCTTAAATTCAAAATATTAATAATGGCTGTTCCCTTGCCTGTCCGACTGGCTTCCGGAATTTCGTAGGCTTTTAAACGATACACTTTACCCTGTGACGTAAAGAATAGAATATGATGATGCGTCGTTGTAGTAAAGAGATGCTCTACGAAGTCTCGTTCTTTGGTAGCCATCCCATTAACACCTTTACCACCACGGTGCTGACTCCTATAAGTATTTAGAGGTAACCTCTTAATATACCCATAATGGGTTACAGTGATAACCACGTCTTCCTCGGCAATAAGATCTTCAATATCCATTTTACTAACATCAACCGTAATAAGTGTCCGACGGGGATCTCCAAATTTGCGATCAATTTCTTCCAACTCTGTCTTAATAATTTCAATAACCATACTGTCCGAGGCAAGAACAGACTTCAAATAGGCAATGTTATTCATCAGTTCTTGGTATTGGTTTTCAAGTTTCTCACGTTCTAGTCCCGTCAGGCGCTTCAATCGCATATCAACAATGGCTTGGGCTTGTATTTCACTCAAACCAAAACGGATCGATAAGTTTTCTCTAGCATTTGACTCATTCGTAGAAGAACGAATTGTTTCTATAACCTCATCAATATGGTCCAAGGCTATCCGCAATCCCTCAATAATATGCGCTTCAGCTTCCGCTTTTTTTAATTCGAATCTGGTCCTCCGGACAATAACATCTTTTTGGTGTTCAATAAAATAATAAATCATATCTTTGAGTGTAAGAGTCCTCGGTTGGCCATTTACTAGTGCCAGCATATTTACGCCAAACGTTTCTTCCAGCTGGGTATGTTTATAGAGTTGGTTCAATATAACTTGTGGGTTGACGTCACGCCTGAGCTCAATCACAATACGCATCCCAGAACGATCCGATTCATCCCTAAGGTCCGTAATCCCATCTAGCTTCTTATCACGTACGAGATCCGCAATTTTCTCAATTGTTCTGGCTTTATTGACCATAAACGGAATTTCTGTGATAATTATTTGGTATTTTCCGGACTTTTCCATGCTTTCAATACGTGCTTTTGCTCGTGTTTTAACGGATCCTCTTCCTGTGGTATAGGCGGACCTGATTCCTTCGTAGCCCATAATAGTTCCACCAGTTGGAAAGTCGGGACCTTTAACATATTTCATAAGGTCATCTACCGATAAATCCGGGTTATCCAGGAGAGCAACGGTTGCTCCAATAACTTCTGTTAAGTTATGAGGAGGAATATTTGTTGCCATTCCAACTGCAATTCCTGACGAACCGTTCACGAGTAAATTTGGATATTTTGAAGGCAGTACGGTGGGTTCATCTTGTTTCTCATCATAATTAGGGGTAAAATCAACGGTTTCTTTATCGATATCTGCTAACATATAGGTCGCCATCTTGGCCATGCGAAGTTCGGTATACCGCATGGCAGCGGCAGAGTCCCCATCAATAGATCCAAAGTTTCCATGTCCGTCAATGAGCGGATAACGGCTAGCAAAATCCTGATCCATACGAACAATAGCATCATAGATTGAACTATCCCCGTGGGGATGAAATTTACCCATACAATCCCCGACAAGTCGTGCTGACTTACTGTACGGTTTGTTGGGGGTAAGACCCAACTCATGAAGGGTATATAGAATTCTTCGATGCACCGGTTTTAGCCCGTCTCGGACATCGGGCAAAGCACGGCTAACTATAACACTCATCGAATAGGCCATAAAGGATTTTCGCATTTCGTCCGCAATTTCAACGGGAAGAACTTTTCCTCCCAGAATTTCATCCGACATGAATGAGCACCCCTTTAAGTATCTAGATTACGTACATCCTTAGCATGGTGATTAATAAAGTCACGACGTGGTTCAACTTTATCTCCCATCAATACTGTAAACATTTCTTCAGACCGCATAGCATCTTCTATCGTCACTTGCAATACCGTGCGCGTTGCAGGATCCATCGTAGTTTCCCACAACTGATCCGGATTCATTTCTCCCAAACCTTTATAGCGTTGAAGTTCAACTTTTTCCCTGCCTATTCTGTCTAGGATTATACTGAGTTCTTTATCAGTATAAGCATATTGAATGTCTCTCCCCTTCTTAACCTTAAAGAGAGGGGGCTGCGCAATGTAAACATAATGATTTTCGATCAAAGGCCGCATATAGCGATAAAAAAAGGTTAATAGGAGTGTCCTAATATGAGCACCATCTACATCAGCATCTGTCATTATAATCAACTTATGATAGCGTGCTTTTGTAATATCAAATTCATCTGAAATACCAGTTCCCATCGCGGTAATCATTGCTCTTATTTCGACATTCCCCAATATTTTATCGAGTCTAGCCTTTTCTACATTAAGAATTTTTCCACGTAGAGGCAATATAGCTTGGAACCTTCGATCTCTTCCTTGTTTGGCCGAACCACCTGCACTGTCACCCTCGACAAGGTACATTTCACACAGATCTGGCTCTTTCCAAGAACAATCCGCAAGTTTTCCCGGAAGGGAGGTTCCCTCTAAGGCACTTTTACGACGGGTTAACTCACGCGCTTTACGAGCTGCATCACGTGCTCGTGCTGCTTGAACAGACTTATCGATAAATTTTCTAGCGATCGATGGATTCTCTTCCAGAAAAGTACTTAATCCTTCTCCTGTAGCAGAGTCCACAATACCTCTTATTTCACTGTTCCCCAATTTTGTCTTTGTTTGCCCTTCAAACTGAGGATCAGGCACTTTAACAGAAATCACGGCGGTTAATCCTTCCCGAATGTCATCTCCGGTCAGATTGGAATCAGCCGCTTTAATGATATTACCTTTACGAGCATAATCATTAACTACTCGTGTTAAAGCAGATTTAAAACCTGCTTCATGAGTTCCTCCTTCTTGGGTATTAATATTATTGGCATATGAAAATAAATTTTCGGCATAACTGTCATTATATTGCAGACATACTTCAACTTGAACATTATCCTTTGTTGCTTCAATATAAATCGGCTGAGGATGTAAACAATCTTTACTTTTATTTAGATAACGAACAAAATCTTGAATACCACCTGTATGTAGAAATGTTTCTTTTACGTTTGTCCGCTCATCCGTCAAATTGATCGTTACACTCTTATTTAAAAAAGAAAGTTCTCTTAGGCGATGTGCTAGAAGATTAAAATCATAGACTGTCTCTTCAAAGATATCAGGATCGGGAATAAAGGTTATCTTTGTTCCATTATTCTCAGTTACCCCAATATTTACTAATTCCGAGGTTGGCTTTCCGATAGCATATTCCTGATGGTAGACATGACCCCCTTTAGAGACCTCAACAATCAACCACTTTGACAAGGCATTAACGACACTTAAGCCTACTCCATGAAGGCCACCCGAAACTTTGTAAGCGCTCTCACTCCCGCCAAATTTACCACCGGCATGTAATACCGTCAAAGCAACTTCTACAGCAGGTTTTCCCGTTTTAGGATGTATGTCTACAGGGATTCCTCGGCCATTATCTATTACAGTAATGCTATTATCCTCATGAATAGAGACATCAATTAGATCGCAAAAACCGGCCAGAGCTTCGTCAATACTGTTATCGACGATCTCATAGACAAGATGATGGAGTCCCCTACTACTCGTTGTACCAATATACATACCAGGACGCTTACGAACAGCTTCCAGTCCTTCAAGAACTTCAATTTGCCCTGCATTATAACTATCACTAGGATCCTGAACTTGAATATCTTTGTTTTCTTGCAAAGCTGTTTCCTCCCAATAAATACCTTCAACCGTATTATTATACCCTAAATAGTTACCCGTTTCAATTTATCAAATAAGATAGTCGCCATTCATCACTTATTTCCTCCGTTACAAGACCCAGGACACAGTGTCACACGAGCGCAATGTCTATATTTAAACAAAATTAGCAAACTCCATGTAAAAGGCCCCAGACACGCTCCAGGTACAAGTCAAGAACTGTCTCTACTTGCACACGTCGCCAGTCACGTCCTTTTTTCATAAAAGACCCCATACACGGGGCAGTGCAAGCAAGAACCGTCCCTACTTGCATTCAAGACGGTGCACATAGAATGTGCCGTCTCCCCAACGTGTCTCCCGTTCCCTCGCTCCGCCGTCCCCGACCCAAGCCCAAGACGTAGTGTCACACAAGCGCGACGTCTTTACGTAAGCAGCCCAGCAAACTTCCGTTCAAGCGACCGACCCCAAACACGGGGCAGAGCACAAGGATGTGCGATGCCGACCATGCGCCAAGGACGGCGC
>DHJG01000210.1:0-1351 GCA_002404215.1 Desulfosporosinus sp. UBA4726
TTTTCTCTGCAAGAGTTAAATCCAGATTCGATTTACCGGACTAAACGAGTGTCTTCCGACCCTCGTATTTCCAAATAGTCCAATTGAGCGCATCAAGCAAGGCTTGAGCACTGGCCTTCAGAATATTCGTAGATACCCCGATGGTCCCCCAATCTTCCTGCTCCAAGCGAGTATCCACGATCACACGCACAATGGATTCCGTGCCCCGCGAGCCATCTAAAACCCTCACCTTATAGTCCGCAAGTTCACTTTTTCCTAAAATCGGGAAGAATTTGACGAGGGCCTGCCTTAGAGCCGTATCAAGGGCATTCACCGGGCCGGTTCCCTCTGAAGCAATATGTAACGATTCTTCGCCAACTTTGATCTTGACTACGGCAACGGAATCGAGCTCGCCTCGCAAGGGATCACTCCAGACATGATAATCTACGAGTTCGAACGGAGGAACGTATTCTCCCAAAATCTGCAACAATAATAGATCAAGACTGCCTTCAGCCGCTTCAAATTGAAATCCTCTATGCTCCAGCGCTTTGATCTCGATCATAGCTTGCTCCACCCTAGGATCATCTTTACTCATAGCAGGCTCAAAACGACGCAAGCGTTCCAATATATTGGCTTTCCCAGCCTGATCTGAGATTAAAATGCGCCGCTCGTTTCCAACTAAAGCAGGATTCATGTGCTCAAAGGTCCGTTCGTTCTTCAGAATCGCATCGACGTGCATGCCCGCTTTATGTGCAAAAGCACTGCGCCCCACAAACGGCTGCTTTCCATCTAGAGGCACATTCGTTAACTCTGCGACAAAGCGAGAAAAGGAGGTGATCTTTGCCATAGCCGAATTAGAAACAACCTCGTATCCCCCTTTGAGCTGTAATAAGGGAATCAGGTTACTTAAATTAGCATTGCCACAACGTTCTCCAAAGCCATTCCAGGTTCCCTGAATTTGGGTCACTCCCGCCTCCACCGCTACTAGAGAATTAGCGACAGCGAGACCACCATCATTGTGCACATGAATCCCAAGCTCTTTAGGCTTAAATTCCTGCATGACTACTCTAACTGCGTGGTCAATTTCACTGGGCAAGCAGCCACCGTTCGTATCACATAAAATAGCCATCGTCGCCCCACCCTCAAGTGCGGCTGCGATACACTTAAGCGCATAATCCGAGTTTTCCTTAAAGCCGTCAAAATAATGTTCGGCATCAAAGAAGACTTCGCGTCCATCCTGAACCAAGAAGGCAACTGACTCCTGAATCAAACGAAGATTTTCCTCGAGAGTTGTCCGCAAGACATCACGAACATGCAGATCCCATGACTTCCCGAAAATTGTAATCGTTTTAGCCTCGGAAGCCAGGAGTTT
>DHJG01000210.1:1487-4927 GCA_002404215.1 Desulfosporosinus sp. UBA4726
CTGGAAAAACTCCTCATCCCGTGGGTTAGCACCTGGCCAACCCGCTTCCACATAAAGACTCCCCATATCCTCAATACGCTTCACATAACTTAACTTGTCCAGTGTAGAAAAATGAATCCCTTCCCCCTGAGCCCCATCACGCAACGTAGTGTCGTAAACCGTAATTTTCCTGTTCTCCTGGCTTTGATTCATGCTTCATCCCCTCTTCTTATACACAAATAAAAGAGAAAAAACCCGCAACAGTTCCTAAGAACTTGCCACGGGGCTTTTTTCCCACAAGGTGTAGTTGGCACCCTGAGACACACTTCTTATAGTGCTATTATACGACAGGTACCCTTTGATATACAACAGTTCAATTTAATCAATTAGTAGCGTTGAGCACAGACATTAAAGGTCAAAACTTCAAGGTTAACCGCTAAGTCGACATTACGAAGCTCTATCTCTGGAGGGACATTTAATACTACAGGTGAAAAATTCAGGATGGCTTTGACGTTAGCCTTCACTAATTGATCGACGATTTCTTGTGCTTCCGCTGCCGGAACGGCTACAATACCAATCTGCGTGCTGTTTTGTCGCACAACTTCTTCCAACTTCTCTACAGCCTGGACCTCCACGTGACCAATCATAGTTCCGATCTTATTGGGATCCGCGTCAAAAATACTGGATATAATAAAACCTCGTTCAACAAACCCTTTAAAGTTACTTAAAGCCAGTCCTATATTTCCTAGACCAACTAAAGCAACACTCCAATCAGCACTCAGACCAAGGATCTTCAGAAGGTGTTGACGGAGATCTTTGACATTATATCCTACCCCCCTTGTCCCAAACTCCCCAAAGTAGGCCAAGTCTTTCCGTACTTGTGCCGGGCTAACGCCGACGCCTTCGGCAATTTCCCCCGAGGAGATGGTAATGATTCCTTTTCGATCGACTTCAGTCAGATAACGTGAATAAACGGAAAGTCGAATAATTGTTGCCTCTGGGACTTTTAGAGTTTTCAAGAAGGTTCCTCATTTCTGGTCTCATATTTCGGAAGATAGATATGCTAATTATAGCACTATCACCTAGAATTGCAATTTCATTTCCATAATTTCCATAATTCCAAATGAAAAAGGGGTTTCTCAGCTACCTAAATCTATTATTGACCTGATAACTGATTAATAACCCTCTGAGATTCAAAATATAGAGATAATTTTAAAGCGTTTTGTTCTTCCAAAGAAGTTTTTTCCCGAATTTGGCTATAGAACTGATGGAGCCCTGCTAATTGTTTGGGAGGATGATCCCCCGCTAAGGCATCCCATACCTGCTTTTCCTTGGCTAAGCTTTCTTCCGTCACCCCTTCCTGGAGGATGACATTGACGTTCGTTAACAGATCCATCGTCAGTTGTGAACCATTTCCAGCTACACGGAACGTCCTTTCCGGAAGCACGATTTGTTTCGGAATAGTCGAGATTCCTTTTTCCGCCAGAGATTGTCTTAACCCTTTAAGCTCCTCCGCTGAATGCCCCAGACCTATGGCAACCATCCAGGGATTGGAGCCTATCACTTTGGCATTATGACCCAAAACCGTAAGCTGCTCGCTACTCAACTGAGCATTACTTTCGCTTTGAAAGACGCCGACTTGGCATACCCAAAACTTCACATCTGGAAGCACCAACCTGATGTTATTGGCAGAATTAGTTTCTTTGCTGTGATTTTGCGCGCTATCCACCTTCACTCGACCGGATTGACCTACGAGTTCCAAATAAGCCTTACCGAGTCCCCAGGTTAGTAAACCCAAGGCCATCATTCCTACAATTAAGACAACGACAATTCGAATTCGCTCTAAACCCTTCATGTCTATTCTCCTTCCGTGTTGTGCGGACAACCCTTCTACCGGAAGATATGTAGGTAATGAAGGAAATAGACTAAAGAAACCTTGGCTGACGCCAAGAGAAAATAAAAAAGGCCTTTGATCCAGTGACCAAGGCCTGAGCGATATCAGATATTAAGCAAATTTCATCAATACCGTATAAACCAATGCAGCAAGGAGCGAGGTTGTGGGAATCGTCACAACCCAAGCGACGAGCATTTGTTGAGCCACACCCCATCGTACGGCGGAAACCCGTTTGGCACTCCCAACCCCCATGATGGAACCCGATACAACGTGAGTCGTAGAAACAGGGAGATGGAGACCAGGGAATACGGTGGCCGACCAGATAACAATCGATGAACTTAAATCTGCGGCAAATCCATTGATGGGCTCCAGTTTAAAGATTTTCCCTCCCATGGTACGTATGATTCGCCACCCTCCCGCAGCAGTCCCTAGGGACATCGCTAAGGCACAGGCAAGTTTCACCCAAAGTGGCGGGGCGAGTACAGTCTGGGCTTGCAATCCAGCCGCGATGAGCGCCATGGTGATTATGCCCATAGATTTCTGGGCATCATTGGACCCATGGTTAAAGGCTAGCAACCCCGCAGAGAGTATTTGCATTTTTTTAAAGCCAAAATTGACATTGGACGGTGAAAATCGACCAAAAGTAAGGGCCAACAATTTCATAATAATAAAGCCTAGAATCATTCCTATAATCGGAGAAAGAATTAAAGCCGCAAGAATTTTGCCTAAGCCCTGCCACTGTAATACAGAAAATCCCGCTCTAGCAACAGCGGCTCCAGCCATTCCTCCAATCAGCGCATGCGAAGAACTGCTTGGAATTCCTATGTACCAGGTTGCGAGGTTCCAAGCAATTGCGCTGAACAAAGCGGCAATTACAACCTCTTGAGTCGCAAATTTTGGTGAAATAATATCTTTGGCAATGGTCTGGGCAACTCCCGTGCTATAAAGAGCTCCAAAAAGATTAAGTGTGGATGCCAGAACTACAGCCCGCTTTGGTGTTAGGGCCCGTGTCGAAACACTCGTAGCAATCGCGTTTGCCGTATCATGAAACCCATTGATGTAGTCGAAGGCTAAGGCAAAAAACACCACAACGACTAACATCATACCTATATTAGTCATATTTCAAGACCACGCTTTTGAGCAGATCTGCAATGGATTCACAATGATCTAACATCGATTCAATATGTTCCAAGATCTCTTTCCATTTAATGATCTCAATCGGGTCTTTCTCATGTTCGAATAAACGAGCGACTTCCTGACGGTAGACCTTATCCCCAGCACTTTCAAGGTGATAAATCTCTTCGGCTGAAGCCAATATCTTGGATTTCTTGATGTGAATGTTTCCTAAGCAACTGAAGGCAGCCTGAATCTGCTCTCCTGCCAATAATACCAAATGGATAAGTTCTTGTGTTCCAAGTGAGGGTTTACACGTGCGGTATAGAAGCATACGCTCCACAGTACCTTCAGAATAATCGACTATATCATCTAGGACTTGAGCCAACTTATATATATCTTCGCGATCTAATGGGGTAATAAACGTGGAATTCAGCCTCTCCAAAATCTGAGC
>DHJG01000210.1:5091-5716 GCA_002404215.1 Desulfosporosinus sp. UBA4726
ATCCCTTCAAGTCTTTTGAGTGATTTAGTAATGATTTCGGTACTTTGGGCAAAGAGTCGATAGAATTTATCTTCTTTTGGCGACAAACCAAACATACAAAATACCCCCTAACCTAAAATTTTCTTCCATACACATTACGTTTTTCGACTTCATTTGACTTCATTCCACGGAGTATTGTATCAAATTTTAGCGGGGTTGTGTTAAGTTAGCGTTAAGTTTTTTACGCATTTTTCTATCCGTACTATCTAAGCTAAGCAAGCTGCTCAGGCTTAGTTGTCTTCAGCATTAAGGCTTTAATGCTTGGATTAAGGCTTGCCGTGCATCTGCCAACATATAAATTGAGCCGGTTACACAAAGCATGTCGTTTTCTCCGAGACGCTTTAACGCATAATTAACTGCTTCCTCAGGGGTTTCAATGCACACTACGGGTCTGCCATATTGTTCCGCCAAACTCCCCAGAGCCTTCCAGTCCCCCGCGCGCGGTGAATTTGGACGAGTGATGATGATTTCGTCTGCCAAAGGAGCAAGCATAGTTATCACTTTTTCCCGTTCCTTGTCAGCTAACATCCCCAGGCAGAGTATGAGGCGATCTCGGACGTAAAGGGGCAGAGCCTTCACCAAGGCC
>DHJG01000210.1:5835-6800 GCA_002404215.1 Desulfosporosinus sp. UBA4726
AGCCACTCTACATCGCGCAATCCGGCATAAATAGCCTCACGAGGGATAGTTGCTCCATATTCACTGCTCAGTAGTTCACAGACCGTCACTGCCGTGGCCGCGTTAATAACTTGGTGGTATCCCATTAAACGCAGGCGCAACTTCGAGTAGTTGGCATGTAATCCTATGAGATCAAATTCCTGTTCCAGCTCTCCGCTCCACTTACTTTCAAAGCGAACATCTTCCCCCACCAACCAAAGCGGGACGCCCATAGCGCTCGCTTGTTCACGCAAGATGGAAATGACGTCAGGGTCTTCAGAAGCCGTCACTACCATCGAATTCGGTTTGATGATTCCCGCTTTAACCTTAGCAATCGAAATCACATCGGGACCCAAATAATCCATATGGTCCATTCCAACATTCGTGAGAACAGAAATTAGAGGGGTGACGACATTGGTCGAATCAATAGCTCCACCTAGGCCAACTTCAATCAGAGCAAAATCGACGTTTTCATCAGCAAAATAGAGTAAGGCCAGCGCCGTACTTACCTCAAATTCGGTCGGATGCTCGAACCCTCCAGCAACCATCTCCTCCAAATGCGGCCGTACGCGTGTGATCTCCTGAATAATTTTTTCCTTTGGAATCATCTGGCCATTGATGGTCATGCGTTCCCTATAATCATGCAGATGGGGCGAGGTAAAGACACCCACCTTGTGCCCCGCTTCCCGCAAAATACGAGCGATCATGGCGACAGTCGAACCTTTGCCGTTTGTACCGCCCACATGTATAACGCGCAGGCCACTTTCTGGGTTTTCTAATCGTTTGAGAAGTTCCTGTATGCGCTCCAAACCAAAGTTAAAACCAAACGTTGTCAGGTTAACGAGATACTGTAAGCTCTCTTGATATTCCTTGTCAAGATCTTTTTCAGTCATATCCGCTTTCCCCTCCTGCTCCCGTTTTCTCTGCGAGATTACCAACCTCTTAAA
>DHJG01000210.1:6947-7252 GCA_002404215.1 Desulfosporosinus sp. UBA4726
AGGCGTTCTGCTAAGGCTACCTTGCGAACTTTAATCGCTTCAAGTTTTTCCCGTTCTTTGGCCACGACGTCCGCAGGCGCTTTGTCGGTAAATCCAGCATTACTCAGCTTTTGTTCCAGCTTTTCTTGATCTAGGCTTGCGACAGAAATCTCCTTTTCCAAACGGGCGACTTCTTTATCCAAATCCATCAGTCCTTTTAAAGGGAGATAAATTTCGACGCCCTCAAGAACGGCACTGGCCGCTTGAGCAGGTTTCTCGTCCATCGCTTCAAATAGCTCAACGCTTGCTCCTCCAGCCAATTTTAG
>DHJG01000115.1:0-2298 GCA_002404215.1 Desulfosporosinus sp. UBA4726
TGCTTGCCTATTCCGTTTGTATGGAGTTGCGAAGAGTTACGACGAAACAAATAGATCCCCAGTAGAATGATACAGATCCCGAAGATGATGGGCATCATCATACCCATCCACCCATATCCGCCTCCCATGCCACCGTAACCACCGTATCCGTAGCCACCCATCATATAAATTCCTCCTTCGATTAATTTAACTAGAAAATAATCCTAGTAGGATTGATCACGTACTCTACGTTATCCCTTTTTAATAGATATTATTTGCTTTTGTCCAGACAGTCCTTGTTTCCGCTCAAGGTAGTCCTCTCGATTAATCTCCCCCCGTGCATATCGATCATTTAAGATATCCATTGGAGTATACACCTGGGATTGATGGTTTGTGCAGCATGGTCCTCCAGCATTGGATGAATTAAACATATAAAACGCGGCAACGACTAAGATAATTAAGCCAAACATCATTTGAGATTCCCCTTTCGTTATTCATTGAGCTACATTATCCAATCCCATCATGAAATAACTAATTATTATTTACTTTGTATGATTCGCTGTTCTCCCATGACCTTAGTGTAACTCTAGGATCCGTTAATCTCATGAAGAAGTTATGAATTTCTTATGAATACCGTTGAAACAATGAAAAGTTGCCTTGTCACTACTATTAATGACACGGGGATATAACCTGTAGCAGTTCAGTTAAATGTTACACCTGCTAACCTACCCGTTCATCCGGGAAAAGTATACACAACGAACCATGGCTAAAAGTGAGTAAAATGCTCTGAAAGAGTCATTGGTGCGCCAGCCAGGGATCGAACCAGGGAGCTGCCGATTAAGAGTCAGATGCTCAATCGGGGACACCAAAGTCGCTTGTCATGTAGGTTTCAGGTTATGTGAAATCAGAACATCCGATTACCTTATCCAAGGAGTGTCCTAATTGTACTATGAATTAAAACTTATAGCCATCCTCTTGAGAGGCTTGTTTGTAACTAACCCTCCCTCCTTCCAAAGTTATTATAAAGTGGCGACCCGAAGAAGATGGCAATTAGATAGTTGCATTTTAAACATAACAAAAACAAGTGTCTCAGAAACCTGAAACACTTGCCACATAAGACTTTGCGATTAATTTGGTGCGCCACCCAGGGATCGAACCAGGGACCTGCCGATTAAGAGTCGGATGCTCTACCAGCTGAGCTAGTGGCGCAATTGCAACACTTGAAATTATACTTGATATTCATAAAATAGTCAAGCATTTCTTTTGGCAGCCCCCCAAGGGGAGTCTAGAATTTAAAAGGCTATGCTAGTTATTCCTTTGAATAACTAGCATAGCCTCCAACCCTGCATGCGGATGATGCATGATGAACTGTCCTGATAATAAAATGACATTAATTTTATTAGTATCTTACTTCGCTATCACTTTTTTCGACCTTTGAACACTAAAAGCGTAATTGATATAATGCCTATCCTCAAATACATCTTGGACAGTCAGAGGCGTATACACTTTAACATACCTGCCAACATCACACGTATAACAGTATCTTGTCAATTTATCCTGCTTATCCATGGTAATGTTTACGGGCATATTGTCTTCAACTAGAGAACCATCAGCACCAGGCAGGTGACGTCCATACATAAAGCTATGAAAACCGTACATAATATGGGATTCTTCACCTATCTCCCTAAAATGGTCTATAAAGTACTGGGCATCTTCTAACGTCTCAATAGTTTTCATTTTTACAACTCTCCTTCTTCCCTCAATCGACTATTATAGGCATTATATCACATCAGATATTTAAAGTTCAAAATGTTGTTTGTTATTGATTAAATTGATTAGTTTAAGTTAGAACAAGTTGGAATCATGCAGTACAGTAACTTTTTTCATATTTTTGTATAAACTGTATTAGTTAATAAAATATGTAAAATTATTATTTTTAGACAACTCTCGCCAGAGTTAACTTCTAGCACTTTATTCACTTTGATCTATCATAAAAATGAAGTGAAAATTACTTTTATTGAATATTATTTAGTAAAGGAGTCTTTGTATGCTTAAAAAACGTCCTCCTAGCGAAACATTAACCATACTCTACCTCAAATGTCCCATCTGTACAGAATCATCCCTCATTAGCCAATGGGCAACTGCATGCTTTGATATGCCGACATATCAACGTTCTGTACTGATAGCAGCGGAGTTAAATGAGGAGAGCTGGATGATTTGCCCAAAGTGTTGCAAGAATAGCCTGTATGGTGACCTAATTAATCTGCAAAATAATTGAGCATTACTTTAACTACACCAAATAAGGGGTAGGTTATTCAT
>DHJG01000115.1:2345-4055 GCA_002404215.1 Desulfosporosinus sp. UBA4726
ATGAATAACCTACCCCTTATTTCTGCCCTGCATCTAAAAACTATTATCCCTCTAAATGACTCGTAGTCGTCTCGAACGCAGACTTAAAATTTTCGCTCTTGATTATTTGATCAATCATGACTTGTTTTTCAAACTCAGTGTATTCGTAGAAGATTGGATTAAGATCCCATTCGTTTTCTAAAGGGTAGTAACGCAAATTTGCTCTAACTGTTTTTTCCGTTTCATCGTCTTTAAAGACTAGGGTTAACGCGTAATTGTTAAAGTTGTACTGCGGATCAAAACCTGATCCATTAACCGTAATATCGAAAATCTCCATTTCTAATACCTCCCACTTAAACCCACTTTATTTTATTATGTTGTTTCAGTAACTTCTTTATTCAAGTTTAAGTTTTCGGTGAAGACAAAAAATTGTTAAAGGAGTTTCTTCTTCGAACCCGTTGGACCAATCAAGTATCTCCCGAACGGAATCATACTGATCATATAACATATTAAACTGGATACGACAGAAACAATCAGGAATGCAACAAATGTCACTAAGACATAGTGCTGATTTAGACCAAGGTATACCTTGTGATAAGCATCTATAAATTTTACTAATTCGCCTAATACAAGGGCATGAGCGAGGTAAGCCCCAAAGGAATACTTGCCCAGCCAGGAGAGCAATTTATTAAGCCAACTATTCTTTTTTGTGACTTTCATGGCAATCAAATAGAGAACGATGAGTTCAGAGAATACCAAAATAAACATCGATGGTTTTAGAGTTGTAGACCAGTTTAGATTAATAGGCAAACTATAACCAGACCCAACGAAAAGTTCATACCCAGCCCAGCTGTAAGCAATGATAAACAAGACAATGTTCCAGCGTAATGAGCTTTGAATGATCTTCCGCCATCGTTCAAGTTCGATAGCTATAACTGCTCCAAAGATAAAGTAAAAAGAGTAAAAGAGGAAATTCGTGTTTCTATTGGTGATGAAGTATTGAAGGAAGTCAGGGTAGCTAGCAGCGTGATTCGGTAAATACTTGTAAGATACCCACATTAAAGCCATATACCCCAGACCAGTAACTACCAAGAGAGAGTTCAGTGTTCTTGTTTCGAGCGGACCGCCTCTTTCTTTTGCCCAGATTAACCCTTTAAGAAATAGGGGAAACAAAAGGTAAAATTGAAAGATCATGAGAATAAACCAGAAATGATAGCCAAGCGTCGGAGCGATTATCTGTCGCCCAACTTCTTTAAACCATTGGAAATGAATCCTTTCCTCCGGAAACATATAAACATAATAAATTGCTGTCCAAAGGAAATAAGGAACCAAGATGTCGATGCTTCGTTTTCTTATAAACGTAGGGTAGCTTAATTTTCCGTAGTAATTATAAACCAGTGCTGCTCCTGTCAAAAGGACAAAAGCAGGCACACCGAACTTAACAAAGTGATAAACGACGGCCAATGTATAGGCATCAAACAAGCTTGTGTCTTTCCTGATCGCAAACTGCCCGATCGAATGCTGCAAAACGATCGCCAGAAAAGCAATCCCTCTTAGCACATCCCATTCCTCAACTCTTACTTTTGCCAAAACACACCTACCCTTTCAAGAGATGACTATAGAATTCTAAACGTGTAATCGTTCAATACAACAGGGACCAATTGGGCTCCAGCCTTTGCCCGAGGCTCTACTTTAACGTCCTTCATCTCAATCTGGGTTACGGTGCCGCTA
>DHJG01000115.1:4229-21768 GCA_002404215.1 Desulfosporosinus sp. UBA4726
TTTACGTAGCCTCGTTCAGTCACCGTTACCAAATCTCCTAAAGAATTTTCTTTTAAAGAGGTTAGCAACAAAGCATCCACAATCCAATCATCCCTGCCTATAGCCATTCCTTTGACACCACGGGATTTACGTCCCATTGGGTTAATTTCTGTCTCCTGGTACCGTATGGCTTGTCCAAGACGTGTGACGAGAAATAATTCCCCTTGTCCATCACCCAAGAACACCTTGACCACGGCATCGCCCTCTTTAAGCCCGATGGCTTCCGCAGAGCGAGCGTTTATAAAATCACTAGCTGCACTCCGCATGACCTGCCCATCCTTTGTGACAAATACGAAGAATAACGTCTCTGGTACATCTTTAATGGAAAGGGTAGAGACGACCTTTTCCCCCATAGGCAACGGGAATAAATTAGTTAGAGGCCCCCCCTTATCTTTATTTCTTGCCTCTTGAACAATTTTTGACTTTACACTGTAGAACTTTCCAGTATGGGTAAAGAAATAAAGCGTGTCCTTGTCTGTGCAAATAATGCGCTCCGCTAAAGTATCTCCGTCCTTGAAAGCACAGACTAGGCCATTTGCTTTCTTTTTCTTTGTTTGAAGAGGCATCCTTTTAATAAATCCTTTCGTTGTGAGCATGACTTCGATGAGAGTTTCGGGTTCCTCAAAGGAACTCAGATCAAGCTGATCCCTCATTTCCTCAGGCAGAATGAGAGTACGACGATCATCCCCGTACTTATCAGCGATGTCTTTGAGTTCCTTTTTGATAATATCGTAGACCTTGTTCACATCTGCCAAGATACTTTCTAATTCAGCAATGAGTTTTAAGACCTCAGCATGTTCCTTCAAAATCCCTTCAAGTTCAAAATTCGTTAGATTTTGCAGCCTCATATCCAAGATTGCTTGTGCTTGAATCTCAGACAAGTCAAAACGAGTAATAAGTGAAGCCTTGGCTATAGAAGGGGTCTTACTAGCCCGAATAAGAGCAATCACTTCATCAAGGTTATTGATAGCGATGACTAATCCTTCCAGAATGTGAGCTTTTAGACGAGCCTTTTCTAAGTCGAATTCCGTGCGTTTTGTGACAACGATTCTGCGATGTTTAATAAATGCCGCATTGATCTCTTTAAGTCCCAGCACCTTAGGTGTACCTTCTGCCGTTATTACCAAATTGATGATACCAAAGGTATCTTCCATCTGAGTATGTTTATAAAGAAGGCGTAAGACGATTAGTGGATCGGCTTCTTTTCGGCATTCCACAACAAGCCGAATTCCTTCCCGATCAGATTCATCTCTGACTTCGCTAATTCCTTCGATTTTGCCCAAACCTGCCAGTGTTTCAATCTTGGCAGCCAATGTCGATTTATTAACTTGATAAGGAATCTCGGTGATCACGATTAAGCTTTTGCCATTTGTTGCTTGTTCGATCATGGCTTTGCCACGCATTGTCACTTTTCCGCGTCCGGTTTTATAGGCATTGACAATACCCTCCGTGCCGATAATCAGTCCACCGGTTGGAAAGTCTGGCCCACTCACCTTTTCCATGAGCTCATCAACCGTAATCCGAGGATTATCTATTTGGAGGATCACACTGCTTACGACTTCTCGCAGATTATGGGGAGGCATATTAGACATCATTCCGACTGCAATTCCAGACCCTCCGTTAACTAAGAGGTTAGGAAAAGGGCTTGGCAGAACGACTGGTTCTTTCAACCGTTGATCATAATTCGCCTTGAAAAGAACTGTATTCTTTTCTATATCTTGGGTCATCAGGTGGGACAAATGCGTCATTTTCATTTCCGTGTAACGCATAGCCGCTGCATTATCTCCATCGATTGAGCCGAAATTCCCCTGGCCATCCACCATAGGATATCGTGTTGCCCAAGGCTGAGCCATACGAACCGCGGAATCATAGATCGACGAGTCCCCATGGGGATGATATTTCCCCATGCAGTCCCCTACCAGGCGAGCTGACTTACTGTATTGTTTATCTGGGTGCATACCTATTTCGTCCATGGAAAAAAGAATTCTGCGATGAACTGGCTTAAGTCCGTCCCGAACATCAGGAACAGCCCGCTGCAATATAACATGTTTGGAATAACCCAAGAACGCTTCTGGTAAAACGTCTTCAAGTGGACGCTGAATAATATTATCTTCCGTAATACTCACCTTGTATTATCTCCCCCCAAAACTCTACATATCATCGTCCGTAAAGACAATATTCTCCATCAAAAAATCGCGCCGTGGTTCTACTTGCTCACTCATAAGGATTCTAAGCTTACGCTCTGCTTCTAAGGTATCATCGATCGTCACCTGAATCATGCGTCGATTGGTGGGATTAAGAGTCGTTTGCCAAAGCTGATCTGGATTCATTTCACCAAGTCCTTTGTAGCGTGAAATCTTCGCCGTTTTTCCTAATTCCTTGAGTTCTTTCTTTAGTTCGTAATCGTCGAAGGCATAGCGTATAATTTTGCCTCGTTCCTTCTCGATTTTATACAACGGAGATTGCGCGATATAGACCCTTCCGCTCAAGATCAGTGGTTTCATATATCGGTAGAAGAACGTCAACAGTAGACAGCGGATGTGCGCTCCGTCAATATCAGCATCGGTCATAATACATACACGGGCATAATTGCCCTTCTCTAAATCAAATTCTTTGCCTATCCCCGAACCAACGGCTGTGATAATACTCCGAATTTCTTCATTTCCTAAGACCTTATCGATCTTAGCACGGTAAGTATTAATAACCTTTCCTCGCAAAGGAAGAATTGCCTGGAAACGTCGATCTCGCCCCATTTTGGCCGAGCCACCTGCACTGTCCCCCTCGACGAGGAATAGTTCATTACGGGTTTTATCTTTTCCGCTACAAGCTGCAAGTTTACCACTGAGTGCCTTGACCTCAGCATCTCGGGCTTTCTTTTTCAGCTCCTTGGCCTTCTTCGCTGCGAGTCTTATAAGACAGGTTGTCAACGTACGATTGATGACTTCTTTGGCTACGGAAGAATTTTGTTCAAAGAATTGACTGATCCCCTCATTGGTCAGCGACTGAACAAGGCCCTCAACTTCCATATTGGAGAGTTTCGTCTTGGTCTGCCCTTCAAATTGAGGCTCTTTAACCTTAAGCGAGAGTACACAGGTCAAGCCATCTTTAAGGTCATCTCCAATAAGATTTTCATCTTTTTTGAAAAGATTATTTTTACGACCATAATTATTGAAAACTCTTGTTAAAGCCGTTCGAAAACCGGACTCATGAGTACCTCCCTCATCCGTGGGGATATTGTTGACATAAGAGTGTAAAGCTTCATCATCCCCGTCATTATATTGAATGGCACACTCTACAATCACATCCTCCTTTTCCCCTTTAAAATAGATCGGTTTCTTATGAACGGGCAAAACATTCGATTCTTTGATTAAGTGTTCCACAAAACCGATGATCCCATTTTTTGCGGAAAAGGTTTCGGACTTTGTTTCTCCGCGCAGATCAGTGAGGATAATAGTTAGACTATTATTGAGAAATGAAAGCTCCATTAAACGACTTCTTAGAGAATCATATTTAAAAATAGTTGTTTCTTTAAAAATAAGTGGATCGGGTTTGAAAACAACAGTTGTTCCTGTGCCGGTTATTTTCTTCTTAACGATGTGCAGATCGGATTTGAGCTGCCCACCGTTAACATATTCCACTCGATAGAGTTTTCCACCCCGTTTTATGTCAGCTGTCAAATAAACAGATAAGGCATTGACTACGCTTGCTCCGACACCATGCAATCCGCCGGAGGTTTTATAGGTATCCCCACCAAATTTACCGCCTGCATGTAACGTCTCAAAAGCTAGGCGCACAGCTGCGATTTTCTTGACAGAATGTATGTCCACCGGAATCCCACGCCCATTATCCTCAATGGTTATCGATCCATCTATGTTAATAGTAACTGCGATTTGATCACAAAATCCGGACCCAGCCTCATCAATCGCATTATCGATTATTTCATAGGCAAGATGGTGAAGCCCTTTGCTCCCGGTGGAACCGATATACATGCCAGGACGTTTGCGGACCGCTTCCAATCCCTCTAAGACCTGGATAGATTCTGCGTTGTATTGCGTTTCTGACAAACCAGTTCACATCCTTAAACGATTCGCTTTTTAGGGTGGCTACCCACCGATAAGTACAATATCACCTGTTGAGCCACTTTGTCTAGGTTACTTAGCTAAATTTATTAAACATTCACAAGCATTTAGGTATAACATTTCCAGCACCCCTCCCATAATCTAGAATAGGAAGAAGGGATTACATGAATGGATAATATTCGTGAATGTCACTTTTCTAAAGAACCTTTAACTTTAGGGATTATCATTTTCACTCCGGTCAGTTCAGTACCAGGAAGCTCTTCGTTTTTTTTCTTTCAACCACTGTTGTCGGGCAAAGTCTTTGCTTCCGTGGGTGTTCTCATCGCTGCCCAACTTTCCCTGTTGCTTGCTAACCGCTTTTTTTGTCTTGAATCACTTCCGGTTAAGAAAGGTCCTGAGATATGGCCGGGACAAACCGTTCGGATGACATTAAGTGATTTACAGGACTTTTTGGCCTCGGTGTCACACGATCCCCAGTCTTTAAGCAGCACTTCCGCTCCCTCCAACGACTCATTCTCTTCTTCACCTGATCAAGCCGTTCCTGGAATATTTCCCGCTGTAACACCGGAAATCCCCCTAGTTGTCGCTTTGAGCATCGGGGGCGATTTTACGAATAAACCTTTTTGTCCGACTATCACTTTTATTATTCCTTTGCTCACATTTCCAGGCGTGCGAGGGGCCTTGCCTCTACTGATATTAGAACTATTAACAACTATCTTAGTCAGGGCAGTCGTACCACCGCAAACGACTGGTTCTAAACCATTTACTGACCCATTTACTAACCCAGGAACTGACCCAGGTACTGATCCAGTTCCCAAATTGCAATTTTCACCGGAGGATTTATTGAAGTTATTAAACCGATTTAACAAGCACTTCGGCAGTTGACGTTTAATAAACTAATAAGGACACTCAAAAACAATCTTCTGAACGTCCTTATTGGTTTATTATTTAACAAATAATACAAACAAAGACCTTTACTTAGTTGCGTTGGGCTTACGGAGGTGTCTTTGTTTTTTCTAACTTAACTTATCATACTAAAAGAAAAACCGCCCTCTCTAGGCGGTCTTTCTTTAGTGTTTATTCTTTAGATTATAAGCCTGAGAATTGTGATCATCGATTCTCAGGCTTATAATCTACCAGGTATCCTAGGTTCTTATTTGACTAACTCTTTCTATAAGTTGGCATTATAGTAATAACGTTACAATTTCGATTTGAGAGGTGTTCCATTATGGAAATCTACAATTTAAACAACATTTTAGCCGTAGCAACTGGGCTATCCATAGTCACGACTGGCAGCCTGATCTCTTTCTTATTTCAGACAAAGCTATTTAATAAGTACCGTGATAAGGTTAGGAATGAAATGGACAAGGCCCGCTCGGAACCTCCGTCAATCCCCAACAAAAAAGCATGACTACTCGCCCACCTGCCGTTCCCTCACCCCAAACCACTAGGTTGTCCCTCGCTTGTGCAAAATTAACGCCGCCATTAATAGGAAGAGTTCAAGGCCTGTCTCGACAAAAGCCGCCATAATCGGAAAAGTATAGTGAAAGAAGTTTGTATGTTGGAGGCCAGATGGGAAGGAGATGAGGCTGAGCACCAAGGAGATTAAGGCGCCTGGATAAATCAGCGACTGATAACTTTTCAGTCCAACTATTTGTGCCAGTCCCTGTCCGAATGCCCAAAGCATACTCGATGAGGCCAAGATTCCTGAACCTACGAGGATTAGTAGCCAAACCATCTCAACTCTTTCAATATAGTTACTAAAATTAATCATTTTGGCGAGCTCAAGCCCGGGTGAGGTCATATATTGCGCATCCTCCATCCCGAAGATGCCCACTGATAAGGCTGTAACCAGGCACACTACCAATGCCCCCATACTGACAGCACTTAACTTGCCCAGAAAGCCATTTTCTGGGCGATTACAGAGCGGGATATACATGGCCATTATAATGCAAACACCAAAACTGGTAAGCATTAAGGGCGTGCCAACTAAAAAAGGCGCCACGCCTTGATCAAATTGAGGTTTCAACCTAGCGATGTGAAAAGAGGGTAGCACTAGGAAGCTAAGGGTGACAATACTGAGTAAATACAAAGGTCCTAAGATTTCAGTCATTCTAGCAATTACTTCAATCCCTTTACGTCCTATTAAAGCGCTGACAAGGAAGGCAGTCACCAGGATAACATTAAAGGGAGTTAGTGGCAGAAAGACGGTATCAACCACCTGGCTTAAGCTCCGCAACACTAGAGTACACACCAACAAGAAGAACAATGGGAATAGAATTCCTACCACCCTGCCCAGGTACTTTCCTAAGATGGTGATGCTGTACTGCACGAAATTCTCTCCAGGAAAGCGAAGGCCCATATAGGCGTAGACTATGGCCAACATGACATCAAGAAACCAGGCGCTGAGGACGGATAGCCAGGCATCCCTCCCAGCCTGCATTATCAACATACCCGGGATCTGCATAGCTGCAAAGGGGGTTATAATGATAAACAACATCCAGACAAACTGTTTTGTATTAATGATTCCCTTTTCCGCCATTCAATCACCGTTCTTCCATTTACTTAAAGATTGCTTTACCAACTGGTTCGAGCAGACGTTCCATGAGCACTAGAGGAGATGGTAAGCCAAGGTAGTAGCCCATTACCAATAAGAAGGCGATACCGAGGAGAATGCTCATAACAGCCAGCTCTTTCCACTGACCTTGTTTTCCGAGAGGTATCCCTTCTACCAAACCAATGGCCAAGGCCGCAAGCATAATTAGAGCGGTCATTCGTTTATTCCTCCGACTCATTTTGCTGCGTTGAATCAGTTATAATACCAGTATTCCTAATCTCCACATCACAGGAAATCCGATATTCTACAGTGGGGAAAGTATCATCCCAGTTATCCTTAATCTGCTTCCATTCGACGGGATAATAGTTATGCAGGCTTTCGGCAAAATCCACATAATCTACCTTGATTTCTTTCTGGGCTGTGTTAATAGTATGTTCAAGCTGGAGTTTCACCGCTTCTGCCGCCTGAAGCTCCAGTTGTGCTACAACCTTGGGATCCAACACATCTACGCCGGTTACTCCGGTTTCAGAGAGTGATGCCTTGACCGTCACAGCTATATTCATAGTTATACCATTTTCTGAGATTTGTGGAGTAATGCTTGTTTTGCCATCGATGATATTAAGCATTACTTCTCCCTGCACCTCCTCAGTCGGTGACTGAGGAGTGTAGGTGAATTTTATACTACTCCCTTTTGGAGAATCAATAAGCCATCTATGGAGTCTTGTGTCATCTTCATTCAGCACACCGACCATTCTTAGATTTTTATACACGGCTGTCTTAGATATCGTCAAGGTTTTAGGCCGACCCGCAGACTCCAAAGACCTACCCGCAGCCTTTTCCAGCTGGCTGGTGACCTGCTTATCAATGTCCTCCAACTGTACTAACGGGCTAAAGCTAACCTTCGACTCCTCATTAAGTCGGGCAGAGAAATCACTCAAGTTCATTGGTAAGACACGACCCAATGTAGTAAAATTCTGTAGAATAAGATCCAATCCTCGAGCAGGTACCTGCTCCAGCTCTATATCCTTCTCTAGAATTTCCTTAGCAGTCTTGTCGGTAGTTAGTAACCAGTCGGTACGGCGAAAATTCCTGTCGCGTTTTAGTTCGTCCAGGATTTGGCCTATTCCCGCTTCCGCGAAGTTTTCCCCCAAGACAATTATTTTGCAGTGAGAAAGTGAAATACGTCTCGTAGACTGCGTACTTAAATTGTGGATGGCCTCAGACAGTGACTTACCCTCGCTATTCATAACTGTGTAAGCCTCTCCACCTCCCCCTTGTTGTCCAGTTCGTTTACTCCCCCCCTTACCTTCAGGACTTGCAATTTGAACTGTCAGGAGGATGATTTTACTGCCGGGTATACTGTCAATTCCGATCGCCATGACCGGGGCCAGGCGATCTACCTCCTGATAATCCCAGCAACCCGTCAGTAATAAGGATATACATACCACAATGAAAGCCAACTTACGCATAGTTAAACACCCTTTATCCATTTTCATCGGGCGGAGCCGGTTTTAGGAAGAATTTCTGCCTCTGTCTATTGTTGTTAGTATTATTTGCGGTCAGGCGAGGCCTTTCGCCCATAGCCCACCAAGGCAACCTCATCACTGAATCCTTCATATCTTTCAGGTTAAAAGGAGCAAGCGGAGCGAAATAGGGTACCCCGAAGGAACGCAGAGATACAAGATGTGCCTGCATGACCAGTAAACCCAATAGCATTCCATAAAGGCCAAAGGTGGACGCTAATATAATCATGCCGAAACGCAAAATCCGAATTGCCAGTGCAAAACTGTAAGAAGGAATGCAAAAGGACGAAATACCAGTCAGGGCTACAACGATCACCGTGATCGGAGAAACCATACCGGCCTGCACGGCTGCTTCTCCAATAACTAGCCCGCCCACAATACTCACGGCTTGTCCCACCGGCTTTGGCAACCGTATCCCGGCCTCCCGTAAAGCCTCAAAAGTCACTTCCATTGTTAAGACCTCAATGATAGTGGGAAAAGGCGCCCCCACGCGAGCAGCGGCAATATTTATCAACAATGCCGTGGGAAGCAATCCTTGGTGAAAGGTAGTAACGGCGATATATAGTGCGGGGAGAAGCAAAGCGAAATTAAGGAATAGGAAGCGCACTACACGAATCCATGAGGCATATATAGAGCGGTCATAATAGTCCTCACTGGACTGCATAAAATGAAGCATCATAGTTGGCACTATCAGGACAAACGGAGTTCCATCCGTGAAAATAGCTACCTGACCCTGCAAAATTCCTGCAGCTATCTTGTCAGGTCGTTCGCTGTGATCAATCTGCGGAAAAATCGAGAAGGGTTTATCTTCGATCATCTCTTCGATATACGCACTCTCCAGCACCGAGTCCACATCGATCAAGGCTATTCTTTTTTTCACCTCGGCGACCACTTTCGGATTCGCAATACCTTCTAGATAGGCAATATTCACCTCTGTCTTAGTGGTCCTCCCCAGGACAACCTTCTCCAGCTTTAAGTTGGGATCTTTGATTTTGCGACGCAACAACGTAGTGTTAGTACGCAGACTTTCAGTAAACCCCTCCCGAGGGCCTCTGACTACGCCATCTGTAATCGGTTCTGAAACAATTCGTCCAATAGGAGCCTTGGTCCCAATTTTTAGGACTCTGGCATCTCCCTCCAGCAGCAAGGCGACATTTCCCGTAAGCACCCCCTCCACAACTTCCCCAATTGTAGAGATTTCAGTGATGTTGCCGATCTCCATGAAGACGCTTTTAATCATTCCGATATTGTTAAACCCTGAACCTTCAGGATTTGAATACCGTATGTTCACTAAAGATTTTAAGATATCTTGGTTGACCGTTTTTTCATCAGTGATCCCGTCCATATACAGGAGCAGAGCAGGTACTTGTTCCTGTCCTATCTTCAATTCCCGGTAGACTAGATCTGTACAATTAGCAAAAACGCTCTGCAGTGTGGTCAAGTTCTCAGCCAGTGAACTGCTCAAAGACGGATTTTCCTGATTCTCTGGCGTTGCCTCAGTCGCAAGAGGTTGATTTAACTCAGGTTCTGGAGGTTTTTTTCTTTTACGTGAACGAAAGGGTAGCATACCCGCCTCACATCCTGTAAGTTATTATGTAGATCAATTAACTTATATTATTTGCATTCCCTAGAACTAATATACGCATTTTTGGCAACACAAAGGCAGTTAATGCGTTAGGAATCAAAGGGTATATACTATCTAGAATTGAAAAAGCGCCCATCACTATCGTTAGTGATGAACGCTTTTAATAGAATCTTTCAAGAATGTAGCCATAACACTTGATCCCTATCTTATAATTCCACGGTTTACAAAATCTTGTTTGAGGACCTCTAATCTCTTCGTCCCGTCCAGACGTTTTTGTCGCATTTCTTCTTGTATAGCTTTTGTTTCCTCGATACCATTAACAATTGTCTGCCATGATTTTTCCAAGGTCTCGATGCTAACAGAACTCCCCGAGGCAAGTTTAGCCACCATTTTTGATTGCAGTGCCGTATTTTCAGCATTTCTCAATAAAAGCTCATTTGTTTTCTCATCCAACGCGCTCATTGCTTTTGCCTGTACAGACTGACGCTTTAGCATGATTGCTTGAACCAAGCATTGTTTGAAAATCGGCATCGTAATTACAAAGGCAGAATTAATCTTACGTACCAAGTTATAATTACCATATTCAATGGATTTGATGGTCGGCATACTTTGGACAGCTACATTTTCGGCAAGTTGTAAATCATAAATACGTTGCTCCATAATGTCTTGAACCTGCACTAAGTTAGTGACATTCATCTGGTCTAGTCTGTTACCCGTCTGTTCGGCTTTAGCTTGGGCTGCTGGGATAATATTATTCTTAAGTTCTGCGAGTACAACTTGACCCGCGTAGATATATTGCCCTAACTGCTCGTAATATTCCGTATTTTTAATAAACATATCCTCTAAATGCTTATTGGCAATATTAATTTCAGCTTCATACTTCTTCAGCGTAACGAAAACCTTATCGACTTCATCACCCATCGAATTGTATTTTTGAAAAAGTGCCTCGACTGAATTCTTCGCTTTCGAAAAAAACTTTTCCAGAAAGCCAGGGGGTTTATCCTCGAAATCCTTAATATCGAATTTCTCCATGATTTTATTAAGCTGAATTAAGAGCTCTCCTGAATCCTCAACCTTTGTCGATTGCATAGAATGAAGGATAGCATCTGAGAACCGAGAAACCTCTTCTGCACTAGTCTTGCCAAACGTCAAGATAGAGCTTACATCTTCGACGTTGATCTGTCGGACAATACTGCGCACCTCAGGGCTTTCCTGCACCTTAGCCATAACTTCGTTTTTCTTCTTCTCCAAATCAAACTCTGGAATAAGTGCCGGAACTAAGCTTTTATCCTCAGTTATCTTCGTCGTAAAACCTTGAATTTCCATATATATTCCCCCTCTATCAAAATAGTTAATTCGCTAAATAAAATCCTCACAACTACTCCCGTCACCGCTTTTTTCCGCATCGCAGGAAACAGGTCCCCTCCCTCGCGTCATCCCAGCCCGAGGCTCCGCGATCACACGCTCCGACGCCTTTGCGGTCGTCGTAGCCAAACTCGGCTTTAAGCCTCTTTCATAAAGCAGGACGGAACACAAGGATGTGTTCCGCCGGCCATGCGACAAGGATGTCGCTTTGGCCGGGCATCCTGCCTGCTAACATCAAGGATTAAAGCCTTAGTTTGGCACGACGAACGTATGGCCGAGGACGTGTCTCGCCGCCCCTCCCCTCTTAATGACGATTAAAGAGCCAAGACAAAAGACCTGGTTTATGAGCTGAAACCGCCGTAATACTATTCAACTGTGCAAGTGCTAGATCATATTTTACTAAAGGAAGCTGGTGAACATCATAAAGGTTGGGCTTAATATATTGTTCAATCGTCTTATAATTTGTTGGCGTGAAAATAATGACATCTAAACCAATAAGATTGAAGTAGGCAAGTAAGATGGCATCATTTTCACTGAAGGTTTCTTTTGCATTATCGTAAACAATAATCTTAGGGATCTCTTGTGGATAATCAAAGACTTCTATCAACTTTATTAGAGAATCATCCATGGTAAGAATAGTCATTAGTATTTTAAGCTTAAATTTCTCATCCATATTCATTAAGAACATTCCAGAGAGTAGGAGTTCATTGATTTTAACAAAAAGGAAATGCTGCAAGGGGGCTTTGAGATAACCAAATTTGTAATGCCGACTTTTCTGCACTTTCAGTTCATCAAAGAAGCCCTGTTCGTTCATTAAATAGTCAGCCTGATAAAGCTCCTGCTTAGTATAGCTTATTTTACTAAAAGGAACATCCTCAATAAGCCAAGTATTAGGAGCAGATGAAAGCTCTTTAAGATCTTGCCAATAAGATTCTAGCTCTTCGCTAACCCCATTAATCTTGGCAAATACGTTAGGCACATAAACCTTTCTATTTTGGACTTTAAACTCTGGGCGAAGTTTGGCGGGTTCTCGCCAAAGAATTTTGAGCTCATCATACGTAGTTTTAAGCGTTATGGGTTGGGTCGAGTAATTTTCAAACTGCCACGGTTTAAAAAGACCAACCTCTTCGTTGTAGATCACTTCCTCAATTTCTTTGGATGCATTGTATGCTATTGTGCTTTTGCGAATCAACCTTTCTCCTACCGGAAATGTAATTAAGGGTAAATTATGTTCATTTTTCATCACTTGGGTCCTTAATTTGTCATTGTCGAATGTTCGAAACGGCAGGTCTCCCTCCTCATCCGAATGAATGAAAAGAACATCACAGCCCAGGTTATGAAAAGCGTTAAGCAAGTATATTTCATGGGGTTTGATCGTACCATAGAAAAGAATTTTGGGATTATGCCCATGGTCAAGCCCATCCGCACTAAATTTCTCATTACGATTATTTTTAGATAAGAGCTTGGGCAGGTACCTCTTGAACCAAGTAACCAGTTTTAGCGAAAAGTTCAGGACTATGGACGTATTACTATTAGTGCTTTTCTCTGCAAAGAGATTAACTGAATCGACAAACGTTTTTCTAACTGTATTATCCAGAAGTTGATCATACATTTGGGGAAGTAGATTGGCCTGAAGAAGGTGTTCTAGAATTTCGAACCTATCTCGGTGTGGATAACCAACAATTCTTTGGGGAATTAGACCACTTTCCGCAGCACTCGGCGTAGGGATGCCATCTAGAAACTTCAAATAAGAGCCTGTCATTTTAAAGGCATTATCTAGGTTATAGAGACTATTGTAATATTCTGCCTCCCAATCATCTGAGGAACCAGGTGCGCCAATATAACGCATAAAATATGTAGGTAGTATCGGTAAGGGCCCACCTACATAGCCACTTCTTTTGGTCATGGGAACGAAGATATCTACAAAGATAGTTTCAGACTTCTTAAGTTTTATCATAATAGTAGGATCATTTAATACAATTAGGCTTTGATACGTCCGCAGGTCTCTTTCAGTGTTTTCCTCTAGTTTAGAGGGCTCTTTTACTAGAGACCGATGTTCTTCTATCCTAGACTGATTTTCTGTTCTAGATTTTTGAGCAGGAAAAGCTCCGATCTGTCGTTCTGTCGCTTTTTTAATTATGAAGGAAAATTCATTTAGCTTATCTACTTTATCAAAAGTATCATTGAACGATGTATTAAGTACAAGACAATCGCACCCTGTAAGAGACATAAGGATAAGAAAATAAGCTTCGTGTGTTTTGGGACTTCCCCAGTAAATTATTTTAGGATTATAAGCAGATTTCTTACCAATTTGTTTGCCATAATCCACGAACCACAGCAAAACTTTCATAACAAAGTTCATGATAATACTTAAATTAACTGCTCGTTCATTCGTCATATATAGATTAAGCATTATACCAAAAGCAGCTTTGATTTTACGATTAACTTGGAGGTTCGAAGTGAACGAAAAATAGCCATGTGTTTCCAATACGTTTAAGAGTGCTCCATTAGTATAATCGTTAAGGGGAACTTGGCAAAGCAATTTTCTAACTGCATCAATTGAAGATGGGTTGTTTGCAATCCTGATTCCTCTGTCAAAAAAAATATAGTTACCTAGTGATCTAAGTTTTTCATCTAAACTGACAATCTCCGCTAGGTACTTTCCCTCGTGATCGCACCCAATAATTCGATAGAAATAAACATACGAACTAGTTCCTCTATCAATCAAAGGAGACAATATATCATTGAAAATATCCTCTGAATGCTTCAAGACCGTTCGAATATCCTTCCTTGCCTCCATACCAATCACCTCTTCAAGCCAAAGCGATGTTCATTATAGCTTAACTTAATCTACCCACGACGCCCATATATCCGGTTTATAGCCGACAGTCGCTTGTTTACCATTGCGTACTATCGGTGTGTTATATAGACTAGAATTATTCAAAAGTAGCTCTTCCCTACCATCTGTCGAAAGAATATGGTCCATATTTAGCTTCTTAAAATCCTTAGATGCACTATTTACTAAATTATTTAATCCTACAGCTACCTTCACACTTTGCAATTCGCCCTTGCTTAAGCCAAGTATAGTTAAATCAATAAATTGATAGTTAATTTTTCGTTCTTTAAAATAACGTTCTGCTTTTTTGGTATCAAAACATTTCTTAACACCGAAGATCTGTATATTCATCCGCTCTCGACTTCTCCTTAAAAACAATTTATCTAAATCTTCTACAGTTTACCACGAATTCCTCTAATTCTAAGGAAAAATCTCGACACCTTTCTGCCTGAGATTTTCTAGGCATTCTTCACGATAGGCGTCATCGTGCTCGGGGTAAATTAAAGCCTCAGAACTAAGGTAATTTTCACTTGCTAAAAAGCTGGGCCAAGGTATACTATTTTTTCCACGGTATTCCGGACAATACCACTGCTGAGCCGGTTTATATCCCCGGCACTCCATTTCCCTAAGAACAAGCTGGTGAAAGTCAACAAGCCTTTTTGCGCTATGAGTGAACACATAATCCACCGTGGAATGTTTCTTTCCCCACCCCATTCCGCGCAGGGCGCAGCATTCTCGATGTTGACCTAAGATTTGGGCTCTAGGCAAAAAGGTAAGGAGATCCTGATGCCAGAGTCGCATTTAATACACCCTTTCTTAACCTTAAAGAGAAGACTTGGCTAGCGCCAAACCTTCAAGGTCAGCAATAGCCTTAGTTGTACTTATTTAGCCATAAATGGCCGAGTGTCCAAACAATTAAATTTCTCTGGCTAGCATAAAAACTTGCCTGGCGCCAAGCAGTGAGTGTCGGCTGCCGCCTAGTTGCACTTTTACCACCCGAATTATACCGCCCAAAACTTATACTTTCTGTATAGGTATAAAGAAAAGGACCGGCCTTCGCGGGTCGATCCTTTGAAAGTCTTAAAAGATAAATTCTTTAGGGTCCAAGTTTACCTCGCGTGAAATCTCTTCAACAATTTTCTTTTCCACAGGGGCAAACTCCCCGTCAGCAAAACCAATAGCACAGCATAAACGAACCACTAAGCGAGCAGCATCTGGTTTGCTAGCAAGCTTACCGACTGCCCGTAAGGCTTCTGCTTTACCCATCATACGATCACTTTGAATCCGTTGCACAAAGTAATTAAATCGGGAATCCACTTCATTAATATTAATCCCGCGCATTTCTTGACTAGTGCGGAAATAGTCGATAAGTTTCTCTCTTTCCGAGGGATCGAGGATTCCATCCGCCATCGCCACTAAAGCACTCCCAGCTACCAGGGCCTCCGTAAGATCTTTTCCCATATATTTGCTTACGACATTACGAGCGCTTTCCGTTTGTTTCTGTAACCATTGAGCTGTATTAGTGTTACTAGACGCACTCCAGCGTTCTTTACAGCTCAGGCAGACAAATTCCATGTTTTTACTCCCAATAAAACCAGCTAATATCCCCACTGGTCCTAACAAAACACCGCCCACTAGGGCCTTACCAATTCCAAACCCTTTCTTGCCGGCTGTCACTTGGTTCGAATGGCACTTCGGGCAGACCATCCCCCCTTGATCCGACGGGTGAGCATAGCTCGAAGAACTGTTTTGTCCATAGGACTGGGGGGCAGCACTACCATACGATTGTGAGCTATTTTGCCCATAGGTCTGAGAACTACTTTGTCCATAAGGTGCTGCACTTGGCTGCCCTGGGTTTCTGAAACCGGCATTACCAGAACCACCAGCACCTGCCGAGCTTTGGTCACCTTCTACCTCTAGTCCAAAATTATGACAAAGGGCAGCTAGACCGCCTTGAAACCCACTGGCTATAGCATTGAATTTCCACTCCCCTGCATGACGATACAGCTCGGCCGCTACAATCGCAGTTTCAATAGAAAATTCCTGACCGAGTTCGTAATTAAGAAGTAACTCGTCTGTGCTGGCATTGAGAATCCGCACGTAAGAGTTTTTAATATCCCCAAAACTTTGCTGTTTTTTTTGGGCATCATTAATCGTAATGGTAAAGGCAATTCTCTCGATATAAGCAGGCACTGCCGACAAATTAATGCGAATTTGCTCGTCATCGCCCTCACCGGACCCCGTCTTTTTGTCCCCACTGTGCTTTACCGAGCCCTGTCCACCAGAAGGATTATTATAGAAGACAAGATCATTTTCATCTTTCACTTTACCATTTGATCCTATCAAAAAAGCCGAAGCATCTAAATCGAAGTTATTACTACTGGCAGACAGATTAGAAGCCCAGCCCAATCCGACGATAATCTCCTTCAAGTTAGGATTACTTTTCGTGAGGTCAACTTTTTGTCCTTTACTAAGTCTTACTGCCATTATTTATCCTACCTTTCAAATCTGATTATTTTTAAACATTAACAGTACGTCTCTTCACCAAATAAAATTGATCGTTTGTAGATAGCAGTTTTGCAACATAGCTACCTCTTCATAAGTGCAGTTTACCATATTTAGCAAAGTACAAGCAAACTGCGCCATAGACTCCACCGTCTTACGCATCATCCACCTGAAAGAATCTTTTGAATCATAGCTAGCCATAGCATAAAACAATTATGACCATATCGTCACACTATATACACTCACCTAAAATAGTGCTAATCTTCTGTTATGAGGGAATTGTAATTGATTTATCATCACAGACACAACTACACAATCACAAAATGAATTTGAGGAGGATTAGAGCATGTCTAAACTAGTAGCGCCACATGGCGGAAAATTAACACCAGTATTGCTCCCAGAATCACAAAGGGCTGAGGCATTGACAAAAGCCAAAACATTACCAACCATTCGTATGACTTCCAGAGAAACATCGGACCTATTAATGATTGGTATGGGTGCATTTAGCCCATTAACCGGATTCATGGATAAAGCAAATTACGAAAGTGTTGTAGCCACAAAACACTTGACCAATGGTTTGGCTTGGCCTCTCCCAATCACCTTATCCGTCACGAAAGAGCAAGCTGATAAACTCACCATGGGAATGGAAGTCGCTTTGGTCGACGATGAAACCGATACCTATGCCGGGATCTTAACGGTTAATGATAAATATGAATACAACAAAGATGCAGAATGCAAAGCTGTTTTCTTCACCAATGACCCAGAACACAATGGTGTTCAAAAAGTCATGGCTCAAGGAGAAATCAATGTTGGTGGTTCGTTAGTAACCTTTAGCCAACTCGGTTATGCAACTAAATACGGCGAATACTTCGCAACACCAGAGCAAACCAGAGCCTTGTTTGATTCAAAAGGTTGGGCAACGGTTGCAGCGTTCCAAACACGGAATCCATTGCATCGTTCGCATGAATACCTCTGCAAATTAGGAAATGAAGTTTGTGATGGACTTCTTATCCACCCAATCGTAGGAAAACTCAAAGAAGGCGACATTCC
>DHJG01000057.1:0-301 GCA_002404215.1 Desulfosporosinus sp. UBA4726
GTATTCCATGAAACTATCATGCTTGTCCCTCCTCTCTGATCCAGCGCGCAACGTCTAAGGCGTGATACGTGATTAGCAAATCTGCTCCCGCACGTTTCATACTTACCAAAGCCTCTAGGACAACACGTTTCTCATCAATCCATCCGTTATCTGCGGCCGCTTTCACCATCGCATATTCACCGCTCACGTTATACGCGACAACGGGCACTCCGAATCTCTCTTTGGTCCGATAGATAATATCTCCATAGGACATGGCCGGCTTTACAATAATTAAGTCAGCACCCTCTTCAATATCCAGTGC
>DHJG01000057.1:527-1015 GCA_002404215.1 Desulfosporosinus sp. UBA4726
CCAAATTGAGGTGTAGACCCCGCAGCTTCTCGAAAAGGGCCGTAAAATCCTGAGGCTACCTTCGCTGAATATGCCATGATCGGGATATGAGAGAATCCTTCTTTATCTAATCCTTCTCTGATTGCAGCAACTCGCCCATCCATCATATCTGAGGGGGCTACCATATCCGCACCAGCACGCGCATGAGAAATAGCCGTCTGGGCCAGTAGGGTGAGCGTCGAATCATTCAGGACTTCTTCATTTTCAATCAATCCGCAATGCCCGTGGTCGGTGTATTCACAGAGACATACATCTGTGATGACGTAAAGTTTAGGAAAATTCTTTTTGGCTATGCGTACCGCTTCTTGAACAATCCCATGCTCATGGTAAGCCCCTGTCCCAACACTGTCTTTAGTCTCTGGGATTCCGAATAATAAGACCGCTGGGATTCCCAGTTTCACAAGATCTCTAAGTGCTATGACAAATTCGTCGAGCGAAAAATTATAGAC
>DHJG01000057.1:1192-1583 GCA_002404215.1 Desulfosporosinus sp. UBA4726
CGTAAACGGCGTGGGCGCCTTTTCAGTTCCATCATATACCTCCCAAGCCAATCTCTTCATCTGTCAAATAGCAAGCCGGATCGGACTCCCAGAAGTCTCCTGTGACGGCCTCCGCACGTGTCCGGAAATTACCGTTACACATATCAAGGTATTGACAGGCTGCACAGCGCCCTTTTAGCAACACCTTGCGATCTTTGAGTCCTGCCATGATGGGGTGAGAGACATCTGTCCAGATTTCCTCAATTTTCCGTTCTCGGACATTTCCAAACGTGATATGCTGCGTAAACTGATCAGGATGCACATCTCCCTGCGGATCAACTTCTCCAAAGGCAATGCCCGAACGGTTTCCCCCATTGAGTCCGATAAGACCCTTAATTTTCTCGGCCCTGGC
>DHJG01000057.1:1591-3062 GCA_002404215.1 Desulfosporosinus sp. UBA4726
ATAATCGTATCCATGGCCTGACGGGATTCTTCCCGCGTCACATCTTCTGCAATCATTTGGTTTCCTCTGCCCGAGTAGACCAGATGGTAAAAGCAAACACGATCAATATTCTCTGCTTCAATGAAATCGAAGATCTTGTCTAGTTCTTGAATATTGTGGTGATTAATTGTAAAACGAAGTCCTACCCGTTGGTCTACGGCGACACAGTTTTGAATTCCTTGCATTGCCGCCTTAAAGGCTCCTTCTTTACCTCGGAACTTGTCATTAACATCTGCAAGCCCATCAAGTGAGATGCCAACATAGGAGATTCCAATGTCTTTAATGCGCTGTGCCACTTCCGGAGTAATCAGCGTGCCATTCGTAGACAGTGTTGCTCGAAGCCCTTTGGCGACAGTATACTCGGCTAGTTCAAAAAAATCGGGTCGAATCAGCGGCTCTCCACCGGAGAACAATAGGACGGGAGATTTAAATTCAGCCAACTCATCTATAAAACGCTTTGCTTCCTCCGTGGTCATTTCCCCTTGATATTTTTGAGAATCCGACTCCATATAACAATGAGCACATTTCAAGTTACATGTCTTAGTCGTATTCCATACAACAACAGGACCTGATCCTATAGATGTTCCGTTTCTCGCACCATGGGAGGCTTTGTTATATCTTAGAGAGTCTCCGAAATATTCGGTATCAAATAAAAGCTTTGTGACACTAATCATGAAATATTTCCCTCCAGTAATGCTTCGACCAATCCACTAATTGTATATTGAGCTGCTTCTTTAAAAATCGTCAGCCCAAGTTCCTGGGCAGTTGCACTCGTAATTGGTCCGATAGAATAGAGCCGGACATCCTTTAGTATGGAAACATCTCCATCTAAAAGCGTTACGAAATTTCGTACAGTCGATGAGCTAGTAAATGTAACCGTATGGATCTCCTTTTCACGAAGCATCTGCTGCAATTCTTCACGATTCGTGCTGCAGATTACTGTCTTATATGCTGGAACATCCCAAACTTCCACGCCCCTGGCCTTAAGGGATTCTGGCAAAATATCTCTGGCCTCTTCGGCTCTTGCCAATAAGACCTTTTGACCGGCCAAAATTCGACTAGACAGTCCTTCTATAATCTTCTCCGCCCGGAATTCTTCTGGTACAAAGGAAGCACGTAATCCCCTTTGCTCCAGCGCCACTAGTGTAGCAGGGCCGATGGCAACGATTTCAATACCTGCAAGATCACGCACGTCTCGCTCTTGATTCTTAAGTTCAGCAAAAAATCCTTCAACCCCGTTAGAGCTTGTGAAGATGAGCCACTCAAAATCTTTCAGGTTGTTAATTGCTTTAATTAAATACGAGCTTTCGGTTGGGGGGGCAATTTCAATCATCGGAAATTCCCAAGCTTCTCCACCCAACGATTCGATAGCCAGAGACAATTCACTCGCCTGATGGCGTGCGCGTGTCACAACGATCCGTTGACCAAACAG
>DHJG01000057.1:3240-3973 GCA_002404215.1 Desulfosporosinus sp. UBA4726
ACCTCTACTGCAATTGTATCTAGTTGCCCAACGAGCGTGCGTTGTTCTGGCCTAGTACCCCATTGAATAATCGCAACTGGGGTCGCGGGCTTTTTGCCATTATCCATCAGTTTTCGAGCAATCATAGGAAGGTTTGCCATACCCATAAGGAAAACCAGCGTCCCGTGCGATTGCGCGAGATGATCCCAATGTATGGTTGTCTCGTTTTTAGTTGGATCTTCATGTCCCGTAATGACCGCAAACGAAGTTGTTATATCTCTATGCGTCACTGGAATACCTGCATAGGCTGGAACAGCGATCGCGGAGGTGATACCCGGTACGACTTCAAATTGAATACCTGCATCAAGTAATGCTTCTGCTTCCTCGCCTCCCCGGCCAAAAACAAAAGGATCCCCACCCTTAAGGCGAGTCACTATTTTCCCTTCTAAACCTTTATCCACGAGCACTTGGTTAATTTCCTCTTGTCTAAGTGTGTGGCGATCGGGGGATTTCCCACAATAGATAAGCTCACAATCAGGGCGAGCCAACGCTAAGAGACGCCGCGAAGCTAAGCGATCATAGACTAATACATCTGCTTTGGCGATACACTCGGACCCTTTAACAGTTATCAACTTCGGGTCGCCTGGACCTGCACCCACTAAGTATACATATCCCTTAGTCAAACTGAACACTCCTATTCAATCAAGTTTCGAGTTTTATTATAGTATATACTATATTGTAATATTTTTAAATC
>DHJG01000086.1:0-9714 GCA_002404215.1 Desulfosporosinus sp. UBA4726
ACCTCTGGGTCCAACAACCCTGTGGGCCGAATAATTTGCTCCACAAGCGTCGGACAATGGGCCAATTCATACGGGCCAGGTGTTGCACTGACATAGACGCTTTGTTTTATGGTTCGCTCAAATTCAGCAAACGTCAGCGGGCGATTATCCAAGGCCGAAGGGAGGCGAAAGCCATAGTTGACCAATGTGGTTTTGCGCGAACGGTCTCCTTCATACATTCCTCTGACCTGCGGCAGAGAGACATGGGATTCATCCACAAAAAGGAGGAAATCATCCGGGAAATAATGGATCAATGTATAGGGAGTCTCTCCCGGCTCACGAAACGTTAAATGGCGAGAATAGTTTTCAATCCCATTACAAAAGCCCATTTCCCTGAGCATTTCCAGATCATAGCGTGTCCGTTGCTCAAGTCGCTGGACTTCAAGAAGCTTGTTTTCCCCTTCTAAGACCTTTATGCGCTCCTCCAGTTCCTTTTCAATGTTATCCGCAGCCTCAATGACTTTATCTCGAGCAGTTACATAGTGAGAATTAGGGAAAATTGAGACATGGTTTCGTTCTGCTAAGATCTCTCCAGTCAGCACGTTGATCTCGTAAATATGCTCGATTTCATCTCCGAACATCTCCAATCGAATCACTCGCTCACTTGAAGCGGCCGGATAGATCTCTACGACATCCCCTCGAACACGAAACGTTCCTCGGACAAACGCTATCTCATTGCGGTCGTATTGTATCGAAATAAGCTTGCGTAAAATCTCGTTACGATCAACAACTTGTCCCTGCCGTAACGAAAGCACAAGTTCACGATAATCTTCTGGAGAACCTAAACCATAAATACAGGAAACGCTAGCCACCACGATCACATCACGCCTCTCAAGCAGTGAAGCGGTCGCTGAGTGACGCAATTTCTCAATTTCTTCGTTAATAGAAGCGTCTTTTTCAATAAACGTATCACTAGAGGGCACGTAAGCCTCGGGTTGGTAATAATCATAATAACTCACAAAGTACTCTACGGCATTCTCTGGAAAATACTCCTTGAATTCGCTATAAAGTTGCGCTGCCAACGTTTTGTTGTGCGCAAGTATGAGAGTCGGCCTCTGCACCTTCGTAATTATATTAGCCATCGTAAAGGTCTTTCCAGATCCTGTGACCCCCAGTAATGTCTGGTGCCGCCGACCTTCATTGACCCCAACGACCAAATCTTCTATAGCCTGAGGCTGATCCCCCGCCGCTTCATAAGGGGCATGTAAACGGAATTCCATGCTCCGGTCTCCTTTTCAATATAAAAATATTAATCTATTGCCATAAATATTACGATAGAACATTAGAGATCATATTTGATTTGAACTTAATAATTTAAAATCTCTCTTAGTTTATTTTACATCTAAGCCATGACTTATTCAATTAAAGAATATGCTATAATCATCCCACGCCTCATGTCCTTCAATATGGGTGATTTTATGGTAAAGAAAAAGCCGAAAAATACCTTCGGCTTACAGTGTTCTTTTATACCACCTTATATCATTTCCCCGTTCCTTTATCTTGTGATGACTGATCCCCTTGATCTGTCTTAGCGTCTTTTGGTTGTTCAGCCTGTTGCTTTAACATATCGGGAGGCACAGTTTTCACTTGGTCATTTGTAGTCTTCTCTGTGCCAATGACTTTACCTTGTGCATCCAGATAGTCACGCGTTGTTTCTGTCTTTATCCGTTCCGTGACTTTTTCGACACCCGGAGGGATAGTACCGGTTTTACCCTCGGCCTGCTTTTCTCCTCCGCCGCTTGACCCTTGCGCAGCTCCAGCTTTACTCTCGTCTTTTTTAGAGTCTCCTTGTGAAGCTTGATCTCCCTTCTGCTCTTTCTTCGCCTTTTCCTCTGTTTGCTTTTTATCCTGTTGGGCACTCTGCATAGTTTTGGTATAACTCTTTTGGACGACCGCGAGATTTTCTGGGGTCACAGCTTTAACTTGAATGATCTTTGCTGGGATCTCGCCTTGCTCACTAGTAATCGAATCATTAACCTCCAATGGCTCTTTTTTTATAATCTTTTGTGCCCATTGATATGCATTGACACCCTGTAGATAGGGAGAAGTATCGACATCTCCAACTTGAACGCCACTGGCCATTCGCTCCAGGGACGTAACGTTAGCCTGTCCGCCGACAAGGATAATTTTCTTATCTAACTGTGTCTGTTTCAAGACTTCACCCGCCTGAACCGCTAGTTTCTCCGTATGGGCCAAAATTCCTTGAACCTTACCAGGATTCTTCTGAAGAAAGTCCACTAAACCTTGCTTAGCAACGGATTCAGAACCAGTAGAACTGGCAATAGTCTGTACTGTTAGCTTAGGATATTTGCTAAGTATAGCTTTATTGCCAGCTAAACGTTCCTGGGATCCGCTTTCGGTAGGGTCTCCCTGTAAAATTATGACCTGACCCTCCGAAACTTTACTTACCAATGTTTGAGCCATCAGTTCCCCAGCCTTTTCTTGATCCGGAGTGATAATCCCTTCGGGCTTTACACCAGGAGGAAGTTGAGTTAAGGCTAAGACCGGAATCTTTTCTGTTTGAGATTTCTGTAAGATGCTTACATTTCCGCCTTGATAAATTAGAATTTTCGCGCCTTTTAAGGGCGATTCTGTTCCCGCTGCACTTTGGTCTAAATACTTCACTTGTACGTTTTCCTTCTTCGCCAGATCATCAATTCCTTTAGTGATAAGCAGTTTATTGGGATCTGTTTCATCTAATGAAACTGCCATGATCGTCTGTGTTCCACCCTTCGCCGTAGAAGAAGTTTTATTTTTGTTTCCTAAAAGGCCTTGTAGACCACAGCCACTTATTGTTAAACTAAGACATAAAGGAAAAACGATTAATAACCGTAATCTCCTCAATATATTACACGCTCCTTTCCAGACTTTCACATACTTTAAATTAGTTTTCCCTCGTCGTCTTAAAAAATGCAGCAGAAAAGGAGATCACTGATTATGATGGGTTTGTTTATTCGCTTGTCTATTAATGCATTAGGTCTAATTCTTATGACACGTTTTATTCCTGGCCTCCACTTGGCTAGCTTCTCGACCGCAATTTGGGCGGCACTCGTTTGGGGTCTAGTTAATACTCTTGTTCGACCAATCTTTTCATTCTTTACCTTTCCTCTACAACTTTTAACCTTGGGTCTATTCACCTTAGTCATTAATGGGGCTATGCTTGCCTTAACGGCTAAGCTTGTCCCCGGGTTTACCATACAGAGCTTTTCCAGCGCTTTCATCGGCGCATTGGTGCTCAGCCTTATCAGCTTAGTTGTAACTCACATCTTTGAATAGTCGAAGGAGAGGTTTTAATTGTCTATTAAATTGGAACATATCTTAAAGCGCGTACAAGCTCTGCCTCCCCTGCCCACGTCCGCGATGCGCGTGATTGCCTTAACCAAAAATCCTGCAACATCGGTTAAAGACCTTGAAACCGTCATTGGGCAAGATCCCGCTCTGACTGCAGGCATGCTTCGACAAGCTAACTCCGCCTATTATGGCTATGCAAGGCGAATCTCTTCCCTTCAGGACGCTATCATCATGCTCGGTTTCCAAGTGATACAAGGGCTAGCTATGGTTTCCGCAGTTGCCCCCTTACTTAAGACCAAACTTGCAGGGTACGAGATTGAACAAGAGGGTCTCTGGAAACATTCCATGCTGACCGCAATGGCAGCGAAACGTCTTTGTCAACATTGCAAACTCCCTTATGGGGATGTTGCCTTTACTGCTGGCTTACTTCATGATATCGGAAAACTGATTATCTCTATTTATGTCCAGGAAGTGGGTTCTTATCTTTTAGAAAAAGTAAGTGAAGCTAAGTTTTCTTATGTTGAGCTTGAGGAAAAAGTCATAGGGTATAACCACGCGACCGTCGGTGGTTTTCTGGCCAAAACTTGGAATTTACCGGAGGATCTCGTAGAAGCTATTTCTCATCACCATGCCCCATCAAATGCGCGATACTATGTGGAACTGGCAAGCGTCGTTCACGTTGCCAATGGACTTGTAAGCACATTGGGTATTGGCGGCGGCGTGGACAGCTTTTTGAACCCCCTACAACAAGAAGCTCTCGATCGACTAGCCCTCAAAGAGTCCGACCTCGAACTTCTTATAGCTGACCTGGGAGAGTTTCTCGTAGACCCTACCCTATTCGGTTAAGGGCAGGTTAGTGTGCTTTTAGCTCGTTTGCAGATTACACGGACCTGGATGTATGGTGTTGTCCTATTAAAGGTATGGGCAAGATGCATCGTGCCCCTACCTTTGCAAGTCACACAAGATTTGGTTGAGAAGGGTTTCCCTATAAGCATCCAATTGGTCAAAATTCATAGCCTCCATATATAAAGTCTTAAGTTGAGACCTTTGTGTTTGCCAAGACGCTAAGGTCTCTATTAATTTTTCACTGAAGGGCCTTTCTAAACCTTGATCGCCTAAGTTTTCTGGATTTCCCTGCCAGATTGCCAAATGCCTTTCTGGAAAAACAATTCCAATCACTTCATCTGGATTAAGCGGATGCAAGACAATTTCAATCAGTTGCCCTAATTGTTGCGCTTCGCGCAATACCCAATCTAAGGCATCCAAGGTCTCCTCTCCTTCGAGCCGAATTTGATCGAAGTCTGTCAGGAAATGAGGTGCAAGATTAAGCCACCCCTCCGCAGTTAAACCATGCAAGAAATATGGATTAATGACGCTTTTTTGCAACATCTTGAGAGCATTTTCGGCGAGAGGCCAAGGGCCGTTCTGTTCTTTTTTAACTTTGAGATGGGCAGAATTCCCTAAAATCCAAGAGATATCTTCTTTTTTAAGATGGGGTTTATGGGCCCTATTTTGGATCAACGAACCAAGTTCTGTTGCCAACTCCTCCTCCAAGGCCATTTGAAGCTCTTGAATCTGACTTTCGATCTTTAATATCAGTGAGCGTTGCTTCTCTAACTTAGGTTCATCACAGAAAATCCTAAAGTCAATAAACTTCTCGACCACCCCCGGTGCCCTCCAACGCAGTGGGGAAACCTCCATGGCATCCAACATTGCCAAGCCCATACGAGGCATGATAAAACCAGCGATAGAATCTGGATCTCTTGCTGACCGCAAGAAATCGATGTCGTATCCTCTCTCCAGTAATTCCGAGCCAATAACTTTTATTAACGTCGATTTACCAGTCCCTGGTCCTCCCAATAAGACATAAGCTCGATCCCAACTCGGCATCATGTTCGGCAACAACGATATGTATCCTCTAGTGGTCATCCCTTCAGCAAAGTAATGTCTCACCCCAGTCTTATTCCCCATGCTTGTTACCCCCGTCATTTTTTATGGTCAGCGTAGTCTATGCACTAACCTAAACGACGGTCACTACTTGCTACTCTTATTCAATATTCGTATCCCAAATCATCAAGAAAACTCAAAAAAAGAGGCACGCTTTATAATCAAAGCGTGCCTCTTTAAAAAATTTATTTTAGTTTTCCTCGTAAGGTCAGTAGGGCTTGTTGAAGTTGAGAATCGAAGTTCGTGTCTGTCGGAGAAATGGTGGCTACTTGCCCTTTAGTTAGCTCCGCCTTCACATCTGGTTCAATCCCAATTTTGTTAATAGACACTTTATTCGGAGTCAGATATTTGGCTGTTGTTAATTTGACGCTAGTTCCCGAATCCAATGGGAAAATCGTCTGCACTATCCCTTTGCCAAATGTCTTTGTGCCTACAATAGTTGCTGTTTTTTCGTCCTTAATTGCTCCTGCTACGATCTCAGCGGCGGAAGCACTTTCCTCATTGACAAGAACAACCATCGGCATACCTAAATATGTGCCGGCTGCCATTTTGGTATCTATGTTGCCTTGTTTATCTACAATATAAACTACCGGACCCTCGGGAACAAAGTAGCTGGCAACCTGAACGGCCGCATTGAGCTCTCCGCCATGGTTGTACCTCATATCCAAGATTAGTCCCTTGAATTTCTTGATACCCATATTGTTCAAGGTGTCTTTAAGTTCAGTCCCTGTATCTGAGGCAAACTGCGAAATATTAAGATAGGCAATATCTGGGTTGCCCGGTAACGCGCCCCCATCGACTGTTGGGACGGTAATATTCTCTCTCGTCAAGCTCACCGTTGTGGACTTCTTCGTGCTCTCCCTATAAAGGCCCAAGGTCACTTTCGTTCCAGGATTTCCGCGCATTAGACCCACGGCCTTGTCTTGCTCCATACTGATGGTATCTGCATCGTCAATCTTGACAATGACATCGCCCGGCAGAATACCGGCCTTACCTGCTGGCGAATTTTTGATGGGCCGCAGTACTACGAGCTTTTTGGGATCCTTAAGACTTAGGACAATCCCTACTCCACCAAACTTTCCTTCAAGTACTTGAAAAAGTTCTTGGTTCTCCTGAGCATTCATATATGTCGAATAAGGATCTCCTAAAGCTTCTACAATTCCCTTTGTCGCACCCTCCACAAGCTGATCGGTCGTTGCCTTTTCTAAGTAATCGCTGCGGATCAGTTTCACAACATGAACCAAGCGCCCCACGTTATCTACGTTGGTAAGAATAATTCCTCCTACCGTCGTGGTCACTAATACACAGAATATTAGAAGGACTACCCCGACATGTTTAGCCATTCTCTTCCAGTTATGTTCCTGCAATCAAGTCAAACCCCTTCCCTCAAGTCTCGCTCTATTATATGCGCATCTATGTCTAGAAATACTGCTTATCCATCAGTTAGAAAAAAAGCGTAAAGGGTCAGTAGGGTTTCCGCCTTCTCGCACTTCGAAATGCAGATGCGAACCTGTACTCAAACCTGTGGAACCAACAGAACCGATCACTTGATTGGCTGTTACTGATTGGCCTTCAGTGACAGCCAAGGCTGACTGATGTCCGTAAAGCGTTGATATGCCATTGCCGTTGTCAATAATTGTCATATTTCCGTAAGCCGAATTCCAACCGGCTACTAGGACAACCCCTGCTCCTGCTGAATGAATCTGAGTTCCAGTTGGTGCAACAATATCCGTTCCGGTATGCAAACTCCGCTTCTTGGTAATAGGGTGAGTCCGCCAACCAAAGGGGTCACTAATCTCGTAAAAGCCTGGCAATGGCCAGGTAGAGATCGATCCGCTTCCGACTCCATGGCGTGTTGACTGTGACGCTTTCGCTGCCTGTGCAGCCTGCATTTTCCGAATTGTATCCCCTAAAGCATTCGATTCAGATTCCAATCGGTCGACATTATCATATGCCGCCTGTTGAGTCTTCTGATTTTCATCCAAAGCAATACGTTGTTGAGATTTTGTCTTGTCAAGTTGCGCGCTCACTGAAGCCGCCTGGGTTTGGAGCTGAGCGGCTTGATCTCTTCGGCTTTGCAGTTGGCGTGTTTTTTCAACAATTTGCTCCTTTTGGGATTTGATTTCCGTCAACAATTGACGGTCATTATCCACTAGTTTGTTGAAATACTCCACCCTAGTAATAAAATCGCTAAGGTCTGAAGCCTTAAAGAGCAATTCCAAATAGCTAATCTGCCCACTCTCATAGATTCCCCGAGCTCGTTTCCCTAACGCAACCTGGCGATCTTCTAGCTCCTTTTGCTTTTGGTCCAATTCTTTTTGCGCTGCTACGACTTGTGTTTGGGCTTGGACATAAGCAAGCTGAGTCTGGCTTAAAAGCGTCTGTGCCGCAGCAATTTGAGCTTCGAGTTGAGTCAATTGAGCCTTGATTTTATCTGCTGTATAGGTTAGATTATTCAACTGCCCTTGAGCCTGTTTCTTTTGATTAACAATGTCCTGCTGCTTCTGAACGGTGTCTTCTAGTTCACTGGCCCGAGAAGGCAACGCCGATGTCCCAAGCATAAGAAGACTAAGTACCACCACTGGTATTGCTTTCTTCCGGAACAAACGACCCCTCCGTCCTTAATTAAAAATTTCGCAACTATCCTTGATTTCCGTACCTAGGGCAACTTGTCCATGACTCTGAATATCTTTCTAGTGCCTCAAGCTGCCTGAGTAGTCATCACTGCAGAGATACCAATTATCTCCCACATGCAAGTCAAGAACTGCCTTTCCTTGCATACTCTTTAGGAACGAAGGAACTTCTGTAAGGATAAACCACTGCCAATGGCTCCCATCGCCATGCCGGCGAGCACAAGTCCTGCAGCGATCTGTCTGAAGAGGTCTGTATTCTGAACAACCGGTAGAAAGGTTAACGTCGTTTGAATATACATACTTAACCAATTATAGCCTGTGCCGACAATGCCGGATGCCAGCGCACCACCAATAAAGCCTAGTGTCAACCCTTCAATCAGAAACGGCCAACGAACAAAACTATTACTTGCGCCAACTAATTTCATGATCTGAATTTCACGACGACGGGAAAAGACATTCATTTTAACATTAATGGAAATAAGCACAATTGATGCGATAGCAAAAGCGCCCACTACGGTAAGACCAATCCACCTTAACCAGCGCGTAAATGTCAGAAGCTTGTCCACATATCCCTGACCATAACGCACCTTCTCTACCCCTGGTAGGACGGACAACTCATCCGCCAGAGCTTTAACTTTCTGAGGATCCGATGCTTTAACCGTCAATTTATCTGGGAAAGGATTTGTTCCACCTAGATCTGTCACTAGACTGCTTTGCGTTCCACCCATCGTTTTTCCGAAATCGATAAGGGCTTGGGCCTTTGTTACGACGGTTACAGAAGCCACTCCTGGCATTCCTTGAATCTGACTTTGTATCACTTTTACTTGTTCTGGAGTTGTGTTGCTTTTCAAAAATGTGGCGACCTCCAGCTGGGATTCAAAGGATTTGGCCATATTGGAGGCGTTAGCCAAGAAAAGCACAGAGAAACCAAGGATCACGAGCGAAACCGTAACTGTTAATACTGACGCAATGCTAAGCCAAGGATTGCGCTTCATTGAGTGTGCCGTCTCGCGCAGAATATAGCGAATGGAATTAAGTGTCATAGCCATATCCTCCAATTTCTTCATCCCGCGCAACTCGTCCGTTTTCTATGGCTATTACACGTTTTTGCATCTTATCGACAATCGCTCTGGCATGGGTGCCCATAATCACTGTCGTCCCTCGCTTATTGATACTGAAGAGCAAATCCATGATCTCCCACGCAGTTTCCGGATCAAGGTTACCTGTTGGTTCATCTGCTACCAACAATGCCGGATTATTTATAACCGCCCGAGCTACACAAACACGTTGTTGCTCTCCTCCTGACAGTTCATGAGGAAAAGCGTTCTCTTTGTTCGCTAGCCCGACAAGTTCCAACGTTGCGTGTGTACGGGTCTTAACCTCGTTCTTCGACACACCGATCACTTCAAGAGCAAACGCAACGTTTTCAAAAACTGTCTTATTGGGCAACAACTTAAAATCCTGAAAGACCACCCCAATGCTACGCCGCAAATAGGGCACTTCTCGTTCTTTCATCCGTACCAGATTCTTACCATTTATCTGAACCTGTCCCCGCGTTGGAGTTTCATCACGATAAAACAATTTAATAAGTGTCGATTTACCGGCTCCACTAGGACCCACCAAAAAAACAAACTCTCCTTTGCCAATTTTAAGATTGACATCAACAAGAGCTCTAGCACCGTTTGGATATGTTTTGGACACATTTGTCAACTCAATCATACTGTCCTCCTTGATTTTCCCCGCGCCTCACCCTTTTTTTCTACTATCAAAAAGCCTAAACTAACGTTTATATACTTTCTGGAAG
>DHJG01000086.1:9834-19766 GCA_002404215.1 Desulfosporosinus sp. UBA4726
CAACTAGGCGGCCGCCTTCGCTGAGGCTTGGCGCCAGCCAAGTTTTCTTATCTATAACTCTTAAATTATTCGACACCCGTCGTGGATTTCCTGTTTGTAATTAAAAACATACGAGAATCTTCACAATTGAAATCCGTTATTATGGTAAATCGAATCAAATAACGAAGAAAGAACGAACACTTCGAAAGTGCTCGCCCTTTCTTTCCTATACGGCTCCTGCTACCGTATCAAGGCTTATAGTTATCTCTGTTTTTTTGCAAGGACCTCGTGGACGGCTTTGACTAAATCAGCCTTGGTCAACCCATATTTTTTAAGAAGCTCCTCTGGACGCCCGGACTCTCCAAACGTATCTTTAAGTCCTACTCGAACCATAGGTGTCGGCTGTCGCTCACCAAGAACCTCGGCAATCGCGCTTCCTAGTCCCCCAATGATGTTATGCTCCTCTGCCGTAACGATGGCTTTCGTTTGCTTGGCCACCCGCACGATAGTTTCCTCATCCAGTGGTTTGACCGAAGCCACATTAACGACGCTCACGTTAATACCCTCAATAGCAAGCTCTGCAGCTGCTTCTAGGGCCATAGACACCATTACTCCGTTAGCCATGATGGCGACATCTGTCCCTTCACTTAAGACATTTGCCTTCCCGATTTCAAAATGATAATCGTCTCCAAAAAGGAGTGGAACCGCCAATCGCCCCATCCGAATATAGACCGGTCCGTTATATTTAGCAGCAGCCAAAATCACTTGACGAGTTTCCTCCCCATCGGCAGGGACTAGAACAACCATATTTGGGACAGCACGCATGATTGCTACGTCTTCGATGGCCTGATGCGACCCACCGTCTTCCCCTACAGTAATTCCGGAGTGTGTGGCAGCAATCTTAACATTTAGCTTCGGATATGCAATCGAGTTGCGGATTTGCTCAAAAGCACGTCCAACTGCAAAAATTGCGAATGTGCTCGCAAACGGAATTTTGCCTGCTGCAGCCAGTCCAGCAGCCGTCCCCATGAGGTTGGCCTCAGCAATACCCATATTAAAGAACCGCTCCGGATATTTTTTACCAAAGTCAGCGGTCTTGGTCGATTTCGACAAATCTGCATCTAATACCACAACATTGGGGTTTTCCGCCCCTAATACCAGAAGAGCCTTGCCATACGCATCACGTGTCGCTACTTTATCAGCCAAGGTTTAACGCCTCCTCCCGTAATTCTTTCAGTGCCTGCTCGCCTTGCTCAACACTTGGTGCATTGCCATGCCAGCCCGCTTGATTTTCCATAAAGGAAACTCCTTTGCCCTTTACCGTCTTGGCAATGATAATGGTCGGACTTCCTTTGACCTGTTTTGCCTCAGCAAACGCCGCAACCAAAGCATCGACATCATGTCCATCGACTTCGATCACATGCCAGCAAAAAGCCCGCCATTTTTCTGCTAGCGGAGTTGAACACATAACACTATCTGTCGTTCCGTCAATTTGTAACCCGTTAAAATCTAAGACGGCTGTGACATTATCCAGTTTGTAGTGAGCTGCCGCCATAGCTGCTTCCCAAATTTGTCCCTCTGCCATCTCACCGTCACCCAGTAAAGCGAAAACTTGATAATCTTTGCCATCCAGCTTTCCCGCTAGAGCCATTCCATTGGCCGCTGAAAGACCTTGTCCTAAGGAACCTGTGGACATATCTACGCCTGGGGTCTTCTTCATATCGGGGTGACCCTGTAGCATACGGCCAGTTTGGCGAAGCCCTTGCAGCTCTTCCTTAGGGAAATACCCCTTCTCTGCCAGTGCCGCATAAAGCACAGGGGCCGCATGCCCTTTAGAAAGGACAAAGCGATCCCGGTCCGACCAACGGGGATCTTGAGGGTTTATTTTCATTTCCTGGAAGAATAACGTAGCCACGATTTCAGCGGCGGATAAACTTCCACCTGGGTGTCCGGATTTTGAAGTTACAAGCATGGAAATTATGTCTTGACGGAGAGCATTGGCTACTCGCTTCAGTTCAATGGTGGTCAAGTGATTCCCTCCTTTAGCTCTTTTTCTTAGTTTTTTTACTGTATGGTCTTAGTCTTCTGGAGAAAGGCTGCTATGAACGCATCAATTTCTCCATCCATTACCGCTGAGACATTTCCTGTTTCCTCATTGGTACGGTGGTCTTTGACCATGCTGTAAGGATGAAATACATACGAACGAATCTGACTTCCCCAAGCGATCTCTTGTTGCTCGCCACGAATTTCGTTAATCTCAGCTTCTTGCTCCTTGAGCTTAAGTTCCAACAATTTGGCCTGCAAAACTCTCATGGCTGCAGCTTTGTTTTGAGTTTGGGAGCGTTCACTCTGACACTGGACTACGACCCCCGACGGCAAGTGAGTAATCCGAATCGCGGAATCGGTCTTGTTGACATGCTGACCGCCAGCCCCACCGGATCGGTAGGTATCTACTCTCAAATCTTCGGTATCAATGGTTATCTCATTATCCTCCGACACTTCCGGGATAACGTCCACAGAAGCGAACGAGGTATGACGACGTCCTGATGCATCAAACGGGGAAATCCTCACTAATCGGTGCACGCCTTTTTCAGACTTGGCATACCCGTACGCGTTTTCTCCACTGATAGACAGTGTCGCGCTTTTAATACCTGCCTCATCCCCATTTAAAAAATCTAAGGTCTCCACTTTATAGCCATGTCGCTCTCCCCAGCGCATATATAGCCGATAAAGCATTTGCACCCAATCTTGCGCTTCCGTACCCCCTGCTCCCGCGTGTAGGGTTAATATAGCATTGTTCCGATCATACGGCCCACTGAGCAGTATCTCAAGTTCTAAAGCCTCAAACCGTTGACGAAGCTTCTTAATGCCTTGCTCAATCTCTGACTCAAGACTCACATCGTCTTCCTCAGTAGCCAGCTGCCAGAGTGTCGCCGTTTCCTCAATTTCCTGCTCTAATTCTACGTAAATCTTGACTTTACTTTGATGATAGGCTAACTCCTGCATGATTTTTTGCGCTAAGACAGCATCATCCCACAAATTAGGCCGTTGAAACTCTCTCTCCAGAGCACTAATCTTCTCTATACGCTGAGAGACGTCAAAGGGAAACCCTCAAATCTGCCAAGCACAATGTTAACGTCTCCAGTTCCTTTTTCCAATCAGAAAGCACTTTATATTCACCCTTCCAAAACCTATTTCTTCTCTGCTCCACAGCACTTCTTATACTTTTTCCCGCTTCCACACGAGCAGAGATCATTGCGACCGATCTGATCTCCGGCTTGCACCGGTTCACTTGGTTCCCCTTCATAGAGGTTCTCTGTCACGTTCCGAGGTTTTTCAACTACTGCTTCCCGGACCTGCGGAGTCACTCGCATTACATAACGGATAATATCGTCCTGAATGGAGTCAATCATCGCTTGGAACATTTCAAATCCTTCACGCCTGTATTCAACCAAGGGATCTTTCTGTCCATAAGCACGCAGACCAATTCCCTCACGCAACATATCCATCGCATCAAGATGATCCATCCATTTGCTGTCTACAATCTGAAGCATCACGGCGCGTTCAATCTCACGCATCAGCTCAGCACCGAACTGTTCTTCGCGACTTTCATAAAATTCCTTGGCTTGATCAATCAACATTTCCTCGATATCTTCTTTCGATAGGTCCGCAAGCTCTTCAGGATTTAAATGGATTCCCGGCAGAAAAAAACTTTCGACATAATCGGCTAAGGCTGACAGGTCCCATTCTTCTGGGAACGGGCTTTCTCCACTAAACATACTAATGCTGTCGGTGACCGCTTTTTCCAGCATGTCCATAATATTGTCATGCAGGTTTTCGCCCATAAGAACCGCACGGCGCTGTCCATAAATCACTTCTCGTTGTTGATTCATAACATCATCATAATCAAGGACATGTTTCCGGATGTCAAAGTTGCGGTTCTCTACACGCCGTTGGGCGGTTTCAATGGAACGAGAGATCATTCTGGACGTAATCGGCATAGAATCGTCCATCCCTAATTTATCCATAATGCCCATAATATTGTCCGCACCGAACATGCGCATTAGGTCATCTTCTAATGAAATAAAGAATTGGGTTGATCCCGGGTCACCTTGACGTCCGGCACGTCCACGTAATTGGTTATCAATTCGCCGTGATTCGTGTCGTTCTGTGCCAATGATATGTAACCCACCAAGCTCAGACACACCTTCACCCAAGATAATATCCGTTCCCCGACCCGCCATGTTTGTGGCAATCGTAACCATCCCGCGCTGACCAGCTTCGGCCACAATTTGGGCCTCTTTTTCATGGTATTTGGCATTGAGAACTTGATGTGGAATTCCACGTCGCCCCATCAGATCACTCAAGTGCTCGGATTTCTCGACGGAAACTGTTCCTACAAGAATCGGTTGTCCTTTGGCATGGCGTGAAATTACACTTTCCACCGCCGCTAAAAACTTTCCTTCTTCCGAACGGTAAATCACATCTGGCTCATCAACCCGGATCGCTGGGTTATTTGTAGGAATCTCGACAACATCGAGTTTATAGATTTTCCGGAACTCTGCCTCTTCTGTCATAGCTGTTCCAGTCATCCCAGAGAGTTTTTTATACATCCGGAAGTAATTCTGGAAAGTAATCGTAGCCAAGGTTTGTGATTCCTTCTCGATCTTTACGCCTTCTTTGGCCTCAATGGCTTGGTGAAGGCCTTCACTATAACGTCGACCAATCATCAGTCGTCCGGTAAATTCATCGACAATAATGACTTCGCCGTCTTTGACCACGTAGTCGCGATCGCGTTTGAAGAGTGTTTGGGCTTTCAATGCTTGATTGATATGATGGGCTAACTCCGTATGAATATCCTCATAAAGGTTATCCACGCCTAGCATGCTCTCCACTCGGCTGACTCCTTGCTCTGTGAGGGTGACAACACGCTCTTTTTCGATGACTTTATAATCATCTTCAGGTTTTAAGCGAGGAATAATCATAGCTACCCTGAAATATAATTCCGTGGGCTTGTCCGCCTCACCGGAAATAATAAGCGGGGTCCGCGCCTCATCGACGAGAATCGAGTCCACTTCATCTACGATAGCATAATTAACTTCACGCTGAACCAATGCTTCCGGTCGAGTGACCATATTATCCCGCAAATAGTCAAAGCCAAATTCGTTATTTGTCCCATACGTAATATCTGCGGCATAGCTATTTCGGCGTTCCTCATAGTTTAAACCATGAACTACTAAGCCAATGGAAAGGCCAAGGAACTGATGAATCCGACCCATCCATTCACTGTCACGACGAGCCAAGTAATCGTTGACCGTCACGATATGAACGCCTTGACCCGTTAAGGCATTCAAATAGGCAGGCAAAGTAGACACGAGGGTTTTTCCTTCCCCAGTGCGCATCTCCGCAATTCGGCCATCATGAAGTACCATACCCCCAATGAGCTGCACATCATAGTGCCGCTGCTCAATTACCCTTTTGCTAGCCTCTCTAACAACCGCAAAGGCCTCTGGCAATAGACAATCCAAACTTTCACCCTGTTCCAAACGCCCTCTGAACTCAAAGGTCTTGCCACGCAATTCCTCATCACTAAGTACTTGAATCTTAGGTTCAAAGCTATTAATCACTGCAACGCGCTTTTGATATTTTCGTATTTCGCGCGCATTATCATCGAACAAATCTAAAAACCCCATTATATCCACCCTTCTTCAATCATCGTGTATTTCTTAAGTTTAACATTCTAGAGAACCCACTGCAACTGGAGCGAGCGATTTACTCATGGGATCTTTTTCCTTCCAGAAACTTCTTCGTTTAGACCGGTACGTCAAAAGGCCCGCTAATGCGGGCCTTTTGACCTAAATCTACTGTTTCTGCGTCCGAATATGCCACGCGACTTACTCGGTTTAAGTCTATCTAAACTTGAGGTTGCAGCAATCCATAGTCTCCATTGTTACGAAGGTAAACAACGTTCATTTCTTGGCTTTCCGAATTCGTAAACACAAAGAACGTATGTCCCACCAGGTTCATCTGCATAATCGCTTCTTCCACCGACATGGGCTTAGCAGGGAACTTCTTATTTCGAACAATTTCCTCTTTTGGTTCATCGTTCACAACTGGTTGTTTGGGTTCATGATCCTTTAAGACCTTAGAACGCATCCGTTTATTAATTCTTGTCCGGTATTTATCGATTTGGCGTTCCAATTTTTCTACGACCATATCGATCGAAGAATACATATCTTCAGTTTCTTCTTCCCCGCGTAAAATCATACCATGGATTGGGGCTGTTACCTCTACGCGATGCCGATCACGTTCGACGAGTAAGGTAACTTGTACGTCCATGAACTCATCTGAGTATTTTTCTAACTTACCCACCCGTTTCATGACATACTCTTTAAGTGCGTCCGTCAGTTCGATATGTTTACCTCGAATAATAATGTTCATTAATTCAACCCCCTTCTAAGATGGTATATATGTAATATTCCCGATTTACGTAAAAAATCCTGCTTATTGAAAAGTTTAACTGTAGATTTCTTTTTCTAATTAAAAACCTCAGAGAAAATCATTGTTATTATTTCCAACGATTCTTCCTGAGGCAACTCATTTTTACTGGGTCTTAACGTTAGAAGCTTGTTCACCGCGTGGACCTTGAATGACATCGAACTCAACAGGCTGTCCCTCTTCAAGCGTACGAAAGCCCTCTCCAATTACAGATTGAAAATGCACAAAGATATCTTCCCCATTTTCCTGCTCGATGAATCCGTAGCCTTTTTGTTTGCTGAACCATTTGACTTTACCTAACACCAAAAACAACCCCCTTGAATTATCAAAAATTCTGAAGCCTTAATTTTACTCAGGCTTTAATAACTTCTACCTTAGGAGGATAACCATCCTTGAAGAACTCTATACTCGGGGACTTGTGGAGGGCCTTGTGTGACACAGCACTCAGTCTTACGACGCAGAGCAAACTAACCGTTCATGCTCCTGCTTTTGGGAGCGGGGTTCCCGCCATAAGCGCCGTCCTTGGCGCTATGGCGGCAGCTCACATCCTTGTTCGCTGCCCCGTGTTTGGGGTCGGGAGCTTGAACGGAAGTTTGCTGGGCTGCTTTTGTAAAAGACGTCGCGCTGTGTCACACTGCGTCTGGGGCTTGGAACGGGAACGTTTAGGTATGCTTTGCCAGTTCAGTATTCGTGTTGAAGATTGGTGCGTTATGCTGACGCGTGCAGAAAACGCTCCTCGGGCCTTACCTAGCCCAAGGAGCGTGTACAAAAAGCTACAGTATTTTACTTAGAAACGCCTGAGTCCGAGGATTCTTGGGGTGCTCAAACACTTGGTTGGGCTCTCCCTCTTCCATAATAATCCCTTCATCCATGAAAATTACTCGATCGCCTACTTCACGCGCAAATCCCATCTCGTGAGTCACAACGACCATGGTCATCCCTTCACGGGCTAAGTCTTTCATTACGGCAAGAACCTCCCCAACCATTTCTGGATCTAGGGCTGAGGTAGTCTCGTCAAAAAGCATGATCTTTGGTTTCATAGCTAAGGCCCGAGCGATCGCCACACGTTGTTGTTGCCCACCTGAAAGGCGATCAGGGTATTCGCCCGCTTTATCGGATAGACCGACTTTAGCCAATAGCTCTAAACCAATCTTCTCCGCCTCAGCCTTCTTCGTTTTGCGAACAATCTCTGGCGCAAGTACTACGTTTTGTAGTGCTGTCATATGCGGAAAAAGATTAAACCGCTGAAAAACCATGCCTACTTCTCGACGAATCACATTAACATTTGCCTCAGAGTTAAGTACAATCCCATCGACAGTAATTTCTCCTTTTGTCGGCTCTTCCAGTTTATTTAGACACCGCAGAAAAGTGCTCTTCCCCGAGCCACTTGGACCAATGACAACGACCACTTCTTTTTCGCGGATGTGGCAATCAATCCCCTTAAGCACTTCAAGTTTGCCATAGGACTTATATAAGTTCTTAACGTAGATCATTCTTGCCCAACCTCCTTTCCATATACGCAACCCATTGGGAAATCAACTGGGTCATTAAAAGATAGTACAAGGCAACCGCTATATACATGGGAATGGGTTGGAACGTCCGCCCGGCAATAATCTTCCCGCTATAGAAAAGTTCTTGGATGGCAATTATAGATAACAGTGATGAGTCTTTAAGCAAGGCAATAAACTCGTTGCCCAAGGGCGGAATCACGCGCTTGAAGGCTTGGGGAAGGATCACATAACGCATGGACTGACTATGGCTCATCCCCAACGACCGCGCTGCTTCCGATTGTCCACGATCAATCGATTGAATTCCCGCTCTAAATATTTCAGCAATATAAGCACCTGAATTGAGGCCCATAGCCAAAACCCCTGCGAAATACTGATAGTTCTCCGGCAGAGTGTCCCAATTAAGCAATCTAGGGACTAAAAAATAAACTAAGAAGATTTGAACTAATAATGGTGTCCCTCTAAAAAAATCAATATAGGTAATCGCAACCGCGCGCAAAATTCTTTTTTTTGATAAGCGAGCTAACGCCATAAATAGGGCTATGACAACCCCAATAGCAATAGCTCCGGCAGTCAGCTCCAATGTAAGTAGTGCTGCTTTATTCAGTATAGGGATGCTATCGATGGCTGCCTTCCAGTTCATTTCCATGGAAAATCCTCCTTATTTTTCTTCTATATTTTTCATTTCATAAAACAGGATAACATTCGTGCTGTAGCGACTATTCTCCTGTTCCTCTTACCACTGCCTGAAATTATACATTTTAGGACAAATTTATACAAGCAATAAAGTATCCCAAAAGAACCCAACTTCACATTTCGTACGATTTATTTTAATTCTCGACCAAGTTTAGCGAACTAAAAAGGAAGGCACTCGATCTAAGTGCCTTCCTTTAGATTTATTTCTCAGTGGATTCACGAGTGGATAGAAAAGGGTCCCTTAGAATTTCGGGGCATCCTCTTTAAACCACTTCTTGTAAATCTCATTATATTTTCCGCTAGCAATTAATTTTTTTAACGATGCGTTCATTTTAGCACCTAATTCCTTATCGTCCAATTTCATGCCAATTCCGTAGAACTCTTCACCAGTGGCTCCATCCACCGATTCAATTTGGGCACTAGGATTTTGTGCTTGGAACCAAAGCACAACTGGTGCATCGGCCACAACAGCATCCACTCCACCATTCAGAAGATCGTTAAGAGCGTCCGGTGTTGTGTCATATTTCTTTGTTGTCATTCCAAGTTTCTCAACTGCAAATTGTCCGGTAGTATTGAGTTGGACCCCAATTTTTTTACCTTTCAAGTCTGCCAACGTTTTAAAGTTGGAACCTTTTTTCATAGCTATATACTGCGTACTTTTAAAATACTTGTCACTGAATTGAACATTTTTAGCCCGGTCTGGCGTGATCGTCATTGCTGAAATCACCGCATCATATTTCCCTGCTTGTAACGCAGCAATCAAGCCATCGAAAGCAGATGTCTCTATGTTGGTCTTAGTGTATCCCATATCAGTTCCTAGAGCTTTAATCAGATCAATATCAAACCCCGTAGCCTGTTGTTTTTCATCCATAAATTCGAACGGTGCATAGGCAATATCAGACCCAACCTTCAGAATCTTTTCCGTGGGAGCAGGTGTTGCCGGTGTTGGAGCGCTGGTACTTCCGCACCCAGCAAGTGTCAAGAGGCTTAGGCTAAGTACTCCGGCCACTACAAGACGAAATTTCGGTTTAAACATTTAAATTTTCCCCTCTCTTTTGGATGTGTTAGAAAACCCATCCTACATGTTAATATTATCCGTCAGCTCATCCTATTGTTTTAGATTATACATACTTATAAATATTTATTCAATACATATCTTCTATCAATTTCAGATCCTAGCCCAAGGAGCGCCTTTCTAGTAAGCGACCCCATCCATTCTCCATAGCACCACCCCAGAGGAGCGTTTTCTGC